>NZ_AOHM01000021.1:0-147393 GCF_000510895.2 Pseudomonas sp. FH1
GGGGGCTTGCCTTGGGCAGGGCTGCAGCTTAGGTTGATGACATTGGGGAACAGGCTGCGTCTCTCAGCAAGAAACTGCCCAGCGGCATTGAGGTGTTAATTGTCTCTCCGCGCGTGAGAGCCCAGCAAACCGCGCAAATTCTTAACGGTGAGTTGAATCTTGAGCTATTAACAATGGGCGAATTTCGCGAGCGTGACGTCGGTGTGTTCGAAGGGCTGACACAGGCTGAGGCAAAAGCAATGCACCCGCAGCTCTGGGCGCAGAACATAACGCGCCAATGGGCGGTTGGGCCAACGGGCGGTGAGTCGATTGCAGATGTGGTTGCCCGTGTACATCAAGGTTTGGTGGAACTGGCAGCGCTTTATCCTGAGCGTGTTGTACTGCTGGTCGCGCATGGATTTGTGGCGAAGGTGATTCGCGCTCTAGCCAGAGGAGACTTTTCGGACTTCTTTAACTGGCAGCTTTCGAATGGAGAGATGCTGGTTTTGGACGATTTCAACGTCATGGCGTTTCCAGTGACTGCCCCAATTTAATTGCTACGTACAACTCTGTGGCGAGCGGGCTTGCCCGCGTTGGGCTGCGCAGCGGCCCCAAAACCTGCCCACGCGTTCTGTCTGACTTATCGCGGCCGCCTTGTTGAGGCTGCTGCACAACCCAACGCAGGGCAAGCCTGCTCGCCACCCGTCATTCCATACAGGTTTTGGGCGTGATGCGGACCGTTTCAGCCCCGCCCATTTCACCACTCAGCGCAGGTTCTTTATGGGTCGTGAACGCCAGCGGGTAGGGGCCGCTTTTGGCCAGCGCGGCATTCACCTGGGCCCTGAAGCTTTCCTCGCTTTTGGCATAGAAAATCCACTGCACCTGCTGCCCACCCGTCACCGTGCACAGCCACTTCGCCAGCCCTTGTTCCTGCACGGACGGCACGATCAGGCTGCGCATCTGTTCCATCCGGGAGAGGTCTCGGGGCGCTGGCCTGAGGGTTTTGGAGGTGTACTTCCAGGTGATTCTGATCTTGTAGGGCAGTGCCCGGCGTTCAGCTGCCGTGACAGAGTCTGTACCCTGGTAAAGCATGGGGTTGGGTGTGTCTGGAAAGTCGGCGTCTTGGTAGTCGTCAGGGCCAGGCTCGGCCAATGCTTGCTGGCGAGGGTTGGGGTTGGCATCGTCCAGCAGGAGCCTGAGGGCTTCCGCTCGGTCCGCCGCTCGATCATTCACACACTGGTCAAACGCTACGCTGTGCACCGGGCCTTCATCCAGGCAAGGGTTGCGCTCGACCACGGGTGCAGCAGGGTGCCCTGCGCAGCCTGCGGTCAGTACGCTTGCCAGCACCAGCCATGTGAGCGAGTGCTTGTTACTTTGCTTGTCTTTCAATGTTCATCCCTAAACGCTTGAGCCTGCCCTGTGACGGCGGATGCTGGCTAATTAATGGCGCCGATTGTGCCAGACGTCTTCGCCGCAGACCACTGCCTACCCACCTTCAACCTTTCACAAAACCTTCATCCAACCGACCCCCTCCAGTCATGTGCAAGTAATAGCACTGACACCTCCCGCGCCTACTGTCGTTTGAACTCAAACGCAGCCACCCCGTGGCTGTTCAAACAAGACAGAGAAGCCCATGAATCACGCTATCCATGTCGATCACTTGAACAAGACCTTTGCGAAGAAATCCGCGTTGGTCGACCTCGAACTCACCATTGCCCCAGGTGAGATGGTCGCGCTGATTGGCGCTTCCGGTTCTGGCAAGTCCACCTTGTTGCGCCACTTGGCGGGCCTGGCCTGTTGCGACAAGAGCAATGGCGGCAGCGTCAAGGTGCTGGGCCGGGAAGTGCAGGCCAGTGGGCGCTTGAATGGCAAGGTGCGGCGGCTGCGCGCAGACATCGGCTACATCTTCCAGCAGTTCAACCTGGTCAACCGCCTGAGCGTGCTCGACAACGTGCTGCTCGGTTGCCTGGGCCGCATGCCGCGCTGGCGCGGCAACCTCGGCTTGTTCAATGCCGAAGAGAAGGCGTTTGCCCTGGAGTCCCTGGCGCGCGTTGGCCTGGCTGACTTGGCCGCGCAGCGGGCTTCGACCTTGTCCGGCGGCCAGCAGCAGCGTGTGGCGATCGCCCGTGCGCTGACCCAGCGCGCCGAGGTGATCCTGGCCGATGAGCCTATCGCCTCGCTTGACCCGGAGTCGGCACGCAAGGTCATGGAGATCCTCGCCGACATCAACCGCCGCGACGGCAAGACCGTGGTGGTGACCCTGCATCAAGTCGATTACGCCATGCGTTATTGCCCGCGTGCCGTGGCCCTCAAAGGTGGCCGTATTCATTTCGACGGTCAGGGCAGCGAGATGAGCAGCCACTTCCTCAATGATTTGTACGGTGCCGACGTCGACACCAGCCTGATGTTTTCCGACCAGTCCCGCCAAACCTCCGTCACCCCTCGGCTGGCCCTGGCGCGCGCTTGAAACCTTACTCACGACCCACAGGAATCCTTTCCATGTTGAACCGTATCGGTCACGTCTTTCTGTCTGCGGTGTTGCTGGCCAGTGTGGCGTTGGGCAATGCCCATGCCGCCGACAAGGCGATCAACTTCGGCATCATGTCCACCGAGTCTTCGCAGAACCTCAAGAGCATCTGGCAGCCGTTCCTGGATGACATGCACAAGAAGACCGGCCTGACCATCAACGCCACCTTCGCCTCCGACTACGCCGGGCTGATCCAGGGCATGCGCTTCAACAAGGTCGACGTGGCCTGGCTCGGCAACAAGGCCGCGATGGAAGCGGTGGACCGCTCCAACGGCGAGATCTTCGCCCAGACCGCCGCCGCCAACGGTGCCGCCGGTTACTGGAGCGTGCTGATCGTGCGCAAGGACAGCCCGATCAACAACGTTGAAGACATGCTCAAGAACGCCAAGAACCTGACCTTTGGCAACGGTGACCCGAACTCCACCTCGGGCTACCTGGTGCCGGGTTACTACGTGTTTGCCAAGAACAATGTGGATGCCGCCACGGCGTTCAAGCGCACGCTCAACTCCAGCCATGAAGTGAACGCCTTGAGCGTCGCCAAAGGGCAGTTGGACGTCGCCACTTTCAACACCGAAAGCTGGGAGCGCCTGGAAGTCACCCAGCCGGACAAGGCCGCCATGCTCAAGGTGATCTGGAAATCACCGCTGATCCCGGCCGACCCGATGGTGTGGAGCAAGGCCTTGAGCGACAGCGAGAAAACCAAGATCCGCGACTTCTTCGCCCACTACGGTGACACCGATGAAGAGAAGGCCGTGCTGAAGAACATGCAGCTGGGCAAGTTCCTTGCCTCCAGCGACGACCAACTGTTGCCGATCCGCCAGTTGGAGCTGTTCAAGCAGCGCACCACGATCAGCGCGGACGACAAGCTGGAAGCGGCGGATAAGGCCAAGAAACTCGCCGATATCGATGCTGACCTGGCCAAGTTGCAACAGCGCATCACCGAACTCGACAAAAAAACCGCAGCTAACGGCTAACCCCCTGTAGGAGCCGGGTTTATGTGGGAGCGGGCTTGCTCGCGAAAGCGGTGAATCAGTCGCCGGATGCATTGAATGACACACCGCATTCGCGAGCAAGTCGAATCGTCGCACCGCCGCTCCCACAGAGATCCAGTTCCCACCGCTATTGAGAGTGACCCATGACAACCTTGCACGCTGAAGCCGTCGGCAAACGCACTTGGCCGCAATACCTCGGCTGGGGCCTGTTCCTGGTCCTGCTGGCCTGGGCCTGGCACGGCGCCGAGATGAACCCGCTGGCGCTGTACCGCGATTCCGGAAACATGGCGACCTTCGCCGCCGACTTCTTCCCGCCGGACTTCCACGAATGGCGCTCCTACCTCAAGGAGATGATCGTCACCGTGCAGATCGCCCTGTGGGGCACGGTGTTGGCGATTGTCTGCTCGGTGCCGCTGGGCATTCTCTGCGCCGACAACATCACCCCCTGGTGGATCCACCAACCGCTGCGCCGGGTGATGGACGCCTTCCGTTCCATCAATGAAATGGTGTTCGCGATGTTGTTCGTGGTCGCCGTCGGCCTCGGTCCCTTCGCTGGCGTTTTGGCCCTGTGGATCAGCACCACCGGCGTCCTCGCCAAGCTGTTTGCCGAGGCCGTCGAAGCCATCGACCCAGGCCCGGTGGAAGGCGTGCGTGCCACTGGCGCGAGTGCCTTGCAGGAAGTGATCTACGGCGTGATCCCCCAGGTGATGCCGCTGTGGGTGAGCTACGCGCTGTACCGCTTCGAAGCCAATGTGCGCTCGGCCACGGTGGTCGGCATGGTCGGCGCGGGCGGGATCGGCGTGATCCTTTGGGAAAACATCCGCGCCTTTCAGTTTGTACAAACCTGCGCGGTGCTGCTGGTGATCATCGTGGTGGTGAGCTGTATCGATGTGTTGTCCCAACGCCTGCGCAAGCAGTTCATCTGACGTCGGAGGGGTGCCCGCGCGGCGCTTTTTTTAAGCATGCAGTTGTCTAGACAAGATGAGCCGGTGTACCGCGAACTCGCGGATATCCTGCGCCGTGAATTGAGCAGCTACAGCGCCGGCGACTTCCTGCCTGGCGAGGTGCACATGGCCGAGCGTTTTGGCGTCAACCGCCACACGCTGCGCCGCGCCATCGACGAGCTGGTATTCGAAGGCAGCCTGTTGCGCCGCCAGGGCAAGGGCACCCAGGTACTTGATCGCCCCTTGATCTACCCGATGGGCGCCGAGACCTCCTACAGCCAGTCGCTGTCGGCCCAAGGCGTGGGCGTGGAAGCGGTGCTGCTCAAGCGCCGTTACTGCTACGCCAGCCGCGATGAGGCGCAGCACTTGGGCATTGCCGAAATGGCGCCGATGATCGAGCTGCAGACCCTGCGCAAGCTCGACCACCAGCCCGTCAGCCTGATCCGCCATCGCTACTGCGCCAGCCGTGCGCCGTTGCTGGCTGACTACACCGGCGGTTCGCTGCGTCAGTACCTGCGCGAACGCGACCTGCCGCTGACGCGCACCCAAAGCCTGATCGGTGCGCGTTTGCCCAACCGTGATGAAGCCGCGCTGCTGATGATGCCTCGGCACTTGCCGGCCCTCACCGTATTCACCCTTTCCCGCGATCGCGACGGCCGCCCGGTGGAGCTGGCGCAGTCCACCAGCCGTTCCGATCGCTTCCAGTACCAAGTGGTGACCTGATGGAGACCCTGATGAATCTGTCCCCGCGTCAGCATTGGATTGGTGTGCTCGCCCGCGCCCAACTCAGTGAACTGCAACCTCACGAAGCCGCGTTGAAAGACGCGGCATACCAACTGATCCGCGCCCCGGAAATCGGCATGACCCTGGTGCGCGGCCGCATGGGCGGCAATGGCGCGCCGTTCAACGTCGGCGAAATGAGTGTGACCCGCTGCGTGGTGCGCCTGGCCGATGGTCGCACCGGCTACAGCTACCTGGCCGGGCGCGATAAGGCCCACGCCGAATTGGCGGCCCTGGCCGATGCCCACTTGCAAGGCACGCAGCCAAGTCTTTGGCTCAGCGATTTGATCACCGCGCTGGCCAATACACAGACCGCTCGACGCGCGCAAAAAGAAGCCGACACCGCCGCGACCAAGGTCGAGTTCTTCACGTTGGTTCGAGGAGAAAACTGATGAATGCGCAACTGTTGCAACCGGCGTTTGTCGACCCGGTCCTGGACGCCCAGCGCGGTTTTCGTGCCGCCCTAAAAACCTTGGCCGAACCCGGTTTGATCCAGCACCTGCCCTGCGCGCCGCGCCTCGATGGCCTGGCGCCCGCCACCTATGCCCTGTGCCTGGCGATGCTGGATGGGGACACGCCGCTGTGGCTGGCGCCGAGCTTCGACACGCCGCTGATCCGCGCCAACCTGGCGTTCCACTGTGGTTGCCCGTTGACGGCGAACCGTGAAGACGCGGTGTTCGCCTTGCTCGGTGAGCAAGACCTGCTCGACCTCAGTGGTTTCAACCACGGCAATGATCGCTATCCCGACCAGTCCTGCACCCTGCTTGTACAGCTCACCGACCTGGAATCCGGTCGCGGCCTGCTCTGGCGCGGCCCCGGCATCAAGGCCCCGCGCCAGGTTCAGGTGCCCGTGCCGCAAGCCTTCTGGCTGGAGCGCCAGCGTCGCGAAGCCTTCCCCCGTGGCCTGGATGTATTGTTTGCCGCCGGCCACCACCTGATCGGCCTGCCGCGCAGCAGCCGTGTCGCAGAGGAGCGTGCCTGATGTACGTAGCCGTCAAAGGTGGCGAACAGGCCATCGACAATGCCCACCGCCTGCTGGCGAAAAAACGCCGGGGCGATACCGCGATTCCTGAACTGAGCGTGAGGCAAATCCGCGAGCAACTGCCCCTGGCTGTGGCACGGGTGATGACCGAAGGTTCGCTGTTCGACGAAGAACTCGCCGCGCTGGCGATCAAGCAAGCGGCGGGGGACCTGGTGGAAGCGATCTTCCTGCTGCGCGCCTACCGCACCACGCTGCCGCGCTTCAGCCCGAGCTTGCCGATCGACACTGCGCAGATGTCGTTGAGCCGGCGCCTGTCCGCCACGTTCAAGGACGTGCCCGGCGGCCAGTTGCTTGGCCCGACTTTCGATTACACCCACCGGCTGCTGGATTTTTCGCTGCTGGCCGAAGGTGAATACCCCGGCCCGCAGACTACGCCGGATGCGCGCATCGAAGCCTGCCCACGGGTGCTCGGCCTGCTCGCCAAAGAAGGCCTGATCAAGACCGAAACCGACGACAACGCCAGCGTCGCCGATATCACCCGCGACCCGCTGGAATACCCGGCCAGCCGCGCCGAACGCCTGCAAGCCCTGGCCCGTGGCGATGAAGGTTTCCTGTTGGCGCTGGGCTACTCGACCCAGCGTGGCTACGGCCGTAATCACCCGTTTGCCGGCGAGATCCGCATCGGCGACGTCGAGGTGTGGATCGACCCGCCAGAGCTGGGGTTTCCCATCTGCCTGGGGAGCATCGAAGTGACCGAGTGCGAGATGGTCAACCAGTTCGTCGGCTCAGCCACTGAACTGGCGCAGTTCACGCGCGGCTACGGGTTGGCCTTCGGGCATGCCGAGCGCAAGGCCATGGGCATGGCGCTGGTGGACCGTTCGCTGCGCGCGGGGGAATACAACGAAGAGATCGTCTCGCCGGCCCAGCGTGAAGAATTCGTACTGGCCCACTGCGACAACGTCGAGGCGGCCGGTTTTGTCTCGCACCTCAAATTACCGCACTACGTGGACTTCCAGTCCGAACTGGAACTGATCCGCAAACTGCGCCAACCGGCCGAGGGCCCGAGCCATGAATGACGCCGCCTACAACTTCGCTTACCTCGACGAACAGACCAAACGCATGATCCGCCGCGCCTTGCTCAAGGCCGTGGCGATCCCCGGTTACCAAGTGCCGTTCGGTGGCCGCGAAATGCCGTTGCCTTACGGCTGGGGCACCGGCGGCATGCAATTGACCGCCGCGATCCTCGGCGCGGAGGACGTGCTCAAAGTCATCGACCAGGGCGCCGACGACACCACCAACGCCGTGTCGATCCGCCGCTTTTTTGCGCGCACCGCAGGCGTCGCCACCACCGAAGCCACGCCGGACGCGACGGTGATCCAGACCCGCCACCGCATCCCGGAAACCCCGCTGCAGGCCGATCAGATCATGGTCTACCAGGTGCCGATTCCCGAGCCGCTGCGCTTTATCGAACCGTCCGAAACCGAGACCCGCACCATGCACGCCCTGAATGATTACGGGGTGATGCACGTGAAGCTTTACGAAGACATCGCCACCTTCGGCCATATCGCCACCAGCTACGCCTACCCGGTGATGGTCGACGAGCGCTACGTGATGGATCCGTCGCCGATCCCCAAATTCGACAACCCGAAACTCGACATGAGCCCGGCGCTGATGCTGTTCGGCGCCGGTCGCGAGAAGCGCCTGTACGCGGTGCCGCCCTACACCCAGGTCACCAGCCTGGACTTTGAAGACCACCCCTTCGAAGTACAGAAGTGGGAACACAACTGCGCCATCTGCGGCAGCCATGAATCGTTCCTCGATGAGCTGATTCTCGACGATGCGGGCACCCAGAGTTTTGTCTGTTCCGACACCTGGTATTGCGCGCAACGCGTCAAGGAGAACAACCAGTGAGCCAGCCGTTATTGCAAGTGCGTGACCTCTCCCTGTTGTACGGCCCGGAGAAGGGCTGCCAAGGCGTGAGTTTCGATCTTTACCCCGGTGAAGTGCTGGGCATCGTTGGTGAGTCCGGCTCGGGTAAATCCACCTTGCTCTCGCTGTTGAGCGGGCGCCTGCCGCCGCAAGCGGGGAGCATCGGCTACCGCAGCAAGGACGGCGAATGGCTGGATTTGTACAGCGCCAGCGAAGCCGAGCGCCGCACCTTGCTGCGTACCGAGTGGGGCTTTGTCGAGCAGAACCCCCGCGACGGTTTGCGCATGGGCGTGTCGGCCGGTGCCAATATCGGCGAGCGCCTGATGGCCCAGGGCGTGCGCAATTACGAGCAGCTGCGCGGTGCCGGTCTCGATTGGCTGAGCCAGGTGGAAATCGACCCGCAGCGCATTGATGACTTGCCGCGCACCTTTTCCGGCGGCATGCAGCAGCGCCTGCAAATCGCCCGCAACCTCGTCTCCAGCCCGCGGCTTGTGTTCATGGACGAACCCACCGGCGGCCTCGACGTGTCGGTGCAAGCGCGCCTGCTCGACCTGCTGCGCGGCTTGGTGCGTGAGCTGGATCTGGCGGTGGTGATCGTCACCCACGACCTGGCCGTCGCGCGCCTGTTGGCCGACCGCCTGATGGTGATGCGTCGCTCCCGTGTGGTGGAAACCGGGCTCACCGACCAGATCCTCGACGATCCACAGCACCCTTACTCTCAACTGCTGGTGTCTTCGGTATTGCAGCCATGACAAATGCCTTGATCGAGGTCCGTGACCTCTCGAAAACCTTCACCCTGCATCAGCAACACGGCGTGGTGCTCAACGTGCTGCGTGGCGTCGAGTTCAGTGTGCAGGGCGGTGAATGCCTGGTGCTGCACGGCCAGTCCGGCGCCGGTAAAAGCACCTTGTTGCGCACCTTGTACGGTAACTATTTGCCGGCGGGTGGCAGCATTCGTGTGCAGCATGCGGGCGCGTGGCTGGAGTTGGTCGGCGCCGAGCCGCGTGACATCTTGCAGGTGCGTCAGCAAACCCTCGGGTACGTCAGCCAATTCCTGCGGGTAATCCCCCGCGTGGCATGCCTGGACGTGGTGATGGAGCCGGCGTTGGCCCGTGGCTGGTCCAAGGCCAATGCGCAGTCGCGTGCCGAACACCTGCTGACCCGCTTGAATATCCCGCAACGCCTGTGGCAGTTGGCGCCCGGCACCTTCTCCGGCGGTGAGCAACAGCGCGTCAACATCGCCCGCGGCTTCATGGTGGACTGGCCGGTGATGCTGCTGGATGAGCCCACCGCGTCCCTGGACGACAACAACCGCCAGGTGGTGCTGGAGCTGATGAACGAAGTCAAGGCCGCCGGCGCGGCGCTGATCGGCATCTTCCACGACCGCGCCGCTCGTGAAGCGGTTGCCGACCGCCATTTCGACATGACCCCCACGCCTGTTGCCCAAGAGGAATACGCAAATGCCCGCTGAACAGATCCTCAGTAATGCCCAGATTGTCACGGCTGATCGCATGTTCCTGGGCTCGGTGGTGCTGCGCGACGGCAAGATCGTCGACCTCGCTGAAGGGCGCAGCCAGTTGCCCCAGGCTCAGGACCTGGGCGGTGATTTCCTGTTGCCGGGCCTGGTGGAGCTGCACACCGACAATTTGGAAAAACACATGACCCCGCGCCCCGGCGTGGACTGGCCGTCGACCTCGGCCGTGCTCAGCCACGATGCGCAGATCATCGCGGCGGGTATCACCACGGTGTTCGACGCGGTGTCCATCGGCGACGTGAACCCCAAGGGCAACCGCATGAAAAAGCTGCCGGCGATGCTTGATGCCATCGCCCAGGCAGAAGGTGCCGGCCTGACCCGCGCCGAGCACCACCTGCACCTGCGCTGCGAGTTGTGCCACCCGGACACCCTCAGCGTGTTCCGCGACCTGGTGGAAAACCCGCTGGTGCAACTGGTGTCGGTGATGGACCATTCGCCGGGCCAGCGCCAGTTCGTGCTTGAATCCAAGTACCGTGAGTACTACATGGGCAAGTACCACCTGAACGACGAAACCATGGACGCGTTCATCGTGTTGCAAAAGGCCAACTCCCTGGCGTACAGCGACCGTTATCGCGCCGCCATCGTCGAGCATTGCCTGGCGCGCGGACTGTCCGTCGCCAGCCACGACGATGCGACGCTGGCCCACGTGCAAGAGTCGGCAGGCTACGGCATGACCATCGCCGAATTCCCCACCACCCTGGAAGCGGCGAAGGGCTGCCAGGCGCTGGACATGAAAGTGTTGATGGGCGCGCCGAACGTGGTGCGCGGTGGGTCGCACTCGGGTAATGTGGCCGCCGCCGGCCTGGCGGCCGAGGGATTGCTGGATATACTTTCCAGCGACTATTACCCGGCCAGCCTGTTGCAGGCGGCCTTTGTGCTGGCCGACCAGCAGGACGGCGGCGACCTGTCGCGAGCGGTCAAGATGATCAGCCTGGCGCCGGCAAAAGCCGCGGGCCTCAGCGATCGCGGCGAAATCGCCATTGGCCTGCGCGCGGACCTGGTCCAGGCCCGCAGCCGCGAAGGGCTGCCGGTGGTGCAACAAGTATGGCGACAAGCGAAGAGGGTGTTTTGATGGCAGGCAGGTTGATCTATCTCATCGGGCCGTCCGGCTCGGGCAAGGACAGCCTGCTGGATGCCGCACGCCCACGGTTGGCCGAGCGCGGTTGCCGTATCGTGCGCCGCGTTATCACCCGCTCGGCGGAAGCAGTGGGCGAGGCGGCGCAAGGGGTCAGCCCGGAGCAGTTCGCCGCGCTGCAGGCGGAGGGCGCCTTTGCCCTCAGCTGGCAGGCGAATGGCTTGTCCTATGGCATTCCCAAGGAGATCGACGCGTGGCTGGCGGCGGGTGACGACGTGCTGGTCAACGGCTCCCGCGCGCACTTGGCACAGACCCGCGCGCGTTATCCGACGTCGCTGGTGTTGCTGTTGACGGTGGACCAGGCGGTGTTGCGCCAGCGTTTGATCGCACGCGGGCGTGAGGCATTGGCGGATATCGAGGAGCGCCTGGCACGCAATACGCGGTTCACCGCTGAGTTGATCGCGGGGCATGGGGCGGGGTTGTTCGTGCTGGACAACTCCGGGCCGCTGGAACATACGGTCGAGCGCCTGCTGTGCTGCCTCGACCACGGGCACTCGGCATGCGCCTGACGCTGCTCGGCACCGGTGACGCGCGGCAAGTCCCGGTGTACGGCTGCGAATGCCCCGCGTGCGGTCTGGCGCGCAGCGACGCAAGCCTGCGCCGCCGCCCGTGCAGCGCGCTGATCGAATGCGGCGACCAACGCTGGCTGATCGACAGCGGTTTGCCCGACCTCACCGAGCGCTTCCCGCCGCGCAGCTTCAACGGGATTTTCCAGACCCACTATCACGCTGATCATGCCCAGGGTTTGCTGCACCTGCGCTGGGGGCAGGGGCTGGTGATTCCGGTGCACGGCCCGGCGGATCCGGAGGGCTTGTCCGATCTGTACAAGCATCCGGGCATTCTCGATTTCAGCCAGCCTTTTGCCGAGTTTGAAACACGCCAATTTGGCGAGTTGAGCGTCACGGCGTTGCCGTTGCAGCATTCCAAACTGACCCTGGGTTACCTGCTGGAAGGCGAAGGACGGCGCATTGCCTACCTCACCGACACGGTCGGCCTGCCGCCTGCGACCCTGGCTTGGCTGCAACGTGAACCCCTGGACGTGCTGGTACTGGATTGCTCCATGCCGCCGCAGCCGCAAGCACCGCGCAATCACAATGACCTGACGTTGGCGTTGCAGAGTATCGAGGAAACTGGCGCGCAACTGGGGGTGTTGACCCATGTGGGGCATACGTTGGATGCGTGGTTGCTGGAGCATCGGCGTGAGTTGCCACGGCATGTCACGGTCGGCTGGGATGGCCGGATTATCTGAACGCCTACGGTTGCACAGAACGCTACTTCCTCAATAACCCTTCAACGTATTCGATAAATGCCTTGGCCTTGGCACTCGGCATTCGCCCCGTCGGCAATATCGCCCACAGGTCCTTTGGAGGAAGTTCCCAATCGGTCAATACGGGCTTCACCTCACCCCTGGCCAATTCCGGCGAGAACATCCATTCGGACGTCATCGCCAGGCCGTGGTGGGCGAGCACACCTGCGCGCAAACCTTCGGAAGAGGTGACGCGCAAGCGTCCTTGAGCGGCGATGGTGTGTTCGTGAAGGCCTTGTTTGAAGGGCCAGAGCGGGCTTTCCCCGAGGCTGTAGATCACGGCCTGGTGGTTGAGGATATCCGCCGGGCTCTGTGGCTCGCCGAAACGTTCGAAGTAGGCCGGCGTACCGAATACCCTGCACGGACTTTGGCCAAGCCGGCGAGCAGTGAGGCCAGAATCACTCAGGTTGCCGATACGCAGGGCGACGTCGATGCCGTCTTCAACCAGGTTCAGGAGTCGGTCGTCGAGCAACACGTCGATGTTCAGGCCTGGATGTTGGTCCAGGAAGGGGCCCAGGTTAGGAATGATCCGCATGCGGGAGAACGTCACGCCGGCGCTGACCCGCAGGTTGCCCGTCAATCCGGCGCTGGCGCCACGGGCGGCCTCGTCGGCTGCATTGGCTTCATCGATAGCCCGCTTGGCCCGTTCGAAGTACACCAAGCCCGCCTCGGTGGGGGTCAGGCCCCGTGTGGAGCGCATCACCAGCCGCACGGCAAGGCGCGCCTCCAGTTGCGCAATGCTCTTGGACACGGCGGGCTGGCCGATGCCCAGGCGTTTGGCAGCTGCGGAGAACGACCCGGTTTCGACGACGTGGACGAAGGTTTCCATGGCGGTGAGGCGGTCCATCGGTGGCTCCTGTCGGGCTTGGCGGCGTTCAAGCCTAAGGCGATGACCCGGATGTGTCATGCGTTTCCAGTGTCGAGCGGGTGGGGTTTCAATATCCAGTAAAACAGCCGTCAGTCAGACCTGCGTATTTTGTGCTTGAGTAAAGGTAACTCTGGGGTTATTTTTATTCAGGCCAAGCCAAGGAGGCTCGGGTGCAAAGCAGGTTATTGATCAAGGAACTGCAAGAGGCGGGCTGGGTGCTGGATCGGGTCACGGGCAGTCATCATATTTTTACCCACCGCTATAGCCCGTACACCATCCCTGTGCCGCATCCCAAGAAGGACCTGCCGCTGGGCACCGTCAGAAGCATCAGGAAACGCGCCGGCTTGTTTCAGTTTTAAGGAGAACGTTCATGCAATACCCAATCTGTATCGAATGGGGCGATGACTTCACCGCCACCGGTATCCAGATCCCCGATATCCCAGGTGCGGTCACCGCCGGGGACAGTTTTGAAGAGGCCTACAACGCCGCAGTGGAAATCGCGCACATCATGCTGCAAGAGATTGCCGCAGAAGGCGGCCCGATTCCGATGCCGACGTCGGTAGCCAACCATCACGCGCACGAAGACTACGCCGGCATGGGTTGGGGGATGTTGGAGCTGGACATCACGCCCTACCTGGGCAAGACCGAGAAGGTCAACGTGACTTTGCCTGGTTACGTCATCCAGCGCATCGACCGGTATGTGCGTGAACACAAGGTCAAGAGCCGCTCTTCCTTCCTGGCGGACGCTGCGCTGGAGAAGCTGGTGCGGTCCTGAGGAAGGGTTAAGGGGTGTGTCCTAGTCGGTGGGAAAACAGCGTACTTGAGCGGGCAGTTTTTTTTTAGATTCTGTTTTTCTGTTGCCAAAACAACGCGATGCCGCCCGGGCCTTTGTGTTGTCGAGTGTTTAAATTGCAAAGGAATTCTTGGCTGTATCGCCCAGTGTTTCAGGGCGTTCGGGTGTTTCGGCTGGTATTAACTTTACGGTGGTGTCGGATTTTTCAGCGTGCGAGTTTCCCTCTGGACCCGTTGGCTAACAATCAGTTGGCCGACTCTCTTTATTGAAACCAAAGGCGTCGCACAATGAATACTTATGACCTTCGCAGTAGGAGTCCTCTGAATAACCTGCCGGTATCGGACCCCGGCCCATTTGGCGTGGGGGCTGGCAACAAGCCCTCTTACACGACGGACCAGGCAGCCAGCCAACTCACGCGAGAAAACCTGCGCTTTCATGACCGCAACGGCGATTCGAAAGTCGATGTGAATTACACGGTGGATGGCAGTTTCACCCAGCAGCAGCAACGACGTGTTCGCCAGGCTGTGCAGTCCTGGCAGGATGTGGCCAATATCAACTTTCGCGAGCAGGCGGGCGGGGCGGACGGCACACTCAACATTCGCAACAACCCAGGCAGTGACCGTGGGGTGGCCACCTTCCCTGGCCGTTTCACTACCCAGACAACGGCCACGATTGGCACCCGAGGAGAAAGTGGGGCACCGGCATTGGGCAGTCACTTTTCGGTGACGGCTATCCATGAGGTCGGCCACGCCATCGGCCTGCATCATCCGGGGAACTACAACGGGCTTGGTTTTGATTACCAGAACGGCGCGGTCTACGCCGAAGACACCAAAGCGCGTACGGTGATGAGTTATTGGTCGGAGCAGAATCAGAAGGGGCATGACTTCAAGGGGCAGAATCCCTCCGCGCCGATGATGGACGATATCGCGGCAGCTCAACGCCTCTACGGCGCCAATCATGAGACCCGCAAAACCGATACCACCTATGGCTTCAACTCCAATACCGAGCGCGAGGCGATGAGCCTCAAAAGCGCTGCGGACAAACCTGTCTTCTGTGTCTGGGACGGTGGTGGTGTCGACACGATGGATTTCTCCGGGTTTTCCCAGGACCAGAACATCAACCTGAACGCCGAGTCGTTTTCTGATGTGGGCGAGTTGAAGGGCAATGTGTCCATTGCCAAGGGTTGCACGATTGAAAATGCGATTGGCGGCTCGGGGCGAGACAACATCTCGGGAAATGAGGCGGCAAACCGGATCAAGGGCGGCGGGAAGGGCGACTCCCTGAGAGGCGGTGGCGGCGCCGACACCTTTGTCTACGACAAGGCCAGCGATTCCACGCCGACCGACCCGGACATGATCGAGGACTTCACCAGCGGTACGGATAAGGTCGACGTGTCGGGCGCCTTGAAGGAGGCGGGTGTGCGAGCATTGGTGTTCACCGATCGGTTCAGTGGTCGCGCCGGGGAGGCGGTGATCAAGCATGATCCGAGTACGGGCCTCTCAAGCCTGGCGATTGACCTGAAGGGAACGGGTAAGCCGGACCTGTTGCTCAAGAGCAAGGGCGAAATCAAGCCAACGGATGTGCTGTGGGAGGGGCAAGCGCCGGAGGTTCAGCCTGCACCTGTCCCTAAACCTACACCAGCACCTGCTCCCACTCCGGCGCCGCGTCCTCCGGTCCCGACACCCGCTCCCGCGCCTTTGACGGATAAGACACAGGAGCAAGCTGCCGGCTTGATTCAGATGTTCGCAATCACCCTGCTGGCCTTTTTCTCACAATTGCTGAGCCTGCTGACATCGCCTGCCGGCCAAGCATCCGCGGAGAAAAAACAGTCTTGAACCTCTCCTCAAGCAGTGGCGACCGTAGCCGGGCGTGAAGCACTCAGGAAACGCAGCAGCGCGATCAAGGGGAACGCGCTGCCCACCAGCATCACACCCAGCCAGCCGCCGTGCTCATACACGCTGCTGGCAATCGCCGAACCGAAGGCACCGCCGATGAAGATGCTGGTCATGTACAGCGCGTTCAGGCGGCTGCGGCTGTTGGCGTCGAGGGCGTAGATGGCGCGTTGGCCCAGCACCATGTTCATCTGCACGCAGAAGTCCAGGACCACGCCGGTCACCGCCAGGCCGATCACGCTGTACAACGGGTGCACGAAGGCTGGCAGGAAGCTCAACGCGGCAAACAGCATGGCCAGCAACGACGCGCGGTGAGTGTGACCGGCATCGGCCAGGCGACCGGCGATGGGCGCGGCAATGGCACCCAGGGCGCCGACCAGAGCGAACAGCGCGATCTCGCTTTGGCTCAAGCCGTGGTTACGCGCCAGCTCCAGTGGTGCGGCGGTCCAGAACAGGCTGAAGGTAGCGAACATGCAACCCTGATAAAACGCCCGCTGGCGCAGCACCGGCTGCTCACGCAACAAGGTGCCGAGGGAGCGCAGCAACTGCCCATAGGTGGCACTGTGATCAGGCTGGCGCTTGGGGATGGTGATCAGCAACACCACGCTGATGAATACCATCAACGCCGCCGCCGCCATGAACATCGCGCGCCAGCCGAAGTGGTCCGCCACCACGCTGGACACGGGGCGTGCCAGCAGGATGCCGAGCAACAGGCCGCCCATGATGCTGCCGACCACGCGGCCACGGGACTCGGCGGGTGCCAGGTGCGCGGCCAGCGGAATCAGGATCTGCACCGACACCGAACTGAAGCCGATCAGCAGCGACACCAGCAGAAACAGATTCGGCTGCTCGGTAAACGCCGCACCCAACAGACTGGCGATGGCCAGTACGGTGGTGGCGATCATCAGCTTGCGGTTTTCCAGCAGGTCACCCAGCGGCACCAGGAAAAACAGGCCCAGGGCGTAGCCGATCTGCGTCAAGGAGACGATCAGGCTGGCCATGGCGGGCGTGAGGCCGATATCCGGCGCGATCAGCTCGATGATCGGTTGGGCATAGTAGATGTTGGCAACGATGGCGCCGCAGCAAAACGCAAACAGCATCACCATGCTCCGGGTCATGGTGGTTGTAGCGTGGGACGTAGCGTTCATGGTGTTCTCATAAATGCGAAGGAAAGTGGGGCGAGCCTAAAGACAACACCGTAGCCCGGGTAGGCCGCTGGCAGTGATAACACTCATGCCCGGTAATGATGAGTGAATCGTTAACTTTCTGCGCGAAGGGTAATGATACATTCAGAAACAACTGCCGAAACAGGAAATCCCATGAAGATCACGTTGAACAAGATGCTCCTGGCTTCCACCCTGGCCGCCGCGATGGCCGTAGGCCTGGCCCAGGCTGCCGAAGCGCCGCGGGTGGGCGTGCGCGGGGCCATTACCGCGATGGAAGGCGATGCGATGCACGTCAAGGTCAACAGCGGCGAAGACGTCATCGTGCACCTGACCCCAAGCACTCAGGTGCGCGCGGTCACTCTGGCCAAGATCGATGAGATCAAGCCGGGCAGCTACATTGGCTCCGCCGCCATGCCCAACGCCGATGGCACCTTGACCGCACTGGAAGTGCACGTCTTCCCACCGGCCATGGCCGGCACGGGCGATGGGCATCGCGCGTTTGACTTAAAAGAAGGCAGCAGCATGACCAACGGCACCGTCGGCGACTTGGTCGTCAGCAAAGGGCGTACGTTAACCGTGAAGTACAAAGGCGGCGAACAGAAGATCGTGGTGCCTGAGGATGTGCCGATCGTCAACCTGGAACCGGGGGATCGCAGTTTGCTCAAGGCGGGGGTGAAGGTGGTGTTGTTTGCAGCGCAGGGGGCGGATGGGACCATTACCGCGCAGGCCATCTCAGCCGGCAAAGATGGCGTGACACCGCCAATGTAACTGCCAGACACAAAGCCCAATGTGGGAGCAGGCTTGTTGTGGTGAGCGGGCTTGCCCCGCGCTGGGCTGCGAAGCAGCCCCACTCACTGCAACCAGCCCGCTCACACATTTGTTACTGCGTTTCGCCGGTTATTGGCCGGAGTAAATCTGGTCAAACACCCCACCATCATTGAAGTGAGTCTTCTGCACGGTGCGCCAGTCACCAAAGGTCTTCTCTACCGACAGGAAGTCGACTTTCGGGAAGCGGTCGGTGTACTTGGCCAGCACTTTCGGGTCACGTGGACGCAGGTAGTTGTTGGCCGCAATTTCCTGGCCTTCTGGCGACCACAGGTACTTCAGGTAGTCTTCGGCCGCTACACGCGTGCCTTTCTTCTCGACCACTTTGTCGACCACCGACACCGGCGGCTCGGCTTCGGCGGAAACGCTTGGGTAGATCACTTCGAACTGATCACGGCCGAACTCACGGGCGATCATTTCCGCTTCGTTCTCGAAGGTCACCAGCACGTCGCCGATCTGGTTGGTCATGAAGGTGGTGGTCGCCGCACGGCCGCCGGTATCCAGCACCGGCGCCTGCTTGAACAGTTTGCCGACAAAGGCCTTGGCCTTGTTTTCGTCGCCGCCGTTCTTCAGCACATAACCCCAGGCCGACAGGTAGGTGTAGCGGCCGTTACCCGAGGTTTTCGGGTTGGGCACGATCACCTGCACGCCGTCTTTCAACAGGTCCGGCCAGTCCTTCAGGGCTTTCGGGTTGCCTTTGCGCACGATGAATACGGTGGCGGAGGTGAACGGCGCGCTGTTGTTCGGCAGGCGGGTGACCCAGTTGTCCGGCACCAGTTTGCCGTTGTCGACCAACGCGTTGATGTCGGTGGCCATGTTCATGGTGATCACGTCAGCCGGCAGACCGTCGATCACCGAGCGCGCTTGTTTGCTGGAACCGCCGAAGGACATCTGCAGGGTCAGCTTGTCGTTCGGGTGCTCGGCTTCCCAGTGCTTCTGGAAGGCGGCGTTGTAGTCCTTGTAGAAATCGCGCATCACGTCGTAGGAGACGTTGAGCAGTGTGACGGGGGCAGCCTGGACGGCGCCCGCCAGGGCAAGGCCGGCGGCCAGGAGAGAGGCGCTAACGAGTTTTTTCACTGCTCATTCCTTGTTGTTCGAGAAGGTAGTCGATTGAGTAGGGGCAATATGCCAGCGACTATAGCTGCCGGCGCATAGACGTTTAAAGATTAAAACGTACTTTGCTTATTCCAGTTTACGGAAAAGGTTACTCCCGCACCGCGAGCAGAAGGCGGCATTCGGTTCATGGCTATTCTTCTTGCAGACCGGGCAGTCGGTTTGCAGCTGTTCACCGCGCATGGCACTCGCCAGTTCAGCGGTGAAAATTCCGGTGGGCACGGCAATGATCGAATAACCGGTGATCATCACTAAAGACGAAATCACCTGGCCCAGCGGCGTCTTCGGCACGATGTCGCCAAAGCCCACGGTAGTCAGGGTCACGATGGCCCAGTAGATGCCTTTCGGAATGCTGGTAAAGCCGTGCTCCGGGCCTTCGATCACGTACATCAAGGTGCCGAACACCGTGACCAGCGTGCACACGCTGACCAGGAACACCACGATCTTCTGCTTGCTGCCCCGCAACGCCGCCATCAGGTAGTTGGCCTGCTTGAGGTACGGGCTGAGCTTGAGCACGCGGAAGATCCGCAACATCCGAATGATGCGGATGATCAACAGGTACTGCGCGTCGCTGTAATACAACGCGAGGATGCCGGGCACGATGGCCAGCAAGTCCACCAACCCATAAAAACTGAAGGCGTAGCGCAACGGCTTGGGCGAGCAATACAGCCGCAACCCGTACTCGATCAGGAAGACGAGGGTGAAGCCCCACTCGATATAGGCGAGCACATCGGCATAGTTCTGGTGAATCTGGTCGATGCTGTCGAGCATCACGATCACCAGGCTGGCCAGGATGATCAGCAGCAGGATGCCGTCAAAGCGCCGTCCTGCGGTGGTGTCACTCTGGAAAATCATGACGTAGAGCCGCTGGCGCCAGTCGTTGTTGCTGTCCATAAATCCCGCCTGAAACTGATATCGAGCAAGCCTAGGGGGATTCGAAGGGGCTGTCCATGCAGGGTTTGCGCAGCACTCGAACACCCGCACGCACCAGCCAACAGGCGAGGATGAACGGCGCGGTCAGCGCAGGCAGGTGCAGGGCGGCAAAGCCGGGCGTGAGGACGACTGCCAGCAGGATGCCGAGCAGCGGCAGCCAGGGCTGGCGACGTACCTGGCTCAACGCCACGGCAGCCAGCGCCGGGTTGTAGCTGTGCAGGCCGAGGAGGGCGCTGGCGGGTTCGTCCAGCCACAGCGCAATCAGCACGCCGACACTGGCGCCGATCAAGGCCCAAGTGGCGGCGCGACGGTTGGCGAGCCACAGGCCCAGCGCAATCAGCGCGCCTGATACGGGCTGATCCAGCAACATGATTTGCGCGAGGCCGGTAAAAGGCGCAGTGAGGATAGCCAACGTGTCGGGTTCGCTCAGAGCAAAGGTACTCTCTGGCACGGTGCCCAGCAGCAACCAACCCAGCCCGACAAAAGGCGCGGTGTAGGCCGGCAGGTCATTGGGCTGGCTGGCGTGTTTCAACCATTGCCGCGTCAGGATCGCACTCAAGCCGCCGCACGCCAGGATCAGCGGCGGCAGCAAGGCCGACCAGGCGAAGTGCTGGCTGATCAACAAACCCAACAACACGCCGTTATAGCTATACAGCCCGGCCTGGCGCTCGGTCTTGGGATAACCGCGACGCTGGGCTGTGAGCAATCCCGCCACGCCGCCCAACAGCGCGCCGCCGAGCAAGGTCGGCGCGCCGATCAGGATCGCCAGCAGGCACAGCAGGCCGCACAGCGGTTGGCGTTGCAGGAAGATCTGACTGAAGCCGTTGAGCAGGGCTTCAGCCCAGTCGGGGCAGGTGGGGTTGTGCATGGATTGACTATCTAAGGATGGACATAAAACCTGTGGCGAGGGAGCTTGCTCCCGTTGGGCCGCGCAGCGGCCCTAAGAGATGGGACTGCTGCGCAGTCCAGCGGGAGCAAGCTCCCTCGCCACAGAGGATTAGAGTAGGGTTTCGATCCGCAGTGAATTGGTCGACCCCGGCTGCCCGAACGGCACCCCCGCCGTAATCACCAACGTATCCCCACGCTCCGCCATGCCCTGTGCCTGGGCAATCTCCAGCGCCGTGGAACAGACCTCATCCACCTGGCGCAGCCGATCATTGACCACCGAGTGCACGCCCCACGCCACGCTCAACCTCCGTGCCGTGGACAGGTTGGGCGTAAGGTTGAGGATCGGCGCCACCGGCCGTTCCCGCGCCGCGCGCAGGGTGGAGCTGCCCGACTCGCTGTAGTTCACCAGCACCGCCACCGGCAGGATGCTGCTGATACGGCGGATCGCGCAGCTGATGGCGTCCGACACCGTGGCATCCGCCTTCGGTCGGCTGACATCCAGTTGCGCCTGGTAATCCGGGCCGTTTTCCACCTGGCGGATGATCTTGCTCATCATCTGCACGGCTTCCAGCGGGTATTCGCCGGAAGCGGTTTCGGCCGACAGCATCACCGCGTCCGCGCCTTCGGCCACGGCATTGGCGACATCGGTGACTTCGGCGCGGGTCGGCGCCGGTGAGAAGCGCATCGACTCCAGCATCTGCGTCGCCACCACCACAGGTTTACCCAGTTGGCGGCAGGTGCTGATGATGTCCTTCTGTATCTGCGGCACGCTCTCGGCCGGTACTTCCACGCCCAGGTCGCCTCTGGCCACCATGATCGCGTCGCTCAGTTCGGCGATTTCCTGCAGGCGCTGCACGGCCGAGGGTTTCTCGATCTTGGCCATCAGGAACGCCTTGTCGCCGATCAGCTCGCGGGCTTCGCGAATGTCTTCCGGGCGTTGCACGAACGACAGCGCCACCCAATCCACGCCCAGCTCCAGGCCGAAGCTCAAATCGCGCCGATCCTTGGCGGTCAGTGGGCTGAGTTCCAACAGGGCTTGTGGGACGTTCACGCCTTTGCGATCAGACAATTCACCGCCATTGAGCACGGTGGTGTCGATGGCGTCGGCATGTTTGGTGATCACCCGCAGGCGCAGCTTGCCATCGTCCAGCAGCAGGTCCATGCCGGGTTCCAGCGCCGCGATGATTTCCGGGTGGGGCAGGTTGACCCGGCGCTGGTCGCCCGGTGTTTCGTCCAGGTCCAGGCGCAACGCCTGGCCGCGTACCAGTTGCACCTTGCCCTCGGCAAAACGTCCAACCCGCAGCTTTGGCCCTTGCAGGTCCATGAGGATGCCCAGCGGGTAATTGAGCTGGCGCTCGACCTGGCGAATCCATTGGTAGCGTTGGGCATGGTCGGCGTGGTCGCCGTGGCTGAAATTGAGCCGGAAGATGTTCACCCCGGCTTCTACCAGTTCACGGATGTCGTCGATACCGTCGGTGGCCGGGCCCAGGGTGGCGAGGATTTTGACCTTCTTGTCAGGCGTCATGTTTGGCAGTCTCAAGGATCAGGATGGCGCGGAAGTCGTTGACGTTGGTGCGCGTCGGCTCAGTGATGATCAAACCGTCGAGGGCAGCGAAATAGCCGTAGCCGTTGTTGTTATCCAGCTCATCGCTGGCCGACAGCCCGAGGGCTTCGGCGCGCGAATAACTGCACGGCGTCATGATCGCGCCGGCGTTGTCTTCCGAGCCGTCGATACCGTCGGTGTCACCGGCCAGGGCGTACACGCCGGGCAGGCCCTTGAGGCTGTCGGTGAGGCTCAACAGGAATTCCGCATTGCGCCCGCCACGGCCATTGCCGCGCACGGTCACGGTGGTTTCGCCGCCGGAGAGGATCACGCACGGCGCCGCCAAGGGCTGGCCGTGTTGCACGATCTGCCGGGCGATACCGGCGTGTACCTTGGCCACGTCCCGTGCTTCGCCTTCGAGGTCGCCGAGGATCAACGGGCTGAAACCGGCCTGGCGGACTTTTACCGCCACCGCTTCCAGGGATTGCTGGGGGCGGGCGATCAATTGGAAGTGGCTGCGGGCGAGTACCGGGTCGCCGGGCTTGACGGTTTCCGAGGCCGGGTTCTGCAACCAGCTGCGTACCGAGGCGGGGGCGTCGATGTTGTAACGCTTGAGAATCGCCAGCGCCTGTTGCGACGTGCTCGGGTCTCCGACCGTGGGGCCGGAGGCAATCACCGTGGCCTGGTCGCCGGGCACATCGGAAATCGCGTAGGTGTAGACGGTGGCGGGCCATGCGGCTTTCGCCAGTCGGCCGCCCTTGATGGCCGAGAGGTGCTTGCGCACGCAATTCATCTCGCCAATGGTCGCGCCGGACTTGAGCAGGGCTTTGTTGATGGCCTGTTTATCGGCCAGGGTGATGCCTTCTGCGGGCAACGCCAGCAGCGCAGAGCCACCGCCGGACAGCAGGAAGATCACGCGGTCGTCTTCCGTCAGGTTGCTGATCAGTGCCAATACGCGCTCGGCCACGGCCAGGCCGGCAGCGTCGGGCACCGGGTGTGCGGCCTCGACCACTTCGATTTTCTTGCAGGGCGCGCCGTGGCCGTAACGGGTGACGACCAGGCCGGTGACTTCGCCCTGCCAGACGTTTTCCACGACCAGCGCCATGGCGGCGGCGGCCTTGCCGGCGCCGATCACGATCACACGGCCGCTGCGGTCGGCGGGCAGGTAGGGTTCAAGGACTTGCCGGGGGTGGGCAGCGTCGATGGCTGTGGCAAACAGCTCGCGAAGCAGATGTTGCGGATCGACCGACATAAGCGGGCTCCCGGGGATTTTTTGTTGTTAGAGGTGCTTCAATTTCAGGAACTGGAATGCGATCAAATGTGGGAGCGGGCTTGCTCGCGAATGCGGACTGACATCCAACATCCATGTTGACGGATACACCGCTTTCGCGAGCAAGCCCGCTCCCACATTCGACCGCATTTCAAAGGTAGGAGCGGCGTGTATTACTTCTCGCGAATCGAGAAATTCGCCATATGTTCCAGGCCCTTGATCAGCGCCGAGTGGTCCCAATTGCCGCCGCCAATCGCCGTGCAGGTGCTGAACACCTGCTGCGTACCGGCGGTGTTCGGCAGGTTGATCCCCAGTTCCTTGGCACCGGCCAACGCCAGGTTGAGGTCCTTCTGGTGCAGGTTGATGCGGAAGCCCGGATCAAAAGTGCCCTTGATCATGCGCTCGCCATGCACTTCGAGGATTTTCGACGAAGCAAAACCGCCCATCAGCGCTTCCCGCACCTTGGCCGGGTCGGCGCCGTTCTTGGAGGCGAACAGCAGCGCTTCCGCGACCGCTTGGATGTTCAGCGCGACGATGATCTGGTTGGCCACCTTGGCGGTCTGGCCATCACCATTGCCGCCCACCAACGTGATGTTCTTGCCCATGGCCTGGAACAACGGCAGCGCGCGTTCGAAGGTCTGCGGCTCGCCACCGATCATGATGCTCAGGGTGCCGGCCTTGGCGCCGACTTCACCTCCGGACACCGGGGCATCCAGGTACTGCGCGCCGGTCTCGTTGATCTTGGCGGCGAACGCCTTGGTGGCGGTGGGGGAGATCGAGCTCATGTCGATCACCACTTTGTTCGGCGACAGGCCGGCGGCGACGCCGTCTTTGCGGAACAGTACGTCGTCGACCTGCGGGGTGTCCGGCACCATCACGATGATGAACTCAGCTTCCTGCGCAACCTGCTGCGGGTTGGCCAGCGCCACCGCGCCAGCGTCGATCAGCGCTTGCGGCGCCTTGCCGTGGTGCTCGGAGAGGAACAGTTGGTGACCTGCTTTCTGCAGGTTGGCGGCCATGGGTTGACCCATGATGCCGGTGCCGATAAATCCGATTTTAGCCATGAAGAAATCCTCTGTTTAGATGGCGTTGTGGGTCTTCAACCAACCCAAACCCGCTTCGGTGGTGGTCAACGGCTTGTACTCACAGCCGACCCAACCCGTGTAGCCGATGCGGTCCAAATGTTCGAACAGGAAGCGGTAGTTGATCTCACCGGTGCCCGGCTCGTTGCGCCCAGGGTTGTCCGCCAACTGGATGTGGTTGATCTCACCCAGGTGCGCGGCCATGGTGCGGGCCAGGTCGCCTTCCATGATTTGCATGTGATAGATGTCGTACTGCAAGAACAGGTTGGCGCTGCCGACCTGTTCGCAAATCGACAGGGCTTGCGCCGTGTTGTTCAGGTAGAAGCCTGGGATGTCGCGGGTGTTGATCGCTTCCATGACCAGCTTGATGCCCACGGCTTGCAGTTTTTCAGCGGCGTACTTGAGATTGGCGACGAAGGTTTTTTCCAGGGTTTCGTCGTCAACGCCTTGTGGCCGGATGCCCGCCAGGCAGTTGATCTGGGTATTGCCCAACACTTGGGCGTAGGCGATGGCCAGCTTGACCCCGGCACGGAATTCCTCGACCCGGTCCGGGTGGCAGGCCAGACCGCGTTCGCCCTTGGCCCAGTCACCGGCCGGCAGGTTGAACAGCACCTGGGTCAAGCCGTTGGCGTCGAGTTGCGCCTTGATTTCGGCAGAGCTGAATTCATAGGGGAACAGGTACTCGACGCCTTGGAAGCCGGCGTCGGCGGCCGCTTTGAAACGGGCAAGAAAGTCCTGTTCGGTAAACAGCATGGACAGGTTGGCGGCGAAACGCGGCATAAGGTTCTCCTTAATCGAGTAGGGAAATGGCGGTCGGCGCATCGTTGCCGACCAGTGCCAGATCTTCGAATTCGTTGACGGCGTTGATCTCGGTGCCCATGGAAATATTGGTCACGCGCTCCAGAATAATCTCAACGATCACCGGCACCTTGAATTCTTCGATCATTTCCTCGGCGCGGCGCAGGGCCGGCGCGATCTGGCTTGGCTCGAATACGCGCAGGGCCTTGCAACCCAGGCCTTCGGCGACGGCCACGTGGTCTACGCCATAGCCATTGAGTTCCGGCGCATTGAGGTTGTCGAAGGACAGCTGCACGCAGTAGTCCATTTCAAACCCGCGCTGGGCCTGGCGGATCAGGCCGAGGTAGGAGTTGTTCACCACCACGTGGATGTACGGCAGCTTGAACTGTGCGCCCACCGCCAATTCTTCGATCATGAACTGGAAGTCGTAGTCGCCGGACAGCGCCACCACTTTGCGGCTCGGGTCCGCCTTGACCACGCCGAGGGCGGCGGGGATGGTCCAACCCAATGGGCCAGCCTGGCCGCAGTTGATCCAGTGGCGTGGCTTGTACACGTGCAGGAACTGCGCGCCGGCAATCTGCGACAGGCCGATGGTGCTGACGTAGCAGGTGTCTTTGCCGAACACCTGGTTCATTTCTTCATACACGCGCTGTGGCTTGACCGGCACGTTGTCGAAGTGAGTCTTACGGTGCAGGGTGGCTTTGCGTTGCTGGCAGTCATTGAGCCAGGCGCTGCGGTCCTTGAGCTTGCCGGCGGCTTTCCACTCGCGGGCCACTTCAATGAACATGGTCAGGGCTGAACCGGCGTCGGACACGATACCCAGGTCCGGGGTGAAGACGCGGCCAATCTGGGTCGGCTCGATGTCGACGTGGATGAATTTGCGGCCTTCGGTGTACACCTCGACCGAACCGGTATGGCGGTTGGCCCAACGGTTACCGATGCCCAGCACCACGTCCGACTTGAGCATCGTCGCGTTGCCATAACGGTGGGACGTCTGCAGACCGACCATGCCGACCATCTGTGGGTGATCGTCCGGAATGGTGCCCCAGCCCATCAGGGTCGGGATCACCGGGATGCCGGTCAGTTCAGCAAATTCCACCAGCAACTCGCTGGCGTCGGCGTTGATCACGCCGCCGCCGCTCAACAGCAGTGGGCGTTCGGCCTGGTCCAGCAGCGCCAGGGCTTTTTCCACCTGCACGCGGGTGGCCAGTGGCTTGGCCAGGGGCAGCGGCTGGTAGGCGTCGATGTCGAATTCGATCTCGGCCATCTGCACGTCGAACGGCAGGTCGATCAGTACCGGGCCAGGGCGGCCGGAGCGCATTTCATAGAAGGCTTTCTGGAAGGCGTACGGCACTTGGCCCGGTTCCAGGACAGTGGTCGCCCACTTGGTCACCGGCTTGACGATGCTGGTGATGTCCACGGCCTGGAAGTCTTCCTTGTGCATCCGGGCGCGGGGCGCTTGACCGGTGATGCACAGGATCGGGATCGAGTCGGCCGAGGCGCTGTACAGGCCGGTGACCATGTCAGTGCCCGCCGGGCCCGAGGTGCCGATGCACACGCCGATATTGCCGGCGTTGGTGCGGGTGTAGCCCTCGGCCATGTGGGAGGCGCCTTCAACGTGGCGAGCAAGGACGTGATCGATGCCACCCACTTTCTGCAAGGCCGAATACAGCGGGTTGATTGCGGCGCCTGGGATACCGAAGGCGGTGTCCACACCTTCGCGACGCATCACCAGGACAGCGGCTTCGATTGCTCTCATTTTGCTCATGATATTGGTGCCTATTGCGTTTTGTAATTGTATACAAGTGGTGTCTGGTCAAAGTGTATTCATGGCGAGCGGCGTAGGTCAATGCATTTTATAAACTGGCCTTTGCGTTCGTCGGAACCGCTTTTTTCGACGTATGGAGCCTTTGTGCGAAAATATTGTATACAAAATTAAAAGTCATTGTGTTCTATTTGTTTGATCGAGCATCTGATCATTCAGACCTCCATCGCTTTCCCAATAACAAAAGAAGGACGGCAGCATGAGCGCTTTAACCTTGAAACTCGCCACCCAACTGGCCAGCCAGGCCCTCAGTGCAGGGCGCACCATTTCTGCTGCACCGCTGACCATCGCCGTGCTCGACAGCGGCGGCCACTTGATCACCCTGCAGCGGGAAGACGGTGCCAGCCTGCTGCGCCCGCAAATCGCCATCGGCAAGGCTTGGGGCGCGATCGCCCTGGGCAAGGGTTCACGCCTGCTGGCGCTGGACGCGCAGCAGCGACCGGCGTTTATCGCGGCGTTGAACAGTTTGGGGCAGGGCAGCGTGGTGCCTGCGCCGGGTGGGGTATTGATTCGGAGTCAGGAGGGCGTGGTGCTGGGGGCGATCGGCATCAGCGGGGATACGTCGGATATTGATGAGCAGTGTGCGATTACGGCGATCGAGGGGGTGGGGTTGATGGCGGATGCGGGGGTGTCGGCTTGACCTGATAGAGCGCTTGTGGCGAGGGAGCTTGCTCCCGTTCGACAGCGCAGCTGGAGCCGGCTTTTGGGCCCGCTTCGCAGCCCAGCGGGAGCAAGCTCCCTCGCCACAGCAAGCTCCCTCACCACAGGTTACTTATCCGGCTCGCAGCCCTTGAGCACCAACCGAATAATGGTCTGCGCCGCCGCTTCATAATCCGCCTCATCCAACTTGGCCTTCCCGGTCACCGCCGAGATCTGCCAGTCAAAATCCGCATAGGTCTGCGTAGCCGCCCAGATACTGAACATCAAGTGGTTGGGGTCGATCGGCGCGATCAGGCCGCGATCTACCCAGTTCTGGATGCAGGCGATATTGTGCTTGGCCTGGGCGTTGAGCTGTTCAACCTGGTCCGCGCTGAGGTGCGGGGCGCCGTGCATGATTTCGCTGGCGAAGACTTTGGACGCAAACGGCAGGTCGCGGGAGATGCGGATTTTCGAGCGAATGTAGTTGCTCAGTACCACCGAGGGTTCGCCATCCGGATTGAACGGCGTGGAAGCCGCCAGGATCGGCTCGATAATGCTTTCGAGCACCTCGCGGTAGAGGTTGTCCTTGGACTTGAAGTAGTAGTAGACGTTGGGCTTGGGCAGCCCTGCCTTGGCGGCGATGTCGCTGGTTTTGGTCGCGGCGAAGCCCTTGTCGGCAAACTCCTCGCTGGCCGCCCGCAGGATCTTTTCTTTGTTGCGCTCGCGAATGGTGCTCATAAACCTGGAGTTTCCTTGCCAAGACTGGCGGTTGCGCATGGTAGCACCGGCCATCCGCGAGCCTCAACAATCTGCCCGCAGGGCCTTGCGCCGCGCTATGCTCGCGCCATCCCACTCTTACGGAAGCCCGATTCATGGCAGGAAGCAGCTTGTTGGTGTTGATCGACGATATCGCCGCGGTACTCGATGACGTTGCCCTGATGACCAAAATGGCGGCAAAGAAGACCGCCGGCGTGCTGGGTGATGACCTGGCGCTCAATGCCCAGCAGGTTTCCGGTGTGCGTGCGGAGCGGGAAATTCCCGTGGTGTGGGCGGTGGCCAAGGGGTCGTTCGTCAACAAGTTGATCCTGGTGCCGGCCGCCTTGTTGATCAGTGCGTTTGCGCCCTGGGCGGTGACGCCGTTGTTGATGCTCGGCGGTGCCTACCTGTGTTTCGAAGGGTTCGAGAAGCTGGCGCATAAATTCCTGCACAACAAAGACGAAGACCAGGCGCAACATGCGCAGTTGGTCGAAGCGGTTGCGGACCCGGCAACCGACCTGGTGGCCTTCGAAAAGGACAAGATCAAAGGCGCTATCCGTACCGACTTCATCCTCTCCGCCGAAATCATCGCCATCACCCTCGGCACCGTGGCCGATGCGCCCTTGATGCAGCAGGTGATCGTGCTCTCCGGCATCGCGATTGTCATGACCGTGGGCGTGTATGGCTTGGTGGCCGGTATCGTCAAGCTGGATGACCTGGGCCTGTGGCTCACCCAGAAGCCTGGCCAGGCGGCGCGCAGCATCGGCGGCGCCATCCTGCGGGCGGCGCCGTACATGATGAAAAGCCTTTCGGTGATCGGGACCGCGGCGATGTTCCTGGTGGGCGGCGGGATTCTCACCCATGGCGTGCCGGTGGTGCATCACTGGATCGAGACCGTGAGCCAGAGCGCAGGCGCGTTGGCCTGGTTGGTGCCGGTGCTGCTCAATGGTGTGGCGGGGATCATTGCCGGGGCCGCGGTGCTGGCGCTGGTCAGCGGGGTGGGCAAGCTCTGGAAGACCGCGAAGGCCTGATCGCGCGGCAATAAAAAAGGCCATTCAATCGAATGGCCTTTTTTGTGGGCGTTTACTCGGCGATCTGCAACTTGCGCGATTCCGTGTAGATGTAGCGCACCTTTTCGTACTCAAATGGCGAGTTCATCTGACCATAGCGGAAGCTGGTCTGGTAGCGCTTGTCCACCGCACGCAACGCCCAGATTTCCGGGTGGTTGGAGCTGACTTCGGCGACGTTGAGGAAGTTGATCTGGGTCTCGGCACCGTAGTCGACGATCAGGCCGGTGGTGTCGCGCAGGTTCGATGGGCCGAAGATCGGCAGCACCAGGTACGCGCCGCCGGGCACGCCGTAGAAGCCCAGGGTCTGGCCAAAGTCTTCGCTCTGGCGCGGCAGGCCCATGGCGGTTGCCGGGTCCCACAGGCCGGCGATGCCGATAGTGGTGTTGACCAGCAGGCGGCCAGTGGTTTCCAGGGAACGATGGCCCTTGAGTTGCAGCAGGCTGTTCAACAGGTTGGGCACATCGCCCAGGTTGTTGAAGAAGTTGCTCACGCCGGTGCGCAGGAAACTCGGGGTGACGTAACGGTAGCCGTCGACCACCGGCAGGAACACCCATTGGTCGAAGCGGTAGTTGAAGTGGTACACGCGACGGTTCCACGACTCCAGTGGGTCATACACGTTGAGCGCGGTGAGCGACGACCGCTCGAACTCGCGCTGGTCCAGGCCCGGGTTGAACTTGAGCTTGGTCAGCGGTTCCTTGAATCCATCGGAGTCGACCTTGACTGGTTCATGGGCCTTGCTGTTGTCGGCATTGGCCACGCCTGCGCACATCAAGGCGGCAAGCAGCAGAAGATATTTAGCCACGGAAGAACTCCAGCATGGCGTCGGCGTTGACGCGGTAATTGAGGTTGCCGCAGTGGCCGCCCAGCGGGTAGACGGTCAAGCGATCGCCGAAGGTTTTACGCAGGAAGCCGAGGTCGCCAGGGCCGAGGATCACGTCGTCGGCGTTGTGCATCACGGCGATTTTCGGGCTGGCGTGCAGGTAGTCCTTGAGGGCGTACAAGCTGACCTGGTCGACCAGTTGCAACAGGCTGCCGCCGTCGGAGCGGGCGCGCCACATCGGAATAACCTGCTCGGTGAGGTAGCAGTCGAAGTCGCACTGCAGCGCACGCTTGAGGAACGGCGTCAGGCTGGTGCTTTCGGTGATCGGGTATTTGGGCGGGATGATCAGGCCGCGGCGGTTGATCAGGTCCGAGGTGAAGGCGATGTCAGCTGCCGAGAAACGGAACGAAGTGCCGATCAGCATGGCCATCTGTTCGTTGGTCAGGTGCTGCTTGGATTGCTGGAAGTCGTAGAGCAGGGCGTCGTTCAGGTCGATATAGCCCTTTTGCTGGAAGTAGCGGGTCAGTTTGTTCAGCACCAACTCATAGAAGGTGGTGGTGTTGTTGATGCCTTTCACCTCGGTCTGCACCAGCTTGTCGAGGTTGGTGATCGAGGTGTAGAGGTTGACCGGCGGGTTCAGCAGCAAGACTTTCTTGAAGTTGAAGCTGCGGCGCGTCTCGTCGAGCTTGCTGACGAACGCCGCATCCAGGGCGCCGAGGCTGTAGCCGGTGAGGTAGAAGTCGGTCACCGGCAACGAAGCGTTCTGCGCGCGCACGGCTTGCATCACGCGGTACATGTCTTCGGCGTCTTCCTGGGTGATCCCCGGCGTGGCGAAGCGCGAGGCGGCGCTAATGAAGTCGAAGCTGGTGGGCGACGACAGTTGCACCACGTGGTAGCCGGCCTGGTAGTACAGCTTTTTCAGGTATTCATTGATGCTGCTGTCGAAGCGCGCACCGGTGCCCGCGATCAGGAAGATCAGCGGCGCGGCACGATCTTGCTTGGCGATGCGGTAGGTGAGTTTCTTCACCGCCCAGAAGTTGTCCGGCAGGCTGAATTCGCGCTCGGGGCGCATGTTCAGGGTGTAATCGGACTGGTTGATCTCGTCATCGCTTGGCAATTTGGGCCGAAGGTCAGGCGGGGTGGTGGCGATGGTGGCTTCAAACGGGTTGGTCAAAGGGTAGCCATAGCTGGCTTGGTCAATGTCGACGGCCAGTGCTGACGCACTCAGAAAAAGGCTGCCCAGCAGGGCAGCACAGCGCAAGGAACGGAGCATGACTTAATCCCTAGGAGGAAACGTGCTTGATGAAGTTCGCAGGCTATGACCGCCGTCCTATCGCCGAAGTGCCATCACGCGGCACGAAATGTCGGAAAATAACGTCGGAATCGGGGTAATAGTAGCCAGACGATACACTTTGACACGTGTAGGTAAACATTAATTGTGTGTATGCACCTTGCTAACGCCCACTGGCGCATTAAGCTGAGCGCCGTTTTTGCCTATCGGAGTGCCTCATGTCCCGTCGTTTGCCGTTGATTCTGCTGCTTATTGCCCTGCCGCTGTGGCTGGCCGCCAGTTATGGCGCGCGCTATGGCTTTATGGAAGATGGCCAGTGGGTGGGCATCTGCGCGGATGAGGCCAGCCGCTGGGAATGCCAGTTACGCTCGAACCTGGGCTTGATGATCCACTTCAAGGTGCTGGGCTGGGCGGCGTTGATCACGGCGGTGCTGGGGTTTTTCGTGCCGGGTCGCGCGGGGTGGGGGTTGGCCGTGCTGGGGATGGTGTTCGGGTTGCCGGCGCTGGCGTTGTACAACACCACGTTTGCGGTGTTTGCGGTGGTGATTGCGGGGTTGCGGTTGGTCAGGAAGCCTCGCGGCGTCTGATTAGCTATGTGTGGCGAGGGAGCTTGCTCCCGCTGGAGTGCGAAGCGCTCCCAAGATTTTGGGGCCGCTGCGCAGCCCAGCGGGAGCAACAAGCTCCCTCGCCACAGGTTAGGTTTAAGCCTTACGCACCCGCAAGCACCGCCACAAAGCCACAACCATCAGCAGGCTAACCACCGCCCAACCCCACGCCTGCTGATTCAACAGGCCTTCACGGTACAACTGCGGCGCAATACCCGCACCGATGATAAAGGCCAGCAGCGCAATCTCCCGGCGCGGTCCTGTCACTGGACGCACCAGGTAAACCAACGCCGGCAACACCAGCGCCGCGCTCGGGAAGCTGCGATAGCGCGGGTCGAACACCAACGCCAGCATCATCACCGCGCCCGCGAACCCAGCGATCGCCACCAACCAGCCTGCGCGTTGCTCCAGCCAGTTGAACGCCCGCTCACGCCAACCTTCCTGCGCGTTCAAGGCCAAGGCCGCATGGGCCAGCACCAGCAGGTTCAACACCAGCAGCAAACCTGCCCACACCCATTCATCATTGAAACGTGCCGTCACGCGGGTCAGCTCGGTCCAGGTGCCAATGGAGCAGGCTGCAACGGCGCCCAACAACGGCAGGGCAAGCGCGGCACGCGTGCTGCGTACGCGACCCCCCAATGCCAGGGTGCCCAGCAAGATCATCCCGCCGACGCCCAGCCACAGCGGCCAGTACGGCACATTGGTCACCGGCCCGGCGAGGATGCCCTTGTCCTGGCGATCCGCATCGAACAGGCCCCAGTAACCGCCCACGGCGCCTTCGCTCGCACGTTTCCACGGCTGGTCAAAGGCTTCGATCAGGTTGTAGTGCCAGCCATTGGCCTCGGCCATGGCGACAAAACCACGCATGAATTTCGCTTCATTGACCCGGCTCGGCACGGCGGTTTCACGCTGGCGGCCTTCGCTTGGCCAGCCGGTTTCACCGATCAGGATGTCCTTGGGGGCAAACTTGTTGCCGAAGGTCTGGCGCACATCGCCCACGTGCTTGAGGGCCTGGTCGATGCCGGACGGGTCATCTTCCCAGTACGGCAACAAGTGGATGGTGAGGAAATCCACGGCCGGGGCGATTTCCGGGTGTTGCAGCCAGAACTCCCACACGTCCGCGTAGGTCACCGGCTGCTTGATCTGGCTTTTGACGGTCTGGATCAGCTTCACCAGCTGTGCGGCGGTGACTTCCTTGCGCAGCAGCGCTTCGTTGCCGACGATCACTGAGGTCACCACGTCCGGATGGGCGTTGGCCGAGGCGCTCAGTTCGTCGATTTCCTTTTGGGTTGCGACCGGGTCACTGCTGACCCAGGCGCCGGCCATCACTTTCAGCCCGTGCTTGCGCGCCATGTCCGGCAAAGCTTCCAGGCCGGTCATGGAATAGGTGCGGATGCACTCGAAGCGGGTCGCCAGCAGGGCGAGGTCAGCGTCCATGCGCTCCGGACGCAGCGTGAATGGCTGGTCGAACGGCGATTGGTCTTTATCGAAAGGGGTATAGGACGCGCACTGCATCTTGTGCGTGGCACTGGCGACGTCGGGCAATACCACCGGCCGGCCGAGGCCATACCAGTAACCGATCAGGGCCAGCAGGCCGAGGATCAAGGCGAAAAAATAGGGCAGGGCGGGGAAGCGGGCAGTCGCGGGCATGGTCGGCTTAACTGTAGGAGCAAAGGCGCGCATCTTACCCGGATTTGCCCCGTCCCAGTGGGGCTGCATAATTTTGACATGCAAAGTTCGGGCGGGATTTTGACGTCAAGTCCTACAAAGCGTCCTACTGGCTATGTGATGTCGTTTCCTGCTTGTATGAGGTCGCTGACAGAGCAGGTCGAAGGCCCCGGCAGGTTGATGATCGAAGTGTCAGCACTCCACTGATGTCACTGCAACCGGATCGATGCGCGTGAAGGGGGCGCGGTGCACCACATAACAACAGGTTGACGTCGCTCGGCATTCGCCGGGCGCAGCACTTTCGGGGAAGTACTATGAAGATGCGACGACTCTTGGGCGCAGCTGCCACTCTGGTAGTTGCGATGAGCTCCACACTGGCCAGCGCCGACAGCAAGACCCTGAGCATCGGCTATGTGGACGGCTGGTCCGACAGCGTGGCCACCACCCACGTGGCGGCAGAAGTGATCAAGGCCAAGCTCGGTTATGACGTGAAACTGCAAGCCGTTGCCACCGGGATCATGTGGCAGGGCGTGGCCACCGGCAAGCTTGACGCCATGCTCTCCGCCTGGCTGCCGGTCACCCACGGTGAATACTGGGCCAAGAACAAGGACAAGGTGGTCGACTACGGCCCCAACTTCAAGGATGCGAAGATCGGCCTGATCGTGCCGGAATATGTCAAAGCCAAGTCCATCGAAGACCTCAAGACCGACACCACCTTCAAGAACAAGATCGTCGGCATCGACGCAGGTTCTGGCGTGATGCTCAAGACCGACGAAGCCATCAAGCAATACGGCCTCGATTACAAGCTGCAAGCCAGTTCGGGCGCGGCGATGATCGCCGAGTTGACCCGTGCCGAAGACAAACAGGAATCCATTGCGGTCACCGGTTGGGTGCCACACTGGATGTTCGCCAAGTGGAAACTGCGTTTCCTGGACGATCCAAAAGGGATTTATGGTGCTGCTGAAACCGTCAACAGCATCGGCAGCAAGGGCCTGGAGAAGAAAGCGCCGGAAGTCGCAGCCTTCCTGAAGAAATTCCAGTGGGCCTCCAAGGACGAAATCGGCGAAGTCATGCTAGCGATTCAAGAAGGCGCCAAGCCTGATGCCGCCGCCAAGGATTGGGTCGCCAAGCACCCTGAGCGTGTCGCCGAGTGGACCGGTAAATAACCCCCGAAGCGTCTAAATAGTACCTTGCAAGCCCGCCTGGCGTTTTCGCCAGGCGGGCTTTGTCGTTTCTGGGTCAGAGGCTGTCAATTCAATCACTGCAAAACTGGCGGCAACCCCGATGTCGTTCTAATACTAAGGTCGTCTGGAACCTCTACGGCAGCCGCATACAGTGGATACGTTCCAATAATAAAAAAGCTGTGCTGCGAGGATAAAAACAATGAACGACAGCATTTACCTCTCGATTCAAAACAGCCCGCGTTTCAAGGAGCTGGTGAGAAAAAGGGAAAGGTTCGCCTGGATTCTCTCGGCGATCATGCTAGGGCTTTACTCCGCTTTCATCCTGTTGATCGCCTACGGGCCACAAGTACTGGGGGCCAAGCTCAGCCCCGGTTCGTCGATTACCTGGGGCATTCCCCTGGGCGTCGGGCTGATTGTGTCTGCCTTCATCCTGACCGGCATCTACGTGCGCCGGGCCAATGGCGAGTTTGACGACCTGAACAATGCGATTCTCAAGGAGGCTGCGCAATGATCCGGCGTCTACTGGCGATATTCGGCGCTTCGCTCTTTGCTCCAGCCGTTTGGGCGGCGGACGCATTGACCGGCGAAGTGCACAAGCAACCCCTGAACGTTTCGGCCATCGTGATGTTTGTCGCGTTTGTCGGCGCCACCCTGTGCATCACCTACTGGGCCTCCAAGCGCAACAAATCGGCGGCCGACTACTATGCGGCCGGCGGCAAGATCACCGGTTTCCAGAACGGCCTGGCGATTGCCGGTGACTACATGTCGGCGGCGTCCTTCCTGGGGATTTCCGCGCTGGTCTACACCTCCGGTTATGACGGCCTGATCTACTCGATCGGCTTCCTGGTGGGCTGGCCGATCATTCTGTTCCTGATCGCCGAGCGCCTGCGTAACCTGGGCAAGTACACCTTTGCCGACGTGGCGTCCTATCGCCTGGGCCAGACTCAGATCCGCAGCCTCTCGGCCTGTGGTTCGCTGGTGGTGGTGGCGTTCTACCTGATCGCGCAGATGGTGGGTGCGGGCAAGCTGATTCAGCTGCTGTTTGGCCTGGACTATCACGTTGCGGTGATCCTGGTCGGCATCTTGATGGTGATGTATGTCCTGTTCGGCGGCATGCTGGCGACCACCTGGGTACAGATCATCAAGGCGGTGCTGTTGCTGTCCGGTGCCTCGTTCATGGCACTGATGGTGATGAAGCACGTCAACTTCGACTTCAATGCCCTGTTCTCCGAGGCGATCAAGGTTCACCCTAAAGGTGAGGCGATCATGAGCCCCGGCGGCTTGGTGAAAGACCCGATTTCAGCCTTCTCCCTCGGGCTTGCGCTGATGTTCGGTACCGCTGGCCTGCCACACATCCTGATGCGCTTCTTCACCGTCAGCGACGCGAAAGAAGCCCGCAAGAGCGTGTTCTACGCCACCGGTTTCATTGGTTACTTCTACATCCTGACCTTTATCATCGGCTTTGGCGCGATTCTGCTGGTCAGCACCAACCCGGCGTTCAAGGATGCCGCAGGCGCCTTGCTGGGCGGTAACAACATGGCGGCGGTGCACCTGGCCAACGCGGTGGGTGGCAGTATTTTCCTGGGCTTCATCTCGGCCGTGGCCTTCGCCACCATCCTTGCGGTGGTTGCCGGCTTGACCCTGGCCGGTGCGTCGGCGGTGTCCCATGACCTGTACGCCAGCGTGATCAAGAAAGGCAAGGCCAACGACAAGGATGAGATTCGCGTCTCGAAGATCACCACTGTCGCCTTGGGCGTGCTGGCTATCGGCCTGGGTATCCTGTTCGAAAGCCAGAACATTGCGTTCATGGTTGGCCTGGCGTTCTCCATTGCCGCCAGCTGTAACTTCCCGGTGCTGCTGCTTTCCATGTACTGGAAAAACCTCACCACCCGTGGCGCGATGATTGGCGGCTGGCTGGGCTTGATCAGTGCCGTTGGCCTGATGGTGCTGGGCCCGACCATCTGGGTGTCGATCCTGCACCATGAAAAAGCCATCTTCCCTTATGAGTACCCGGCGCTGTTCTCGATGATCATTGCGTTCGTCGGCATCTGGTTCTTCTCCATCACCGACAAGTCGGCGGCGGCAGAGAAAGAGCGTGCGCTGTACTTCCCACAGTTTGTGCGTTCGCAGACTGGTCTGGGATCGAGTGGGGCGGTGTCTCACTAAGGTAATAGCTGGATAGGAAAATACCCCGGTCGAAAGGCCGGGGTATTTTTTTGTCTATAAATTAGAGATTGATCTGACAAAACTGTTTCTCAAATCCTGCACAAATAAAAACGGCCTCCACTAAGGGAGGCCGTTTTCAGTGCAACTAAGCGAGGCTTACTTGCGATCTTCCAACTTGGTGATGTCACGCGACTCGTAGCCGGTGTACAGCTGGCGCGGGCGGCCAATCTTGTACGGGCTGGAGAGCATTTCTTTCCAGTGGGAGATCCAGCCCACGGTCCGCGCCAGGGCGAAGATCACGGTGAACATGCTGGTTGGAATGCCGATCGCCTTGAGGATGATCCCCGAGTAGAAGTCGACGTTCGGGTACAGCGAGCGTTCGATGAAATACGGGTCGGTCAGGGCGATCTCTTCCAGGCGCATGGCCAGTTCGAGTTGCGGATCGTTCTTGATGCCCAGTTCCTTCAACACTTCGTCGCAGGTCTTTTTCATCACGGTGGCGCGCGGGTCGCGGTTCTTGTAGACCCGGTGACCGAAGCCCATCAACTTGAACGGATCGTTCTTGTCCTTGGCCTTGGCGATGAACTTGTCGATGTTCGAGACATCGCCGATTTCATCGAGCATGGTCAATACGGCTTCGTTCGCACCGCCGTGGGCAGGGCCCCACAGTGCGGCGATACCGGCGGCGATACAGGCGAACGGGTTGGCACCCGAAGAACCCGCCAGGCGCACTGTAGAGGTCGATGCGTTCTGCTCGTGGTCGGCGTGGAGGATGAAGATCTTGTCCATCGCGGCAGCGAGCACCGGGCTGATCGGTTTGATCTCGCACGGGGTGTTGAACATCATGTGCAGGAAGTTTTCCGCGTACGTCAGGTCGTTGCGCGGGTACATCATGGGCTGGCCCATGGAGTACTTGTAAACCATTGCGGCCAGGGTCGGCATCTTTGCAACCAGGCGGATCGCGGAAATTTCGCGATGCTGCGGGTTATTGATGTCGAGGGAGTCGTGATAGAAGGCCGACAGGGCGCCGACCACACCGCACATGACGGCCATCGGGTGGGCGTCGCGACGGAAGCCGTTGAAAAAGGTCTTCAGCTGCTCGTGAACCATGGTGTGGTTCTTCACGGTGCTGACGAACTGGGCTTTCTGCTCGGCTGTTGGCAATTCGCCATTTAGCAGCAGGTAGCAGGTTTCCAGATAGTCCGACTGTTCAGCAAGCTGCTCGATCGGGTAGCCGCGATGCAGCAAAATGCCATTATCACCGTCGATATAGGTGATCTTCGACTCGCAAGAGGCGGTCGACATGAAGCCTGGGTCGAATGTGAAACGGCCCGTGGCCGTCAGGCCCCGTACGTCGATAACATCGGGACCAACGGTGCCGGTTAAAATGGGCAGCTCGACGGGGGCTGCGCCCTCGATGATCAACTGCGCTTTTTTGTCAGCCATGTGGCCTCCTATTTATGCTTCAAATCATCAGACAGACCCCCCACGCAGGGCCCGCACCACTATATTGATATAAATCCAGATGTCAATTTGCCTAAAGTCTTGCACCAGAAGGCTTTAACCGTACTTTTTCCTCGAAATTGACTGCCATTTACGCCTTTTATCCCGTCAGCGCAATCCGCTATTAGGGTGAGGTGAGCGCGTTGTCATTAGTAACCTAACTGTCTATACTCGGCCACCGACCGCCAAGGGCTTTTGGGCTTGCTTTCATTGGGGGTCGCACTCCCTGGGTGGTGCTTACCTGACCAGTGCACTCCCCAACAACTTTGCCCTGATTGTTAGGGGCTCTTCAGTGTGAAAAAAAGCCGTGAATAGCCAACGACCTGTAAACCTAGACCTAAGGACCATCAAACTCCCCATCACCGGCGTTACGTCGTTCCTGCACCGTGTTTCCGGCATCATCCTGTTCCTGGGCTTGGGCATCATGCTTTATGCATTGAGCAAATCCCTGGGTTCCGAGGAAGGTTACGCCGAGGTGAAGGCATGCTTGACCAGCCCGCTGGCCAAGTTCGTAGCATGGGGCCTCCTGTCCGCTCTGCTGTATCACCTGGTAGCCGGTGTGCGCCACTTGATCATGGATGCGGGTATCGGTGAGACGCTGGAAGGCGGCCGCCTGGGCTCGAAAATCATCATCGCCATTTCCGTGGTGCTGATCGTTCTGGCAGGAGTTTGGATATGGTAACCAGCGTTACGAACCTTTCGCGTTCGGGCCTCTATGACTGGATGGCACAACGTGTGTCTGCGGTCGTTCTCGCGGCTTATTTCATTTTCCTGATCGGATACCTCGTCGCAAATCCAGGCATCAGCTATGAGCAATGGCATGGCCTGTTTTCCCACAATGCGATGCGAATCTTCAGTCTGCTGGCCCTTGTAGCCCTGGGCGCACACGCCTGGGTCGGCATGTGGACCATCGCGACCGACTACCTGACGCCGATGGCGCTGGGCAAGTCCGCGACTGCAGTACGTTTTCTCTTCCAGGCAGTCTGCGGCGTCGCGATGTTCGCTTACTTCGTCTGGGGTGTGCAGATTCTTTGGGGTATCTGATTCATGGCTAACATTCCAACTATTTCATTCGACGCCATCATCATTGGTGGCGGCGGTGCTGGCATGCGCGCTGCGCTGCAGCTGGCCCAGGGCGGTCACAAGACTGCCGTGATCACCAAAGTGTTCCCGACCCGTTCCCATACCGTGTCGGCCCAGGGTGGCATCACCTGCGCCATCGCTTCTGCCGATCCGAACGATGACTGGCGCTGGCACATGTACGATACCGTCAAGGGTTCCGACTATATCGGTGACCAGGACGCTATCGAATACATGTGTCAGGAAGGCCCGGCCGCGGTGTTCGAGCTGGATCACATGGGTCTGCCGTTCTCCCGTACCGAGCAAGGCCGCATCTACCAGCGTCCATTCGGCGGTCAGTCGAAGGATTACGGTAAAGGCGGGCAGGCTGCCCGTACCTGCGCCGCTTCCGACCGTACCGGTCACGCGCTGTTGCACACCCTTTATCAGGGCAACCTGAAAGCCGGTACCACGTTCCTGAACGAGTACTACGCTGTCGACCTGGTGAAAAACGCCCAGGGCGAATTTGTCGGTGTAATCGCTATCTGCATCGAAACCGGTGAAACCACCTACATCCGCGCCAAGGCTACCGTGCTGGCGACGGGCGGTGCAGGCCGTATCTACGCTTCTACCACCAATGCCCTGATCAACACCGGTGACGGCGTCGGCATGGCACTGCGTGCTGGCGTACCGGTACAAGACATCGAAATGTGGCAGTTCCACCCGACCGGTATTGCCGGCGCTGGTGTACTGGTTACAGAAGGTTGCCGTGGTGAAGGTGGTTACCTGATCAACAAGCACGGCGAGCGTTTCATGGAGCGTTATGCTCCGAACGCGAAAGACCTTGCCGGTCGTGACGTTGTGGCCCGTTCGATGGTTAAAGAGATCATCGCCGGCAACGGCTGTGGCCCGAATGGCGACCACGTACTGCTCAAGCTCGATCACCTGGGCGAAGAAGTGCTGCACAGCCGTCTGCCAGGTATCTGCGAGCTGTCCAAGACCTTTGCTCACGTTGACCCGGTGGTTGCTCCGGTGCCGGTTGTTCCGACTTGCCACTATATGATGGGCGGCGTGCCGACCAACATCCACGGCCAGGCGATCACCCAGAACGCCGAAGGCCAGGACGAAATCATCCACGGTCTGTTCGCCGTAGGCGAAGTGGCTTGCGTATCGGTACACGGTGCCAACCGCCTGGGCGGCAACTCGCTGCTCGACCTGGTGGTATTCGGCCGTGCTGCTGGCCTGCACCTGGAAAAAGCGCTGACCGACGGCATCGAATACGATGACGCCACCGACGCCAACATCGAAGCTGCCCTGGCTCGCCTGAACGCTCTGAACGAGCGCACCGACGGCGAAGACGTGGCGACCCTGCGTCGCGAGCTGCAAAGCTGCATGCAGAACTACTTCGGTGTGTTCCGTACCGGCGAATACATGCAGAAGGGCATCGCCCAGCTGGCTGATCTGCGCAAGCGTATCGCCAACGTCAAGATCAACGATAAGAGCCAGGCGTTCAACACCGCTCGTATCGAAGCCCTTGAACTGCAAAACCTGCTGGAAGTGGCCGAAGCGACCGCAATCGCTGCCGAGGTTCGTAAAGAATCCCGTGGTGCCCACGCCCGTGAAGACTTTGAAGACCGCGACGACGAAAACTGGTTGTGCCACACCCTGTACTTCCCGGGTGACAAGCGCGTAACCAAGCGTGCCGTGAACTTCTCGCCGAAGACGGTTCCGACGTTTGAACCGAAGATTCGGACTTACTAAGGGTGGCTGCCATGTTGAAAGTCAGTGTTTATCGCTACAACCCTGATCAGGACGCTGCGCCGTTCATGCAGGAATTCCAGGTCGATACCGGTGGTAAAGACCTGATGGTGCTGGATGTATTGGCACTGATCAAAGAGCAGGACGAAGGTTTCTCCTATCGTCGCTCTTGCCGTGAAGGTGTGTGCGGTTCCGACGGCATGAACATCAACGGCAAAAACGGCCTGGCGTGCATCACGCCGCTGTCCGCCGTGGTCAAAGGCAACAAGCTGATCGTTCGTCCTCTGCCAGGTTTGCCGGTTATCCGTGACCTGGTCGTCGATATGAGCATCTTCTACAAGCAATACGAGAAAGTTAAGCCGTTCCTGCAGAACGACACGCCGGCTCCGGCCATCGAGCGTCTGCAGTCCCCGGAAGAGCGCGAGAAGCTCGACGGTCTGTACGAGTGCATCCTGTGCGCTTGCTGCTCGACCTCTTGCCCGTCCTTCTGGTGGAACCCGGACAAGTTCCTGGGTCCAGCTGCCCTGCTGCAAGCGTACCGCTTCCTGGCAGACAGCCGTGATACCAAGACGTCCGAGCGTCTGGCTTCGCTGGATGACCCGTTCAGCGTATTCCGCTGCCGCGGGATCATGAACTGCGTCAACGTATGTCCCAAAGGCCTGAACCCGACTAAGGCCATTGGTCACATCCGTAACATGCTGCTGCAGAGCGGCGTGTAACTGACGTTGTAGTAAAAGCAGGACCGTTGTGCCCGTAAATGCTACGGCGCAGGCTTCAACCGGCGCCGTAGTTTTAACTTGAGCAGCGACTTACAAAGCCGCGGCTCTTATTTTGAAGAAATGAGACAAGCAGGGGCATTCGGGTTGGTACCCGAACTATCAGCGTGATCCTAAGTGGCTTGTTTTGGTCGCTGCACTTGGCCTTTTGCAAGCAAACTCGGTGTTTTCGCCGGTGGTGTCCCCAAATCGAGGGTGACCAAGCATGCAAGAAAGCGTGATGCAGCGCATGTGGAACAGCGGCTATCTTTCAGGTGGTAACGCTGCCTATGTGGAAGAGCTTTATGAGCTCTACCTGCACGACCCTAACGCTGTGCCAGAAGAATGGCGCACCAAATTTCAGACGTTGTCTTCAGACGGCAACGCTGCCACCGATGTATCGCACGCCACAATTCGCGATCAGTTTGTGCTGCTGGCAAAGAACCAGCGCCGCGCCCAACCGGTTTCCGCCGGCAGCGTGAGCAGTGAGCACGAGAAGAAGCAAGTTGAAGTACTGCGACTGATCCAGGCCTACCGGATGCGCGGCCACCAGGCGGCCCAGCTTGACCCGCTGGGGCTCTGGAAGCGTCCTGCACCTGCTGACCTGTCGATCAATCATTACGGCTTGACCAATGCCGATCTTGATACGACCTTCCGTGCCGGCGACCTGTTCATCGGCAAAGAGGAAGCGAGCCTACGCGAAATTCACGAAGCGTTGCAGCAGACATATTGCCGCACCATCGGCGCTGAGTTCACGCACATCACCGATTCCGAGCAACGCCACTGGTTCCAGCATCGCCTGGAAGGTGTGCGCGGTCGTCCGGTTTTGTCCGCAGACGTACGCAGCCACTTGCTTGAGCGCGTAACCGCTGCCGAAGGCCTGGAAAAATACCTGGGTACCAAATACCCGGGCACCAAGCGTTTCGGTCTGGAAGGCGGCGAAAGCCTGATCCCGATGCTCGACGAGCTGATCCAGCGTTCCGGTTCCTACGGCACCAAGGAAATCGTGATCGGCATGGCCCACCGTGGTCGCCTGAACGTGTTGGTCAACACCTTCGGCAAGAACCCGCGTGAGCTGTTCGACGAGTTCGAAGGCAAGAAGAAGGTCGAGCTGGGTTCCGGTGACGTTAAATACCACCAGGGTTTCTCGTCCAACGTGATGACCACCGGCGGTGAAGTTCACCTGGCCATGGCCTTCAACCCATCCCACCTGGAAATCGTTTCTCCAGTGGTCGAGGGTTCGGTCCGTGCTCGCCAGGATCGTCGTAACGACACCACCGGTGAAAAGGTCCTGCCGATTTCCATCCACGGTGACGCGGCATTCGCCGGTCAAGGCGTGGTCCTGGAAACGTTCCAGATGTCGCAGACCCGCGGCTTCAAGACTGGCGGTACCGTTCACATCGTCATCAACAACCAGGTTGGCTTCACCATCAGCAACCCGCTGGACGCGCGCTCCACCGAGTACGCGACCGACGTTGCCAAGATGATCCAGGCGCCGATCCTCCATGTGAATGGCGATGATCCGGAAGCCGTGTTGTTCGTGACCCAGTTGGCCATTGACTACCGCATGCAGTTCAAGCGTGACGTGGTGATCGACCTGGTCTGCTACCGCCGTCGCGGTCACAACGAAGCCGACGAACCAAGCGGCACCCAGCCGTTGATGTACCAGCAGATCACCAAGCAGCGCACCACCCGTGAGCTGTACGCCGAAAGCCTGACCAAGGCCGGCGTGGTTGACGATGCGCGTGTTCAGGCCAAGGTCGATGAATACCGCAACGCGCTGGACAATGGTCTGCATGTTGTAAAAAGCCTGGTCAAAGAGCCGAACAAAGAACTGTTCGTCGACTGGCGTCCGTACCTGGGCCACGCCTGGACTGCGCGTCACGATACGTCGTTCGATCTGAAAACCTTGCAGGAATTGTCCGCCAAGCTGCTGGAAATTCCTGAAGGCTTCGTGGTTCAGCGCCAAGTGGCGAAGATCTACGAAGACCGTCAGAAGATGCAAGCCGGCGGCCTGCCGATCAACTGGGGTTACGCCGAAACCATGGCGTACGCGACCCTGGCGTTCGAAGGTCACCCGATCCGCATGACCGGCCAGGACATCGGCCGTGGTACGTTCTCGCACCGTCACGCGGTATTGCACAACCAGAAAGACGCGGGCACCTACATCCCGTTGCAGAACCTGTACGAAGGCCAGCCACGTTTCGACCTGTACGATTCGTTCCTGTCCGAAGAAGCGGTTCTGGCGTTCGAATACGGTTACTCGACCACCACGCCAAACGCGCTGGTGATCTGGGAAGCCCAGTTCGGCGACTTCGCCAACGGCGCCCAGGTTGTGATCGACCAGTTCATCACCAGCGGCGAGCACAAGTGGGGTCGCCTGTGCGGTCTGACCATGCTGCTGCCACACGGTTATGAAGGTCAGGGTCCTGAGCACTCCTCGGCCCGTCTGGAGCGTTACCTGCAGCTGTGCGCCGAGCACAACATCCAGGTGTGCGTGCCGACTACCCCGGCCCAGATCTACCACTTGCTGCGTCGCCAGGTGATCCGCCCGCTGCGCAAGCCGCTGGTAGTGCTGACACCGAAGTCGCTGTTGCGTCATAAATTGGCCATCTCGACCCTGGAAGATCTGGCGGATGGTTCGTTCCAGACCGTGATTCCAGAAATCGACACGCTGGACGCGGCAAAAGTGACTCGCCTGGTCCTGTGCAGCGGCAAGGTCTATTACGACTTGCTGGAAAAACGCCGTGCCGAAGGCCGCGAAGACATCGCCATCGTGCGTATCGAGCAGCTTTACCCGTTCCCGGAAGACGACCTGATGGAGGCCATCGCGCCTTACACCAACCTCACCAACGTGGTGTGGTGCCAGGAAGAACCGATGAACCAGGGCGCGTGGTACAGCAGCCAGCATCATTTGCGTCGCAGCATGGGTAACCACAACAAGGCGCTGAACCTGGAGTACGCCGGTCGTGATGCTTCTGCAGCACCTGCGTGTGGTTATGCGTCGATGCACGCCGAGCAGCAGGAAAAACTGCTGCAAGATGCTTTCACTGTTTAACGCCTTCGCGCTGACTGAAACCGAATTTTAAGGACCCACAGATAATGGCTATCGAAATCAAAGCCCCGTCATTCCCGGAATCGGTTGCCGATGGCACCGTTGCCACCTGGCACAAGAAACCAGGCGACGCTGTAAAGCGTGACGACCTGATCGTCGACATCGAGACCGACAAAGTCGTGCTGGAAGTGTTGGCCGAAGCTGACGGCGTGCTGGGCGCAATCGTTGCTGAAGAAGGCGCTACCGTTCTGTCGAACCAGGTACTGGGCTCGATCGAAGAGGGCAGCGCTGCTGCCGCTGCTCCTGCTGCAGCACCGGCAGCCGCCGCTGCCCCTGCCGCCGCTCCGGCTGCTGGCGCTGAAGACCCGATCGCTGCACCGGCTGCCCGTCAGCTGGCTGAAGAGAACGGCATCAACCTGGCGTCCGTCAAAGGCACCGGCAAAGACGGTCGCATCACCAAGGAAGACGTGGTTGCTGCTGTTGAAGCCAAGAAAAACGCTCCAGCTGCCGCACCTGCCAAGGCTGCTGCCCCGGCTGCCGCTGCTCCAGTGTTCGCCGCTGGCGACCGCACCGAGAAGCGTGTACCGATGACTCGCGTACGTGCCACCGTGGCCAAGCGTCTGGTTGAAGCACAGTCGAACATGGCGATGCTGACCACCTTCAACGAAGTCGACATGACCGAAGTCATGGCCCTGCGTTCGAAGTACAAGGATCTGTTCGAGAAGTCCCACAACGGCGTACGCCTGGGCTTCATGTCCTTCTTCGTGAAAGCGGCCACCGAAGCGCTGAAACGCTTCCCGGCTGTCAACGCTTCCATCGACGGCGGCGACATCGTTTACCATGGCTACGCAGACGTCGGCGTAGCCGTATCCAGCGACCGTGGCCTGGTGGTGCCGGTACTGCGTAACGCCGAGCTGATGAGCCTGGCTGAAATCGAAGGCGGCATCGCCGGCTTCGGCAAGAAAGCCCGTGACGGCAAGCTGACCATCGACGAGATGACCGGCGGTACCTTCACCATCACCAACGGTGGTACCTTCGGTTCGATGATGTCGACGCCGATCGTCAACCCGCCACAAGCCGCAATCCTGGGCATGCACAACATCATCCAGCGTCCGATGGCCATCAACGGCCAAGTCGTGATCCGCCCAATGATGTACCTGGCGCTGTCGTACGATCACCGCCTGATCGATGGTAAAGAAGCCGTGACTTTCCTGGTGACCATCAAGAACCTGCTGGAAGACCCGGCTCGTCTGCTGCTGGACATCTAAAGACGCAGCTGCACGTTGCGAGCTACAGGCTGTAGGAAAAAGCAGCTTGGCTTGCAACGTGTCGCTTGAAGCTTGTCGCTGAATAGAGGAACTATTTTCATGACGCAGAAATTTGACGTTGTAGTGATTGGTGCAGGTCCTGGCGGCTACGTTGCTGCCATCAAGGCCGCACAACTGGGCCTCTCGACTGCTTGCATCGAAAAATACACCGACAAGGAAGGCAAACTGGCGCTGGGCGGTACTTGCCTGAACGTCGGTTGCATTCCTTCCAAGGCGCTGCTGGACAGCTCCTGGAAATTCCACGAAGCCCAAGACGGTTTCGCGATCCACGGCATCAACCATGCTGGCGTGACCATGGACGTGCCAGCAATGGTCGGCCGTAAAGCCAACATCGTTAAAGGCCTGACTTCCGGCGTTGCCACCTTGTTCAAGGCCAACGGCGTGACTTCCCTGCAAGGCCACGGCAAGCTGCTGGCTGGCAAGAAAGTTGAAATCACCAAGCCAGACGGCTCGACCGAAATCATCGAAGCCGAGAACGTGATCCTGGCCCCAGGTTCGCGTCCAATCGACATCCCGCCTGCTCCCGTTGACCAGAACGTGATTGTTGATTCGACCGGCGCCCTGGAATTCCAGGCTGTGCCTAAGCGCCTGGGCGTGATCGGCGCTGGCGTGATCGGCCTGGAACTGGGTTCGGTATGGTCCCGCCTGGGTTCCGAAGTGACTGTGCTGGAAGCCCTGGACACGTTCCTGCTGGCTGCCGACACCGCTGTCTCCAAAGAAGCGCTGAAAACCCTGACCAAACAAGGTCTGGACATCAAGCTGGGCGCTCGCGTGACCGGTTCGAAAGTCAACGGTGAAGAAGTTGTCGTCAACTACACCGACAAGGATGGCGAAAAAACCATCACTTTCGACAAGTTGATCGTAGCCGTGGGTCGCCGTCCAGTGACCACCGACCTGCTGGCTTCCGACAGCGGCGTGACCCTCGACGAGCGCGGCTACGTGCACGTTGACGATCACTGCGCAACCACCGTGCCTGGCGTCTACGCCATCGGCGACGTGGTTCGCGGCATGATGCTGGCGCACAAGGCTTCCGAAGAAGGCATCATGGTTGTCGAGCGCATCAAGGGCCACAAGACCCAGATGAACTACGACCTGATCCCATCGGTTATCTACACCCACCCGGAAATTGCATGGGTCGGCAAGAACGAACAGCAGTTGAAAGCTGAAGGCGTTGAAGTTAACGTCGGCACCTTCCCGTTTGCCGCTTCTGGCCGTGCCATGGCAGCCAACGACACCGGTGGTTTTGTCAAAGTCATCGCTGATGCCAAGACTGACCGCGTATTGGGCGTCCACGTGATTGGCCCGAGCGCTGCAGAACTGGTTCAGCAAGGCGCGATCGGTATGGAATTCGGCACCAGTGCCGAGGACCTGGGCATGATGGTCTTCTCCCATCCGACCCTGTCCGAAGCGTTGCACGAAGCAGCGTTGGCTGTGAATGGCGGCGCCATCCACATCGCCAACCGCAAGAAGCGCTAAGCGAGATAATAAGAAACCACGGCGGAGTTGCCCGTCGTGAGCCTTGCGCGCAAGACTCACCGCGGAATATCCGCTGGACGCAGCCTTGCGCAGCTTTACGGGCCTTGAGCCCCGCAAGTTGCGCAAGCAGCAGTCACAGGTGGCGCGGCACTCATAATGAGCGCAGCGCCGAATGCGCAGTACCTAACGAAGACGGTAAAAAGCATGAATCTTCACGAGTATCAGGGTAAGCAGCTGTTCGCTGAATACGGCCTGCCAGTTTCCAAGGGCTACGCAGTAGACACCCCGGAAGCAGCAGCAGAAGCTTGCGACAAAATCGGCGGCACTGAGTGGGTTGTCAAAGCCCAGGTCCACGCTGGTGGTCGCGGTAAAGCGGGCGGCGTTAAGCTGGTTCGCAGCAAAGAAGACGCCAAGGCCTTCGCACAGCAGTGGCTGGGCAAGCGTCTGGTGACTTACCAGACTGATGCCAATGGCCAGCCAGTCACCAAGATCCTGGTTGAATCGTGCACTGATATCGCTAAAGAGCTGTACCTGGGCGCTGTCGTTGACCGTTCGAGCCGTCGCATCGTGTTCATGGCTTCCACCGAAGGTGGCGTGGACATTGAGAAGATCGCCGAAGAAACCCCAGAAAAAATTCTGAAAGCCACTATCGATCCACTGGTTGGCGCTCAGCCATTCCAGGGTCGCGAGCTGGCTTTCCAGTTGGGTCTGGAAGGCAAGCAAGTTGCCCAGTTCGCCAAGATCTTCGTGGGTCTGGCCAAACTGTTCCAGGATCACGATCTGGCCCTGCTGGAAGTGAACCCGCTGGTGATCAAGGCCGACGGCGATCTGCACTGCCTGGACGCCAAGATCAACATCGACGCCAACGCCATGTACCGTCAGCCTAAGCTGAAGACTTTCCACGATCCATCGCAAGACGATCCGCGCGAAGCGCACGCTGCCAAGTTCGAACTGAACTACGTAGCCCTGGAAGGTAACATCGGTTGCATGGTCAACGGTGCTGGCCTGGCCATGGGTACCATGGACATCGTCAACCTGCATGGCGGCAAACCAGCCAACTTCCTCGACGTGGGCGGTGGTGCTACCAAAGAACGCGTTACCGAAGCCTTCAAGATCATCCTGTCCGACTCCAACGTCGCTGCAGTACTGGTCAACATCTTCGGCGGCATCGTTCGTTGCGACATGATTGCCGAAGGCATCATCGGTGCAGTGAAAGAAGTCGGCGTTAAAATCCCGGTTGTTGTCCGCCTTGAAGGTAACAACGCTGAACTGGGCGCTAAAGTACTGGCAGAAAGCGGTTTGAACATCATCGCGGCTACCAGCCTGACCGACGCTGCTCAACAAGTTGTCAAAGCTGCGGAGGGCAAGTAATGAGCGTCCTGATCAATAAAGACACCAAAGTTATCTGCCAGGGTATTACCGGTTCGCAAGGTAGTTTCCACACCCAGCAAGCCATCGAATACGGCACCAAGATGGTTGGCGGCGTAACTCCGGGCAAAGGCGGCACCGAACACCTGGGCCTGCCAGTGTTCAACACCGTGAAAGATGCTGTAGCTGCCACTGGCGCCACCGCCAGCGTGATCTACGTTCCAGCTCCTTTCTGCAAGGACTCGATCCTGGAAGCGGCATTCGGCGGCATCAAGCTGATCGTCTGCATCACCGAAGGCATTCCTACCCTGGACATGCTGGACGCTAAAGTTAAGTGCGACGAGCTGGGTGTTACCCTGATCGGCCCTAACTGCCCAGGCGTGATCACTCCAGGCGAATGCAAGATCGGCATCATGCCAGGTCACATTCACTTGCCAGGTAAAGTCGGTATCGTTTCCCGTTCCGGCACCCTGACCTACGAAGCTGTGAAGCAGACCACTGACGCCGGTTTCGGTCAGTCGACTTGCGTCGGCATCGGCGGTGACCCGATCCCAGGTTCGAACTTCATCGACATCCTGAAACTGTTCCAGGAAGACCCGAAGACCGAAGCGATCGTCATGATCGGTGAGATCGGCGGTTCGGCTGAAGAAGAAGCGGCTGCCTACATCAAGGCACACGTGACCAAGCCGGTTGTTTCCTACATCGCTGGTGTGACTGCCCCTGCTGGCAAGCGCATGGGCCATGCTGGCGCAATCATCTCTGGCGGCAAGGGTACTGCAGACGAGAAGTTTGCTGCCCTGGAAGACGCAGGCGTTAAAACCGTGCGTTCGCTGGCAGACATCGGCAAGGCTTTGTCCGAGCTGACCGGTTGGGCTGTCAAGTAAGCCACGCGCTTAGCTGACGCTTCATCCACACAAAGGCCACCTTCGGGTGGCCTTTGTGCTTTCTGCGGTTTGCTGATCCATCATTTAAGTATGAAAACGCGACATTAAGATGTCGCTTATCGGACAGTCCGCCCCGCAACAGTGCGTTTGTCAGCCCGATTCTGTAACCTACCCGCCTCTTTATGCGTGCGCATCCCAAAAGGAAGCCCCGCGCTAGACCGGTCGGCTCCCATAAGGGCCGGCAGTATTTCCCTCATCCATAGGGAATCCCTCTCTAAATTCCGATTCAGTAGTGTGGTATTTCCCGAAATGAAAGTGTTGAAAAGCCAGGATGTCCTGGCGTTGGGCTTTATGACGTTTGCCCTGTTCGTGGGCGCCGGCAACATCATCTTCCCGCCTATCGTTGGTTTGCAGTCCGGACCTCATGTCTGGATGGCAGCGTTGGGCTTTCTGATCACCGCAGTGGGTTTGCCGGTGGTCACCGTGATCGCCCTGGCCAAGGTCGGTGGCGGTATGGATGCGTTGAGCAGCCCGATCGGCAAGATCGCCGGTGGCCTGCTGGCGGCGGCGGCGTATCTGGCGGTAGGGCCGCTGTTCGCCACCCCGCGTACCGCGACCGTGTCCTTTGAAGTGGGCCTGGCGCCGCTGACCGGCGAAAGCCCGCTGGCGCTGTTCCTCTACAGCTCGGTGTATTTCCTGGTGGTGTTCTTCGTTTCCCTGTACCCAGGGCGTTTGCTGGACACCGTCGGTCGCTTCCTCGCACCGCTGAAGATCATCGCGCTGGCCGTCCTCGGTATCGCCGCCTTTGCCTTGCCGGCCGGTGAAGTGGGCGTCGCCACCCCGGAATACGTGGCTGCACCGTTCTCCCAAGGCTTCATCAATGGTTACCTGACCATGGATACCCTGGGCGCCCTGGTGTTTGGCATCGTGATCGTCAACGCCATTCGCTCCCGTGGCGTCGAGTCGCCGAAGCTGATCACCCGCTACGCGATCATCGCGGGCCTGATTGCCGGTGTGGGCCTGGCGCTGGTGTATGTCAGCCTGTTCCGCCTGGGTTCGGGCAGCCATGCGGTTGCCGCGGGCGCGAGCAACGGCGCTGCGGTGCTGCATGCTTACGTACAACACACCTTCGGCTCCCTGGGCAGCGGCTTCCTGGCCGTGCTGATCTCCCTGGCATGCCTGGTCACTGCTGTGGGCCTGACTTGCGCGTGCGCCGAGTACTTCAGCCGTATCCTGCCGCTGTCCTACAAGACGCTGGTGGTGATCCTGGCGCTGTTCTCGCTGTTCGTGTCCAACCTGGGCCTGACCAAGCTGATCGCGTTCTCGATTCCGGTGCTCACAGCGATCTACCCGCCGTGCATCGTGTTGGTGGCCTTGAGCTTCTGCAAAGACTTCTGGCAGGAGCAGGGCCGCATTGTCGGTCCGGTGATGCTGGTGTCGTTCATCTTTGGTTGCATCGACGCACTCAAGGGCGCCGGTTTCGCAGACTGGTTGCCGGCGCAACTGACCAACCTGCCGCTGAGCGAGCAAGGCCTGGCCTGGCTGGTGCCGTCGGTGATGGTTTTGGTGGTGGCCGTTGTGATTGATCGGATGCTTGGCAAGCGCAGCGAAGCGATCGCTTGATCCGCTGAAGGCTCTGCCGAAATGCCCCGTATCAATCGATACGGGGCATTTTTTTTGGGCGTCAGGCAGTGTCTTTTAGCTTGGGCTAACGTCGAAGGGGTGAGGAAAACTTCAAGTTGAAACGCGCTCGTCATAAGGACCCGCATGTCGTTTATCGAAACCAATCAGATCCATCTGCTTGCCGCGCTCTGGTTCGTCCTGTGCTGGGGTGGCTACACCCGTTATGCCACCTGGAAAGCCCGCGACACGGCCTGCCTGGCCAGTGTGCTGCACCTGTATCGCGAAGACTGGATGCGCCGCATGCTGCTGCGCGACAACCGCATCGCCGACGCCAGTGTGATCGGCAACCTGGAACGCAATGCCTCGTTCTTCGCCTCCAGCACCTTGATCATCCTCGCTGGCATTCTCACCGTGCTCGGCGCCTCAGAGCGCGCGGTGTCGTTACTGGCGGATATCCCCATGGTGCAGCAGGCGTCCCAGGGCATGTCGGAGATCAAGCTGTTGTGCCTGGCGCTGGTGTTTGTCTATGCGTTCTTCACGTTCAGTTGGTGCATGCGCCAGTACAACTTCGCGGCGGTGCTGGTGGGCTCGGCGCCGATGATCGGTGAGCGGCATGTGTCGGAGCAGGAGCGCAATGCGTTTGCCCTGCGCGCGGCGCGTGTGATTTCCATGGCGGCCAACCAGTTCAACTTCGGCCTGCGTTCTTATTACTTCGGCATGACCATGCTGGCGTGGTTTGTCAGTCCTTGGTTGTTCATGTTGATGAGCAGTGGGGTGGTGTTGGTGCTGTACCGTCGGGAGTTTCATTCCGACGTGCTGCAAGTGATGGTGTATACGCAGACGGACACGCCGCCGCCGGAGCCGGCTAAAGAAGTGGGCTAACTAAGGCCTTTAAATAAAAACGCCAGACAAAGAAAAGCCCGCTATCTAAGCGGGCTTTCTTTTTGCAGCCAAGCTATTTCAAGCCGCGGTCTCAAGAACCGGTGGCAGGGGTAGCAGGTGCTGCTTCTTTTGCGGCGGCTTCGTTCGATTCAGCCTGAGCTTTGGCAGCATCGGCGTTTTCTTTCGCAGCGTCGTTCACTTTATCCTGAGCCTTCGCCATATCTTTCTGAGCTTGCTCAGAGTGCGCGGCGGCGTCTTGGGCTTTGTCTTCGGATTTTTTGTCGCAGGCAGCGAGACCGAGGGCAGCGGCGAGCATCATGGAAATAGCTAAAGTCTTGCGCATGGGTGTTTCTCCTTATTGAAGATATCTACTGGCCTTTCGAGCATGGCGGTTCGGCATTAGTTCCTTTTATTCCATAGATATATAAATCCCTGACTAACCGGAACTTTTGCCCGCCCACCCCTTCCGCGAATCAACACTAATAAGAGTCTGGAACGAATGACCGAAAATCCCCTGTTAGAGCGCGCGACGCGCTTTGTTTCAGCCTTGCGCCATTGTCAGGTGCTGGGCATTACCGCTCATCAGGCCAGCGAGGAGGGCATCACCTTGATCATGCCCTACGCGGCGCATTTGGTCGGTGATCCCCAGTCGGGCGTGATCCATGGCGGCGCGCTGACCTCCCTGATGGACACCGCCTGCGGCATGGCCACCCTGTGTGTGCTGCCGGAATTCGAAGTGTGTCCGACCCTCGACCTGCGCGTTGACTACATGCATCCCGCGGCACCCCACAAACCCGTGTATGGGTTCGCTCAATGCTACCGGGTGACCACCGACGTGATCTTCACCCGTGGCTTCGCCTATCAGGACGACCCCCAGCAACCCATTGCCCATGTGGTGGGCACGTTCATGCGCATGGGCAAGCGCCTCAAGGGCACCCAAGGATTGGGCAGTACGGTCAAGGGAGAGCAGGTATGACGCACCGATTCAAGACCCGCCTGGAGCAGGCCCATGAGCGTGGCGATTACGAGGCGCTGCTCGATCTGATTCCCTACGCCAAGCTCATCGGCATTGAGTGCACGCGGCTGGGGGATGAGCTGCTGTTCCGCCTGCCGGCCAACAAGGACAATATTGGTAACCCCATATTGCCGGCTCTGCACGGCGGCGTGATCGCAGGCTTTATGGAGCTGTCGGCGGCGCTGCACCTGCTGGTGTTCACGGGCGCGCCGGGCATCCCGAAAATCATCGATTTTTCCCTGGATTACCTGCGCGCCGGGCAGTTTCGCGACACCTACGCCAAATGCCAGGTGTGGCGCCAGGGCCGACGGGTGGCGAACGTGGCGATCACCGCCTGGCAAAGCACGGCGGCTGAGCCGATCGCCACCGCTCGGGCGCATTTCAAGATCGAGGAACAGGGCCGCCCTTGAAATCCTGGTCTTAGCCCCCAACTTTGATGACAACCCGCCGCCAACCCTCAAGGGCGCGGCCACTGCCATCCAATTGGAGTTTGATGACCATGAGTGTGGAAACTCAAAAGGAAACCCTGGGCTTCCAGACCGAGGTGAAGCAACTGCTGCACCTCATGATCCATTCGCTGTATTCCAACAAGGAAATTTTCCTTCGCGAATTGATCTCGAACGCCTCTGACGCTGTCGACAAATTACGTTTCGAAGCCCTGTCCAAGCCTGAGTTGCTGGAAGGTGGCGCCGAACTGAAAATCCGTGTGAGCTTTGATAAGGACGCCAAGACCGTCACGATCGAAGACAACGGCATCGGCATGAACCGCGAAGACGCGATTACCCATTTGGGCACCATCGCCAAATCCGGTACGGCCGACTTCATGAAGAACCTGTCGGGTGATCAGAAGAAAGATTCGCACCTGATCGGCCAGTTCGGCGTGGGCTTCTATTCGGCCTTCATCGTGGCTGACCAAGTGGAAGTGTTCAGCCGTCGTGCCGGCCTCGACGCCAGCGAAGGCGTGCACTGGTCGTCTAAAGGCGAGGGCGAATTCGAAATCGCCACTGTCGACAAGGCAGACCGTGGTACCCGCATCGTCCTGCACCTCAAATCCGGCGAAGACGAATTCGCCGATGGCTGGCGCCTGCGCAACATCGTCAAGAAGTACTCCGATCACATCGCCCTGCCAATCGAGTTGCCGAAAGAACAAGCGGCTGCCGAAGGCGAAGAGGCTCCTGCCCAGGAATGGGAAGTGGTCAACCGCGCCAGCGCGCTGTGGACCCGTCCGCGTACCGAGATCAAGGACGAGGAATACCAGGAGTTCTACAAGCACATCGGTCACGACTACGAAAACCCGCTGAGCTGGAGCCACAACAAGGTCGAAGGCAAGCTGGAATACAGCTCGCTGCTCTATGTACCGGCCCGCGCCCCGTTCGACCTGTACCAGCGTGAAGCGCCGAAAGGCCTGAAACTCTATGTGCAGCGCGTGTTCGTGATGGACCAGGCGGAATCCTTCCTGCCGTTGTACCTGCGCTTTATCAAAGGCGTGGTCGACTCCAACGATTTGTCGCTGAACGTGTCGCGGGAAATCCTGCAGAAAGACCCGATCATCGACTCCATGAAGTCGGCGCTGACCAAGCGTGTCCTCGACATGCTGGAAAAACTGGCGAAGAACGAGCCTGAGCAATACAAAGGCTTCTGGAAAAACTTCGGCCAGGTCATGAAAGAAGGCCCAGCGGAAGATTTTGCCAACAAGGAAAAAATCGCCGGCCTGCTGCGTTTTGCTTCGACTCACGAAGAAGGCGGCGAGCAAGTGGTGTCCCTGGCCGAATACCTGGCACGCGCCAAGGAAGGTCAGGACAAGATCTACTACCTGACCGGCGAAACCTACGCCCAGGTCAAGAACAGCCCGCACCTGGAAGTCTTCCGCAAGAAAGGCATCGAAGTGCTGCTGCTGACCGACCGTATCGATGAGTGGCTGATGAGCTACCTCAACGAGTTCGACGGCAAGTCGTTCGTCGACGTGGCCCGTGGTGACCTGGACCTGGGTAACCTGGACTCCGAAGAGGAGAAGAAAGAAGCCGAAGAAGTCGCCAAGTCCAAAGAAGGCCTGGTTGAGCGGATCAAGGCGTCCCTGGGCGAGGCGGTCAGCGAAGTGCGGGTTTCCCACCGTCTGACCGACTCCCCGGCGATCCTGGCTATCGGTGAAGCGGACCTGGGCATGCAGATGCGCCAGATCCTCGAAGCCAGCGGCCAGAAGGTGCCGGATTCCAAGCCGATCTTCGAATTCAACCCGGCTCACCCGTTGATCGAGAAACTCGACGGCGAGCAAAGCGAAGAGCGGTTTGGCGACCTGTCGCACATCCTCTTCGACCAAGCGGCCCTGGCCGCTGGCGACAGCTTGAAAGACCCGGCCGCCTATGTGCGCCGCCTGAACAAGCTGTTGGTTGAACTGTCGGTTTGACCCTGATGTAGAAAAACCCGCTTCGGCGGGTTTTTTCGTTCTAGTGCACCTCAACTGGAGTAAATGATGAGCCAAGTCACTGTGCGTTCCGTGGTCTATCAGATTGATGGCCAGTCTTATGAAAGCCGCCTCGCGTTCGATGCCAGCCACAAGGGCCCGCTGCCGGGCCTGCTGATGGCGCCGAACTGGATGGGGGTGAGTGCGGGTGCCGAAGAGATCGCCAAGAGCGTCGCCAGCAAGGGCTACGTGGTGCTGATCGCCGACCTGTACGGGCAGACCGTGCGTCCGTCGAATGGCGATGAAGCTGGCGCGGCGATGATGCCGTTGAAGAATGACAACCCTAAGCTGCTCAAGCTCATGCAAGCAGCGCTTGATCAACTGCAGGGCCAGGCCGAGGTTGATACTTCGAAGCTGGCGACCTTCGGTTTCTGCTTTGGCGGTTTCTGCTCGCTGGAGCTGGCGCGGACCGGTGCGCCCTTGAAGGCTGCGGTCTCGTTCCACGGCACCATCGACACCCAGAACCCGGCCGGTGCCAAGCACGTCAAGGGTTCAGTGCTGGTGCTGCATGGTGCGTCCGACCCATTGGTGCCGAAAGCGCAACTGCCGGCGTTCGAAGATGAAATGAACGCGGCCGGTGTGGATTGGCAATTGCTGAGCTACGGCGGCGCGGTGCATTCCTTCACCGATCCCCATGCCAATGTGCCGGGCAAGATGATGTATGACGCGAAGACGGCCAAGCGGGCGTTCAAGTCGATGCATGATTTGTTGGATGAAGTGTTCCAGGGCTGATTTTTCAGCGCCTGTGCTGGCCTCTTCGCGAGCAAGCCCGCTCCCACATTTGAGGGTGTTCACAGATCAAAATGTGGGAGCGGGCTTGCTCGCGAATGCTATCTCACCGGCAACTCAATTCTTTCAGACTCACCCGGCACCGTCGGCCAATCCCCAGCCGCCCAGCGCTGCCTGGCCTGTTCGATCACCGCCGGATCACTCGCGACAAAATTCCAATTGATCCGCCGTGGCCCATCCAACGGCGCGCCGCCAAATACCACCAAGTGGCAATCGCTCTCGGCGAACAGCGTCATCTCCTGACCGGCGGGCAAGACCACCAGGCTATGCACCTCAAGCAGTTCACCGTCCAACTGTGCTTCACCTTCCAGCACGTACACCGCTCGTTCCTCATGCTCATCCGGAACCAGCAGCGTCGTGGCCGTCTGCATCTGCACCTCGGCGTACAGTGTGGGTGACAGCACCGGCACCGGCGACTTGAGGCAGAACCCATCGCCCGCGATCATGCGGACCTGCACGCCCAGGTTGTCACTCACCGGCAGGCTTGCTGCCGGGTGGTGGCTGTAATGCCCCGGTCCCGTCTCATGGTCCTTGGGCGAAGCCAGCCACACTTGCAGCCCGTGCAGGCTGAAACCGCAGGCCTTGAGCGGCTCGGGGGTGCGTTCGACATGGGCAATCGCGCTGCCGGCGGTCATCCAGCTCACATCACCGGCCTGCAACACCTGGTCCGAACCCAGGCTGTCCTTGTGCTGCAAAGCGCCTTCAAACAGATAGGTGAGGGTCGACAGCCCGATATGCGGATGCTGGCGGATATTCATGCCATCGCCCGGTGCATAGCGGGTGAGCAGCATATGGTCGAAGAACACAAAGGGCCCGACGCTGCGGCATTCCCGCGACGGCAGCGGGCGTAGGATCGGTTGGCCTTCGACGTCTTCGAGGCGAGGGCGGATCACGGTGAGGGGGGTCATGGCACGTCCCAGTCTGAGCGGGTTAGATGAAGCTGAGCATAACCCGCTCGGTAGGATGTTGCCGCTACTGGCTGAAGGCGCCTTCCGACAGCTTTGTCTCGATAGTGACTTCGGCGGTGGTCATCAGCTTGTGCACCGGGCAGCGATCCGCCACACGGTGCAGTTCGTCGCGTTGCTCGTCGGTGAGCACGCCCTTGAGCGTCAGCTTGACGTTGAGTTTGTATTTGCCTTTTTGCTCTTCAGTGGCGTCGTGGGTGACTTCCACGGTCACGCCGGTCAGCGGGATGTCTTTCTTCTGGGCGTAGAGCTTGACGGTCAGGGCTTTGCACGACGCCAGCGCGGCATCGAAGTAGTCGTGGGGGGAGGGCGCCGAATCGTCGCCGCCCAGGCTTTTGGGCAGGTCGGTAAACAACTCGTGGTTATTGATGTTGACGCTATGACGGAAGTTGTCCTGATTCAGGGTATTCACGGTAACAGGCATGGTAAACCTCACAGGGTGGCAGGATGAAGGTCATGCAGTTATAGAGCATGCTGGCACTTCGGTGTTCCGCGTTTTTTTGCCGGATGAACCCTGGCAGCGTGAGCAAGGTCTACCCGTATCAGCCCTTATCGAGGTTTTATCGTGCCCTGGACCCGCCTGACGCTGGCCCTGTTGTTCGCCGCCAGCAGCTTTGCTGCGCAGGCTCGCGACTACGCCTATAGCGATGCGCACCTGCATTACGTGGATTTCTTCCAGGAAACCGCGGGCATGGACAAGTTGCTCAAGGCCATGGCCGACAGCCGTATCGAGCATGTGATGATTTCCGGCATACCCGTTGCGAAAAAATGGCACGAAGACGAACCCAAGCGGCCGCGTTACTACGCCGGTGATGACGCCGATGCCTACTGGTACAGCGCCACCGACGTGATCGTCGCCGCAGCGCTCAACAAGCTGACCCCCGAGCAACGCCGCCACTTCCATCCGTTCCTGTCCGGCTTCAACCCTAACGACAAGAACTCGGCCGCCCATATCCAGCGCATGCTCGACCTCAACCCAGGGCTGTGGCAGGGCATTGGCGAAGTCTTCACCCGCCATGACGACCTCACGGCCATCACCGCAGGCGACACCCCGCGCGCCAATAACGAAGCCATGACCCGCATCTATCACTTGGCGGCAGAAAACGACCTGCCGGTGATGCTGCACTCCAACATCACCTCCAAGCGCGAGCGCAACCCGCTGTACCTGGCCGAAGTGGAAGAGCCGCTGCGCAACCATCCGCACACGCGCTTTATCTGGGCCCATGCCGGTACCAGCAAGGAAATCCATCGTCATCAGGTGCAGATGGACTTTTTGCTGCCGACCTTGAGTCGCCTGCTGGAGGCCTATCCCAACCTGTACATCGACCTGTCCTGGAGCATGCTCACGCCGTATCTGCTGGATGATACCGGCCAGCCTCGCCCCGAGTGGGTAGCGCTGGTGGAACGCTTCCCTGAGCGGTTTATGTTGGGTTCGGACGTAGTAGGGCGTTTCAACAAGTTGGGTAAGAAAATACGAAGCTTCGATCCCTTTTTGGATGCCTTGCCGGAGGCCGTCGCCCATAAAGTGGCGCGGGACAACTTCCTGGCCATCCTGCCTAAAGCTACCCGCGATGGAGTGGCGCGTTGATATCGCGTTTTCGTCTTACGCAAAGGCGCTCATAGGCCGATACCTTTCAAGAGCCAGCTGCAAATGGATGCAGCGCATTTGGAAGGAGCCAAGGCATGAGTATCAGAAGTCTGAATATCGCCCCGCGCGCAGGCCTGGGATTTGGCCTGTTGGCGTTGATGGTATTTGCCCTGGGCGGTTTCGCCTTGTTGCAGATGGCCAATATGCGCCAACAGTCGGATCAGGTGGAAAACAACTGGCTGCCCAGCGTGATGGCCGTGGGGGAGATGAGCCAGGACCTGTTGCGCATCCGGGCGCTGACCTTGCGCCTGCTGGTCAACCGCGATCCCCAGGCGCTGGCGCAGAACGAGCAAAAACTCAGCGACCTCAAAAACGGCCTTCACCATGCGCAAACGCTTTATGAAGCGCTGATCGTGTTGCCCGAGGAGCGTACGCTGTTTGATCGCTTCAAGGCCCAGGAGCAGCAGTACCTGCAACGCCAGGAGCAGGTCGTGGGGTTTTCCAAGGCCAATCAGCTGGAAGACGCGATCAGGGTGGTCAACGGTGAGATGAACCAACTCGCTGATGAAATGGCCGCGACCCTGCACGATCTGGTTAACCTCAACAAAGCCAATGCCAATCAGGCTGCCAGCCTGGCACAAAGTGTGTTCAGCCAGTCGCGCAGTTGGGTGATCGGCATGATCGTGCTCACCGCACTGATCACCATCGGCCTGGCCGTGTGGCTGACGCGCAGCATCGTGTTGCCCCTGGCCCAGTCGCTGAAAGTCGCCCAGGGCGTGGCCAGTGGCGATCTGACCGGCGAGATCCATGTGAGTGGCAACGATGAGCCCGCGCGCCTGCAGCAGGCGCTCAAGGGCATGCAGGACAACCTGCGCGACACCATCCGGCGTATTGCCGAATCGTCGAACCAGCTGGCGTCCGCCTCGGAGGAGCTCAGTTGCGTGACTGAAGATGCCACTCGCGGCCTGCACCAGCAGAACCAGGAAATCGAGCAGGCCGCCACGGCGGTGAACCAGATGACGGCGGCGGTGGAGGAGGTGGCAAGCAACGCGGTGGCCACGTCCCAGGCTTCACGCGAGTCCGACCGCATTGCCCAGCATGGGCGTGAGCAGGTGCATCAGACCGTGGTGTCAATCGAGGCGCTGGCCACCGATGTCACCGACAACGTGACCCAGGTCGAGGACCTGGCGCAAAAGGTGTATGGCATCAGTAAGGTGCTGGACGTGATTCGCTCGATTGCCGAGCAGACCAACCTGCTGGCGTTGAACGCGGCGATTGAAGCGGCGCGCGCCGGGGATGCCGGACGTGGGTTTGCGGTAGTAGCCGACGAAGTGCGGGCTTTGGCTCATCGCACCCAGCAGTCGACCCAGGAAATCGAGCAGATGATCAGCGGGATCCAGCAGGGTACCGATCAGGCGGTCAGCTCGATGCAGCAAAGCAATAGCCGAGCGCGTTCTACGCTGGACATCGCCAAATCGGCGGGCACGGCACTGGAGGAAATCGCCTCGGCGTTCACCTTGATCAACGAGCGCAACCTGGTGATCGCCAGCGCGTCGGAGCAGCAGGCAGCGGTGGCGCGTGAGGTGGACCGCAATTTGATGAATATTCGCGACTTGGCGCATCAGACGTCCACGGGGGCGAACCAGACCAGTGCGGCGAGCCAGGAGTTGTCGCGGTTGGCGGTGGACTTGAACACCATGGTGGCGCGGTTTTCGGTGTAACCGCTTTGTGTGGCGAGGGAGCTTGCTCCCGTTCGACTGCGCAGCAGTCGCTTGGGCCGCTTCGCAGCCCAACGGGAGCAAGCTCCCTCGCCACAGGGTTGGCAATTGCCCACAAAAAAGCCCCGAACCAGTCGGGGCTTTTTCATGCAATCAAGCTACAGGTCTTACTGACCCTGCCAGCGTTTCAGCACCAGGGTAGCGTTAGTGCCACCAAAGCCGAAGCTGTTGCTCATCACGGTGTCGATTTTCGCATTCTCAACGGTCTTGGTCAGGATCGGCATGTCAGCCACCACCGGATCAATCTCGTCGATGTTGGCCGAGCCGGCCATGAAGTTGCCTTCCATCATCAGCAGGCAGTAGATCGCTTCATGCACGCCAGCGGCGCCCAGGGAGTGACCGGACAGGCTCTTGGTAGAGCTGATCGCCGGAGCCTTGTCGCCGAATACCGCACGCACGCCTTCCATTTCCTTGGCGTCGCCGACCGGAGTCGAGGTGCCGTGGGTGTTCAGGTAGTCGATTGGGGTATCTACCGTGGACATGGCCATCTGCATGCAACGGATGGCGCCTTCACCGCTTGGGGCAACCATGTCGTAGCCGTCGGAAGTGGCACCGTAGCCGACGATTTCCGCGTAGATCTTGGCACCACGGGCCAGGGCGTGTTCCAGCTCTTCGACCACCACCATGCCGCCACCGCCGGCGATGACGAAACCGTCACGCTTGGCGTCGTAGGCGCGGGAGGCCTTTTCCGGGGTTTCGTTGTACTGGGTGGACAGTGCGCCCATGGCGTCGAACAGGAACGATTGGCTCCAATGCTCTTCTTCACCGCCGCCGGCGAACACGATGTCCTGCTTGCCCAGCTGGATCTGCTCAACCGCAGTACCGATGCAGTGAGCACTGGTGGCGCAGGCAGAGGAGATCGAGTAGTTCACGCCCTTGATCTGGAACGGCGTGGCCAGGCAGGCGGAAACGGTGCTGCCCATGGTCCGCGTGACACGGTACGGGCCAACGCGCTTCACGCCTTTTTCGCGCAGGATGTCCAGCGCTTCCATCTGGTTCAGGGTCGATGCGCCGCCGGAGCCGGCGATCAGGCCGGTGCGTACGTTCGAGACCTGGTCTTCGCTCAGGCCGGAGTCGGCGATTGCGTCTTTCATGGCCAGGTAGGCGTAGGCGGCAGCGTGGCCGACGAAGCGATAGATCTTGCGATCGATCAGTTCTTCGAGGGGCAGGTCGATGGAGCCGGAAACCTGGCTACGCAGACCCATTTCGGCATATTCCGGGTTGAAGCGGATGCCAGGGCGACTTGCACGCAGGTTAGCGGTGACGGTCTCTTTGTCATTGCCCAGGCAAGAAACAATGCCCAGACCAGTGATAACGACGCGGCGCATGCGGATAACCCTTAAAAGTTGTCAGTGGATGTGAATACGCCGACCCGAAGGCCTTCGGCAGTATAGATCTCGCGACCGTCGACGCTCACCGAACCATCGGCGATGGCCAGGTTCAGCTTGCCCTTGAGGACGCGCTTGATTTGAATGTTGTAGGTGACTTTCTTGGCGGTCGGCAGGACCTGGCCAAAGAACTTCACTTCGCCCGAACCCAGGGCGCGACCGCGGCCCGGCAAGCCTTGCCAGCCGAGGAAGAAACCGACCAGCTGCCACATGGCGTCAAGGCCCAGGCAGCCTGGCATTACGGGATCGCCTTCGAAATGGCAGGCAAAGAACCACAGGTCCGGGGTGATATCCAGCTCGGCGACCAATTCACCTTTGCCGTACTTGCCACCCTCTTCGCTGATATGGGTGATGCGATCCACCATCAGCATGTTCGGGGCGGGCAGTTGCGCGTTACCTGGGCCGAACAGCTCACCGCGACTGCAGCGCAGCAGGTCTTCCCGAGTAAAGGCGTTTTGTTTGGTCATGCGAGCTCCTCAATAATCCCATGCGGCAGGGTAGGGTAAATCTTCCCGAACCGAATGAAGCGTTCATGCCTCATGTCGGCAGCCTACACATAGACTATTGCGTTGTAGTGAAAGTCACAGCGGCAAGGCACTGAATGTACACTTGTTCACTGAAATTTTAAACCGGGCCTGTTTATCGGCCCGTTCGGGTGCCTAAGACTGCCGCACTTTCGCCTTTCACGCCAGTCGGAGTTGGCTGATGGCGCGGCGCTATTGCACCCAACGCTGTAGGATTTGCTGCAAATCCGTGCGTTTGAACGGCTTGGCCAGGTAATCGTTCATTCCCGCTGCCAGGCAGGCTTCACGGTCGCCCTGCAAGGCGTTGGCGGTCAGGGCGATGATCGGTAAGTCGGCGCAGCCCGGCAACTGACGAATCTGCCGGGTGGCTTCGTAGCCGTCGATCAACGGCAGCCGGCAATCCATCAGGATGGCGGTGAAAATCAGGCTCTCGGCGCTGCGGATCGCTTCGGCGCCGTCGGTGGCCAAGCTCACTTCAAACCCCAGGCTGCGCAGCATGGCTTCGACCACGGTGCGGTTGACCGGGTTGTCTTCCACCAGCAGCACATGGCGACCATCGCCCGCGCTGGCTTTGCCGTCGGCGTCGCTGGCAATCGCCGGCACACTGTGCTGGTCGATGGCCAGGGGAATTTCCAGGGTGAACACCGAACCGCGGCCTTCCTCGCTCTGGGCGCGCAGGGTGCCGCCCATGCGTTCGGCCAAGGTACGGGCGATGGGCAGGCCCAGGCCGGTGCCGCCGTAACGTCTTGAAATGGAACTGTCGGCCTGCTGGAACGCGTCGAACATCGCCTCCAGGCGTTCGGCGGAAATGCCGATGCCACTGTCGCGCACGGTGCAGGTGAACCACACCAGTTCATGGTCGAGGGTCTGCCAATGGGGCTCGACGCTGACGCTGCCGTGCTCGGTGAACTTCAAGGCGTTGCCGATCAGGTTCACCAGGATCTGGCGGATCCGCGTCGGGTCACCCTGCACGTGCAAGGCGTCCATCCCCAGCGGGATCGCCAGTTGCAGCGCCAGTCCACGTTGCTGGGCGCTGTGCTGGAAGGCCTGGGCGCAACTGTTGATCAGGTCCGCCAGGTTGAACGGAATATGCTCCAGCTCCAGGGCGGCGCGTTCGATCCGTGAGAAGTCGAGGATATCGTTGATGACCTTGAGCAAATGCTCGGTGGACTCCGACGCCAGCGCCGCGTATTCAGTCTGCTCCTCGGTCATCTCGGTGGTTTCCAGCAACTGCAACATACCCAGCACGCCGTTCATGGGGGTACGCAGTTCATGGCTCATCATGGCCAGGAAGTCTGACTTGGCGTTGTTGGCGCGCTCGGCCTCTTCGCGGGTCTGGATCAACTGGGCCATGGCCTGTTGCTGTTCGCGACTGGCCTGGTTGAGGCCCTCGGCAAGGTTGTTGATATGCCGCGACAGGTCGCCCAGCTCCGAGTCATCCACAATCGGCAGCGGCGTCTGGTAGTCGCCTTGCTGGATCGCCTTCACCGCATGGCCCATGGCGCTGATCGGCTGCGACAGGCTGGCGGCCAGGCGCCGTGCGAGCAGGAAGGTAAACAGCAGGGCGAACAGCGCGAGGATACCGGCCTTGAACAGGATCTCCTGCTGGCGCTGGCTGAACGCATCGTTGGACATGCCGACGATCACCCGGCCCAGGTAGTCCGCGCGCGGGGCCTTGGGTTCGTTGAGGTTGTCCTGGAAAAAATCATTGCCCAGCTGGATATGTTGCAGGCGGATCGGCGCCTGGAACACTTTCACCGACAGCGAACGGTCGTGCTTCTCCGACGGTTGCTCGACATACACCAGAATGTTCTCGCTGCTGTCCTGGATCTCCAGGAAACGCACATGGGGTGTGGCCAGCGTGGCGCGCAACAGGCTGTCGAGCACGTCATTGTTGCCGGATATCACCCCGTACTCAGTGGCGGGCGCCAGTTGGTTGGCGATCAGTTGGCCGGTGTGGTCCAGTTCCTGGCGCAAATCCTGGATACGCACGAAGGTGAAGAAGCTGATCAACAGCAACGTCAGCAACAGCGCCGGGCCCAGGGTGATGAGCTGGGTTCGCGTGTTGATGTCCCAACGACGACGCAAGGTCATGGGCGTTTTTCTCCTTCGGCCAATCGGGCGCCGACACTGGCTTCATCCACCTGTTCGATCCCCAGTGAGCGCGCGACTTGCGGGTTGCCCACGACTTTGAAGCGTTCCGGGTACAGCGAGCGCGGCCAGTTGGCCGGCGAGTGGTCGAGCAGGCGGTCGAGCACGGCCAACCAGTCGGCCTGGTCGCTGTAGGTGCTGGCCAGGCTGCCGGCCCGCACGAAGCCCGCGTTCGGGCCTATCAGCGGCAATTGCTGGGCGTAACTGCTCAGCAACAGGTTCTTCGCGGTTTTCGGGTTGTACAGCTGCGGGTCGTCGAGGCCGAGCAGCACGTCACTGTTGCGGAACAGGGTCTGCAGCGGCCGACTGTCATTAATGTTGTCCCACAGCTGCGGCACGATCTCCAGGCCCAGCGGCGCGGCATGCTGGCGCAGTTCGGGCAGCAGGAACTCACTGTCGGCGCCATAGAGCACGCCGATGCGTCGCGCCTGCGGCAGGATGCCCGCGATCAGGCGCAGTTGGCGATCCAGCGGCGGGTCGCTCCACAGCAGGCTGATGCGGGGGTGCGGCATGCTGCCCAGGCGCTGATGGGCTTGCAGGCGGCTGATGCGCAGCACCAGGGTCGGTGGGCCCTGAGGCTCTTGCAGGCGCCAGTCGAGGCCTGGCAGGTCCAGCAAAATCAGACGGGTGTTGGCCGGCAGTCGACCGGGTGCCGGCAAGTCTTTGAGGGCGGTGAAGGTGACACGGTCTTCAGGGCGTTGCTGGGTCAGGGCCTGGGCAAAGGCTTGCACACCGGCGCCGTCTTCGGCGGCGGTCAGCAGGATGTCGGCGCTCCACGCCGGCGCCGCCAACAGCAGGCACGCGAGCAGCACGGCACGCCGCCAGAGCCGAGTGATCAACACGCCAGTCATCCGTGACGAGTCGCCCATGTCAGAACTCTAACTCGGCGCTGAAGTAGAGCACGTGGCGATGGTCATAATTGTTGTCGGCCCAGGTGGTGGGCTGGTTGTCGAGGCGTTCTTGCAACATGCCGGCCAGCTCCACGTTGGCTTTGCCCAGGGCAATGCGCTTGGCCACCCGCAGGTCGACCCGTTCGAAGCGATATTGGTTGAGTGCGTCATCGCCATAGTAGAACAGCGCGCTGGACCAACCCTGGCCCCACTCACGCAACCAGCCGGCGGAGCCACTGTTGCGCGCGGTCTGTGCTTTGTCCAGCGGGTTGCTGCTGCTGGCATCGACGTAAGCATAGGTGAGCCGCAGACGATCGGCGTTGCTCACGCGCCAGTCGAACTGCGACTCGGCGCCGGTGAACCGTGAGCTGTTGGCGTTGCTGGCAATGTACTGGTTATTGCGCAGCGGCGAGCTGATCATGTCGGTGATCTCGTCGTAGAACAGTTTCACGTCCATGTTCAGCCCGATGTCGGCAAAGAAGCCGTTGTACCCCAGTTCCCGTGACTTCATCATCTCTTTATCGAGGTTACCCGGCCCCCGGGTTTTTACGAAGTATTGCCCGGTGGTCTGTCCGTAGGCCGGGGAGCTGAGGTTGGTGACGCGATAACTCCAGTTGACGTTGTTCTCGAACATGTCCGGCGAGCGGATTGCCTCGGAGTACACCGCGCGCAGGCCGTGGCGCGGGTTGATCAGGTAGTTGACCGCCACCCGTGGCGTCAGCGAGTTGCCGCTCAGGTGGGTGTCTTCATACATGGCGCCGCCTTGCAGCAGCCAATGCTCGCTGGCGCGCCATTCCAACTGGCCGAACAGGCGCCAGGTGGTGTCGTCCAAGGTGCCGTTGAAGTAGGTGTCGGAGTCAGCACGGTCATAGCGATAATTCATACCGCTGACCAGGCGCAGGCTGTCGGACAGGCTGAGGGTGTCTTGAATCTCCAGGTCGTAGCGGCTTTCGCGGGTGCTCTGGTCGATGTCGCCGCAGACGCTTTGGCTGGCACCGTCGCGCCATTGTTGCAGCACCTGGTTGGCCAACGCCTGTTCGGCGGCGCTGCCCGGTGGTGCGCTGCCTTGGCTGTAGGTGTCCATGTGCCGGGCCAGCAGTTCGGCGTAGTTGGGGTTCATCTGCCACAACTGGGTCAGCTCGGGGCTGAACGAGACCTTGGCGTCACAGGCTTTCCAGACTTGCTGGCGGTCCCACTGCTGGGCCGAGCCCTGGATATACAGGCTGTGCTCAGGGTTGAAGTCGAAATTCCAGCGCAGGGAGCCGGCGTAATCCTTGGCGGTGACGTCGGAGTTGTTACCGCCTTCTGTAATTCCGGCAAAGACAGGGCTGTAGGTATACGGCCGCTGGTTGGTGCCTTCCTTTGCGTCCAGTTGTACGTCGATGCTTTGCTGCGTGTTCAGCGTCTGGCTGATCGCCAGGCTGAAGCGGCTGAGGCGGCGACTGTCGCGGCGGTCGGCGCCAGACGCATCGCTGTCGAAGCCGTCGTCTTGCTGCCCGGACAGGGACAGGCGCAAGTCGCCGGTTTCCCAGCCCGCGCCCTGGCTGGCATAAAAGTCGTTGATACCGCGTTCGCCACGCACCACTTTTACCCGCGTACCGTGGCTGTTGGCCGGCGAGCGCGTAAGAATGTTCACCACCGCCATCAAGGCATTGGCGCCGTAGCTGACGGTATTGGGGCCACGGAACACTTCAATGCGCTCGATATCTTCCATGGCCACCGGAATGTCGCTCCAGTCCACGGTGGCCAGGCCCGCGCGGTAGACCGAGCGGCCGTCGATCAACACCTGCATGCGCCGCGCGTCGCTGGCGCTGGTACCGTGGTAGTTCACCGCCGCCTGGTTGCCGGTGGTGTAACCGACCATCATCCCTGGCACCAGGCGCAGCAACTCACTGATGTCCCGCGCGCCGCTGGCCTTGATCAACTCGCTGTCGATCACGGTCATGCTGCCCGGTACAGCGGCGGCCGACTGCTTGAGGCGCGTGGCCGTCAATACCTGGGGCAGCGGCTGGCTGTCGAGGAACAGGTCGTCGGCCAGCGTCGGTGCGCTGCACAACAACATCAACCAGAGGGATGAGCGAGGAGGAGGGCCCAAATACACGGCACGGCCTTGATAATTGCGGATAGCCGCCCATGTTAACTGAGGTGGGGCCTTTTGCCAGTCGTCGGACTTGCAATTGCTTCATGAAAATGTGGCATTTTCCGACAAACGCACGAATTGATGCGGGGGCTGGCCGCCAGCGGGTCGGCCCGTATAATGCCGCCATCGCCACTGGTATGGATTAACGGATTGCATATGACTGAACAGCGCCCTATTGCGGTCCTGGGAGGCGGAAGTTTTGGTACCGCCGTGGCAAACCTGCTGGCCGAGAACGGCCACGCTGTGCGCCAGTGGATGCGCGATCCCGAACAGGCCGAGGCCATTCGGGTGCACCGGGAAAATCCGCGTTACCTCAAAGGCATCAAGATTCATCCGGCGGTCGAGCCGGTCACCGACCTGCTGGAAACCCTCACAGCGTGCGACCTGTGCTTCGTCGCGCTACCCTCCAGCGCCTTGCGCTCGGTGCTGGCGCCCCACGCTGAGCGTCTGGCCGGCAAGCTGCTGGTCAGCCTGACCAAGGGCATCGAGGCGCAGACCTTCAAGCTGATGAGCGAAATCCTCGAAGAAATCGCTCCCCAGGCGCGCATTGGCGTGCTGTCCGGGCCGAACCTGGCACGGGAAGTGGCCGAACACGCGCTGACCGCCACGGTGGTCGCCAGTGAAGATGAGGAACTCTGCGAACGTGTCCAGGCCGTATTGCATGGCCGCACGTTCCGCGTCTATGCCAGCAGCGACCGTTTTGGCGTCGAGCTCGGCGGTGCGCTGAAAAACGTCTACGCGATCATCGCTGGCATGGCCGTCGCGCTGGGCATGGGCGAAAACACCAAGAGCATGCTGATCACCCGCGCCCTGGCCGAGATGACCCGCTTTGCGGTGAACCAGGGCGCCAACCCGATGACCTTCCTGGGGCTGGCGGGCGTGGGCGACTTGATCGTCACCTGCTCCTCGCCGAAAAGCCGCAATTACCAGGTCGGGTTTGCCCTCGGCCAGGGCCTGAGCCTGGAAGACGCAGTGACCCGCCTGGGCGAAGTGGCCGAAGGGGTCAATACCCTCAAGGTGCTCAAGGCCAAGGCCCAGGAAGTCGGCGTGTATATGCCGCTGGTCGCCGGGTTGCACGCGATCCTGTTTGAAGGGCGCACCTTGAGCCAGGTCATCGAGTTGCTGATGCGTGCCGAGCCCAAGACCGATGTCGACTTTATTTCCACCAGTGGTTTCAACTGAGGAACGCGTCATGAACGATCCGAAAGCAGCCCCCAAGTACGAATCCATTGCCCTGCGCATCCTGTGGATGCTGGTGTTTGCCCTGGTGTGGCAAGTGGCGCAGTTCCTGCTCGGCGCGCTGGTGGTGGTGCAGCTGATCTACCGTCTGATCTACAGCGCCCCGAACCTGGGCCTGATGAACTTTGGTGACAGCCTCAGCCAGTTCCTGGCGCAGATCGGCCGTTTCGGCAGCTTCCACACCGAGCAGAAACCGTGGCCGTTCGCCGACTGGCCGACCCCGCGCGCACCCGAGGGCGAAGCCGCCCACAGCGTGCCGCCAGCGCCGCACCCGGTGCGTGATGAAGAGCCGAAACTGTGAAGCTGTGGATCCTGCGCCACGGGGAGGCCGAAGGGCACGCGCGCACCGATGCCGAACGCAACCTCACCGAGCATGGCCGTGGCGAGGTGTTGCGCAGTGCTGCGCACCTGATCGGTCAGCCCCTCAGCGCGATCATCGCCAGCCCCTATGTGCGGGCGCAGCAGACCGCACACCTGGTGCGTGAAGCGCTGGGCTTCGAGCCGGAGATCCGCACCGTGCCGTGGCTGACCCCCGAGGGCAACCCGTTGCAGGTGCTGGAACAGCTCGACACCGATGACAATGTGTTGCTGGTCAGCCACCAGCCGTTGGTGGGCAGCCTGATCAGCTTTCTGCAGCACGGTCACCAGCGCCAGCCGGAGCCGATGCACACCGCCAGCCTGGCGGAACTGGAAGGGGATTTCCCGCTGGCGGGGCTGATGAGCCTGGTCAGCGTGAAGAATCCGTAGGCTTTATCGCGGCTTTGTGTGTGCTATATAGTCAACCAAGCAAGTGCTTGGTTGGCTATCGTCGGACCACAAAGGAGCGCGTCCCATGCCCGTCGCTTTTCGTTTGCCGTTGCAGGTCTTCTTCGAACGTGAAGCGCGACATCCGCGCCAAACCTTTCTGGTGCAGCCGGTGGGGGGTGGCCAGGTGCAAAGCCTCACCTGGGGTGATGTCGGTCACCAGGCGCGCTGTGCCGCGCATTGGTTGCGCGCCCGGGAGCTGCCCCAGGGCTCGCACATCGCGCTGATTTCGAAAAATTGTGCGCACTGGATCATCGCCGACCTGGCGATCTGGATGGCCGGGCATGTCTCGGTGCCGCTGTACCCCAACCTTACCGCCGACTCTGTCGCCCATGTGCTCACTCATTCCGAGGCTGCGCTGGTGTTTATCGGCAAGCTTGACGACTGGCCGGCCATGGCGCCCGGCGTGCCTGCGGATGTGCCGACCATCAGCCTGCCATTGTGCCCAGCGAGCGAGTTCGATTTCAGTTGGGCCGACCTGCAAGCCTGTGCACCGATCCAGGATGACCCGGCGCCGGTCGCCTCGGACCTGGCGACCATCATTTATACCTCCGGCACTACCGGCCTGCCCAAGGGCGTGATGCACAGCTTCGGCGCGCTGGGGTTCGCCGCCACCCGTGGTACGGAGTTATTTGGCTTGGGCGAGGGCGACCGATTGCTGTCTTACCTGCCGCTGTGCCATGTGGCGGAACGGATGTTTGTGGAAATGGCCTCGATCTACACCGGGCAAACGGTATTTTTCGCCGAAAGCCTGGAAACCTTTCTGACAGACCTGCGTAGGGCGCGTCCGACCGCACTGTTTGGCGTGCCGCGCATCTGGACCAAGTTCCAGCTGGGCGTCTACGCCAAAATCCCCGCGAAACGCCTGGACACCTTGCTGTGCCTGCCCTTCATCGGCAAACGCGTGGGCCACAAGGTGCTCGCCGGGCTGGGGCTTGACGCGTTGCGTATCGCGCTTTCGGGAGCGGCGCCTGTGCCTGAGGCGTTGCTGCGCTGGTATCAACGCCTGGGCCTGGATGTGCTTGAGGTGTATGGCATGACCGAAAGTTGCGGCTACTCCCATGTCTGCCGCCCCGACCAGCAGACCCTCGGCTGGATCGGCTTGCCGTGCCCCGGTGTGGAAGTGCACATCGACCCAGCGGGGGAAGTGCAGGTGCGCAGCGGCGCGACCATGCTCGGCTACTTCAAGGACCCGCAGAAAACTGCCGAAACCATCACCGCCGACGGCTTCCTGCGCACGGGCGACAAAGGCGAGCAGGACGCCGAGGGGCGGCTGCGCCTGACCGGGCGACTCAAGGAAATCTTCAAGACCAGCAAAGGCAAATACGTGGCGCCGGCGCCGATTGAAAACCGCCTGGCCGAGCATGCGCGTATCGAGCAGGTGTGCGTGGTGGGCGAGGGACTGATCGCGCCGATAGGCTTGTGCGTGTTATCGGCGGGTGGGGACGGCTTGCCAGCCCTGCGTGCCAGCCTGGAGCGCTGGTTGGAACAGGTCAACCAAGCGCTGGATAAGCATGAACACCTGCGCCAATTGGTGGTGGTCAAAGACAGTTGGGCGGTGGAAAACGGCTTTCTGACGCCGACCTTGAAGATCAAGCGCAACGTGATCGAATCGGTTTACGGCGAATATTTCCAGACATGGAGCGAGCGTTCCGAAACCGTTCTGTGGCAGGATTAGGGCCGTAATAAAACCAATAAGGACAATCCCCATGAGCCTGTGGCGCACCCAACCGAATATCGACCAACTCAACGCGATCCAGAAAAACACCATCGGTGAACTGCTGGACATCCGTTTTGAACGCTTCGACGACGATTCCCTGACCGCGAGCATGGTGGTCGATCATCGCACCCATCAGCCCTACGGTTTGCTGCATGGCGGCGCCTCGGTGGTGTTGGCCGAGAGCGTAGGCTCCATGGCGGCCTATCTGTGTATCGACCCGAGCAAGTTTTATTGCGTGGGCCTGGAGGTCAACGCCAACCATCTGCGCGGTGTGCGCAGCGGGCGCGTGACGGCGGTGGCCAAGGCGATCCATATTGGCCGCACGACCCAGGTCTGGGACATCCGCCTGACCAGCGATGAGGGCAAGGCCAGTTGCGTGTCGCGCCTGACCATGGCCGTGGTGCCGCTGGGCGAGAACCCACCGGCGCGATAGGCGTGGCGTGAGTGTCATCATTCCTGGCAGTTACAGTCATTGCTGTGCCGGCCGGGCATGGTGACAATCAATCTCTGTTTTTGTAGATGGATCCGGTATGTCGCAGCACGTGTTTTTTGCCCACGCCAATGGCTTCCCCTCGGCCACCTACGGCAAGTTGTTCGCCGCCCTGGCCCCGGAATATGCGGTGGCTCACCTGCCGCAGCACGGTCACGACCCCAGGTTTCCGGTGGACGACAACTGGCAGAACCTGGTGGACGAACTGATCCACCACCTGGAACAGCAACCGGAACCGGTGTGGGGCGTGGGCCATTCCCTCGGCGGCGTGTTGCACCTGCACGCGGCCATGCGTTGCCCGCAGTTGTATCGCGGCGTCGTCATGCTGGATTCGCCGGTGCTGACCCGCGCCGACCGTTGGGTGATCCGCGCGGCCAAGCGTTTCGGGTTTATCGACCGCCTGACCCCGGCCGGGCGCACCCTGGGCCGTCGAGAAGAGTTCAGCGACCTGGACGCCGCGCGCAGCTATTTCGCCGGCAAGACCCTGTTCCGTGGCTTTGACCCCGAATGCTTCGACGCTTACCTGCAACACGGCCTGCTGCAAGTGGGTGATCGCCTGCGCCTGCGTTTCGATCCGGCCACCGAAATCAGCATCTACCGTGGCGTGCCCCACACCAGCCCCGGCCAAGTGCGCCAGTTGAAGGTGCCACTGGCGGTGGTGCGCGGCCGGCAGAGCCGGGTGGTGATGCGTCACCACGCCAGCGGCGTCGGGCGCCTGCCCATGGGCGAAATGCTCACCATGCCCGGCGGCCACATGTTCCCCCTTGAGCGCCCGCAGGACACCGCGACCTTGATCAAGAACCTGTTCTCCCGCTGGGAAGCCCGTGAGCGCAGTTGCGCATGAGCACGCCGGTCGAAGAAGTGCGCCTGAGCCTGCCGCATATCGAACTGGCGGCCCATCTGTTCGGGCCCGAGGACGGCTTGCCGGTGATTGCCCTGCATGGCTGGCTGGACAACGCCAACAGCTTTGCGCGGCTGGCGCCGAAACTTCAGGGCCTGCGCATCGTTGCATTGGATATGGCCGGGCATGGGCATTCGGCGCACCGTCCTACCGGGGCCGGATATGCCTTGTGGGATTACGTCTTTGACGTGCTGCAAGTGGCTGAACAACTGGGTTGGAAACGTTTTGCATTACTTGGCCATTCTCTCGGCGCCATCGTGTCCCTGGTGCTGGCCGGTGCGTTGCCGGAGCGCGTGACACACCTGGGATTGATCGACGGTGTGATCCCGCCCACCGCCAGCGGCGAGAACGCCGCCGAGCGACTGGGCATGGCCTTGCAGGCGCAGTTGAACCTGCAAGACAAGCGCAAGCCGGTCTACAACACCCTGGATCGAGCGGTCGAGGCTCGTATGAAAGGCGTGGTGGCGGTCAGCCGCGAAGCCGCCGAACGGCTGGCCCAGCGCGGTTTGATGCCAGTGCCGGGCGGTTACACCTGGCGTACCGACAGCCGTCTGACTCTGGCTTCGCCGGTTCGTCTGACTGAGGAACAGGCGATGGCTTTCGTGCGACGCGTGGGTTGTCCTACCCAGTTGGTGGTCGCTGCTGACGGCATGTTGGCGAAACATTCCGAATTGCTTTCCCAGCTGCCCTTTACGGTCACCACGCTGCCAGGCGGCCATCATTTACACCTGAATGATGAGTCCGGCGCGGTCCTTGTTGCAGACTGTTTCAATCGGTTCTTCTCCGCGCCTTGACTTGGGGCGGTCAACTGCCGAGGCTGGGCGGATTGAAAGGGAGTCAACCATGAACAAACTCAACACCGCTGCGACCTCCGATGGCCAGGGCTCGTTGATCTTATGAGCGTGCGTAACGGATGTATCCGTATCCTGGGCTTGAGCCTTTTGAGCCCACTGGTATTCGCCGCCGACGTACCGGGCAGCCAGGACCTGCCCACCGTGGCCCGCCAGGTCGACTCGCAAATCGTCGACTACCGTCCCGCCGAAGAAAAAGAACGCATCTACCCCATGGGCGCGATCCGCAAGATCAGCGGCCAGTTGCGTTATGAAGGCCAGGCCACCGCCCGTGGCCAAACCACCGCCATCACCTATGAGCTGCCCGCCGAGCACAGCTCCAGCGCCGCGTTCAAGGCGACGCGTGAAGCCTTGCAGGAGAAGGGCGCGCAGTTGTTGTTCTGGTGCCAGGCCCGCGATTGCGGTGAAAGCAGCCTGTGGGCCAATGAAGTGTTCGGCAACGCCAAGCTGGTCGGTGCTGACGGGCAGCAGGAATACCTGCTGCTGCGCCTCGCGGCTCCCCAGGAAAACTCCCTGGTGGCGCTGTACGGCATCACCCGTGGCAACCGCCGCGCTTACCTGCACGTAGAACAGTTGGACGCCAACGCGCCGCTGGCCGACCTGCTACCCACCTCAGCGACCCTGCTGCGGGAATTGAAAAGCACCGGCGAGCTGGATTTTCCCGCATTGGGCGCAGAACCTGACGACACCTGGCTGACCCTGATTTCCCGTGGGCTGAACCTGGATGCCACGTTGCGCGTCAGCCTGACCGGCCCAACCGCCGAAGCCTGGCGCCAGGCGTTGGTCGACAAGGGCGTGCGCGCTGCACGCATGGAAACCGGCACAGGTGACGCCAAAGGCCTGCACCTGCATCTGATACGCTAGGCGTAACAGGGCGAACGGACCCGCGCCGTTCGCCTAAGCTGTCTTCCTACAGTCTTCCTTTCGAGATCCTACATGCTCAATAACGATCGCCTACTGGTGCAAATCCTGCTGCTGGTGCTGTTCGGTGCCAGCTTCTGGGTGATGGCGCCGTTCTGGTCGGCGCTGTTCTGGGGCGCGGTGCTGGCGTTTGCCAGTTGGCCGGTGATGCGCCTGCTGACCCGTTGGCTGGGCGGCCGGGAATCCCTGGCAGCGGGCATTCTGACGCTAGGCTGGATGTTGCTGGTGGCAGTGCCGCTGGTGTGGCTGGGCTTCAACCTGGCGGACCATGTGCGGGATGCCGTGGGCTTGATCAAGGATATTCAGGTCGACGGTTTGCCCGAGGCGCCGACGTGGCTCGGTTCGATCCCGTTCGTGGGCGAACGCCTGGTGGCGATGTGGGACAGCATCGACCAACAGGGCGCAGCCTTGATGGTCAGCATCAAGCCCTATCTGGGGCAGGTGGGTAATTGGTTGCTGGCACGCAGCGCGCAGATCGGCGGCGGCATCCTTGAGCTGACGTTGAGCCTGGTGTTCGTGTTCTTCTTCTACCGGGATGGGCCGCGCCTGGCGGTCTTCGTACACCGCCTGCTGGAACGCTTGATCGGCGATCGCGCCGGCTATTACATCGAACTGGTGGCCGGCACCGTGCAACGGGTGGTCAACGGCGTGATCGGCACCGCCGCTGCCCAAGCGCTGTTGGCGTTGATCGGCTTCTGGATCGCCGGCGTGCCGGGGGCATTGGTGCTGGGTATCGTCACCTTCCTGCTCAGCCTGATTCCCATGGGCCCACCGCTGGTGTGGATCCCGGCCACGGCCTGGCTGGCGTGGAAGGGTGATTACACCTACGCGGTGTTCCTCGGCGTGTGGGGCACCTTCATCATCAGCGGCGTGGACAACGTGCTCAAGCCCTACCTGATCAGCCGTGGCGGCAACCTGCCGCTGGTGATCGTGTTGCTCGGCGTGTTCGGCGGTTTGATTGCGTTTGGGTTCATCGGCCTGTTTATCGGCCCGACCCTGCTGGCGGTGGCCTACAGCCTGCTGATGGATTGGAGTGCGACCCAGGCCCAAGGCCGTCGGGAAGACAAACCGCTTTAAGCCCTGGGCAACCACATCACGGCGGTCAAGCCACCGCCGGGGGTTTCCTCCAGGTGCAGCCGACCGCCGAGGCGTTCGGCGGCTTCCTTGGAAATCGTCATGCCCAGGCCGACCCCGCCGGAGTTGCGATTGCGTGAGCCTTCCAGCCGATAGAACGGCTCGAACACCGCCTCGCGCTTGTCGGCTGCAATGCCAGGGCCGTGATCGATCACGCGGATCACCAGGGCCTCGCGGCTGTCTGCCAACTCAATGCGTGCCGTACCGGCATAGCGCAGGGCATTGTCGATCAGGTTGTTGAGGCACGAACGCAAGGCCATTGGCTGCACCTGCAGCGGCGCGCAGGTACCGGCGAATTGTACGTCGGAGCCTTGGTCCTGGGCGTTTTCGCTCATGGACTCGACCAACGCCTGCACGTCGAGCCAGTGCCGGGTTTCGCTGGTGCGTTGTTCATGCAGGTAGCTCAGGGTGGCGTCGAGCATGCCGATCATATCGTCCAGGTCCTGGCGCATCTGGCCTTGCAGCTTGGTGTCTTCGATCTGTTCCAGGCGCAGCTTGAGGCGCGAGAGCGGCGTGCGCAGGTCATGGGAGACCGCGCCGAGCATGCGCGCGCGTTGGCTGACCTGTTCGCGAATGCGCCGTTGCATCAGGTTGAAGGTCGACGCGGCCTGCCGTGCCTCACGCGGTCCCGACTCGTCGAGGGGTGGGCTGTCGAGGTCCAGGCTCAGGCGCTCGGCGGCTTCGCTCAGGCGCTGGATCGGCCGGCTCAGCAGCTTGGCGCCGTACCAGGCGGCAATGATCAACGAGATGAACTGGAACGTCAGCGGCACCACCGGGCCGCCAAACCACGGACGTTTGTGCTTGGGCAGGAGCTTCATCGTGCCGTCGGGCTGTTCGACAAAGGTTTCCTGGGGCGGCGGCGGGGGCGGGCCGTAATAACGAAACCAGGAGATCGCCAGCACGTGGGCCAGCACGATCGCCACCAGCAACACGCCAAACAGTCGACCGAACAGCGTGTTGAAGGTGTTGCGCATCAACCGATATCCCGCGCATCGAACAGGTAGCCTTCGCCGCGCACGGTCTTGATCAGTTGCGGGGCCTTGGGATCGTCCCCGAGTTTTTGCCGCAGGCGCGACACCAGCAAGTCGATGCTGCGATCAAAGGCTTCAATGGAGCGGCCACGGGCGGCATCCAGCAATTGTTCGCGGCTCAACACCCGGCGCGGACGCTCGATGAACACCCACAGCAGGCGGAATTCCGCGTTGGACAGCGGCACCACCAGGCCATCGTCGGCCACCAACTGGCGTAACACACTGTTGAGGCGCCAGGTGTCGAAGCGGATGTTGGCGCGCTGTTCGGTGCGGTCATCGCGTACACGGCGCAGGATGGTCTGGATCCGCGCTACCAGCTCACGCGGCTCGAACGGCTTGGACATATAGTCGTCAGCGCCCAGCTCCAGGCCGATGATGCGGTCCGTCGGCTCGCAGCGGGCGGTGAGCATCAGGATCGGAATGTCCGACTCTGCGCGCAGCCAGCGGCACAGCGACAGGCCGTCTTCACCGGGCAACATCAGGTCGAGCACCACCACATCGAAGGTTTCAGCCTGCATGGCCTGGCGCATGGCGGTGCCGTCGGTGACGCCAGTGGCCAGGATGCCGAAGCGGGCGAGGTAGTCGATCAGCAGTTCGCGGATCGGCACATCGTCGTCAACGATCAGCGCGCGGGTGTTCCAGCGCTTGTCATCGGCGATCACCGCGCCTTTTTGCTCGTCGTTCAAAGAGACGGAAGGGGTCTGCATAATGCGATCATCTGCCTGGTCGTTGCGGTCAGCATAGGCGTCCAGCCCCATGGCTGGAAGTGCTGGTCGTTGGGTCGTGCGAGCGAGGCTAGCCGTGGGGCGTGTTGGGGGCATGTCGTGAATGTATCAGCTTTGAAATAATTGGAGAAAATGCCCGCCCGATGGCGCTTGGTCAGTATTTACCGATCATCGGATCCCGCAACGGCGCCGCTTGCGCTACAATCCGCGCCGATTTCGACTTGCCTGAGAGCCCATTCCAATGTCCGTCTGCCAGACTCCTATCATCGTCGCCCTGGATTACCCCACTCGTGACGCCGCACTGAAGCTGGCTGACCAGTTGGACCCGAAGCTTTGCCGGGTCAAGGTCGGCAAGGAATTGTTCACCAGTTGCGCGGCGGAAATCGTCGGCACCTTGCGTGATAAAGGCTTCGAGGTGTTCCTCGACCTGAAATTCCACGATATCCCCAACACCACCGCCATGGCGGTCAAGGCCGCCGCCGAAATGGGCGTGTGGATGGTCAACGTGCACTGCTCCGGCGGCCTGCGCATGATGAGTGCTTGCCGTGAGGTGCTTGAACAGCGCAGCGGTCCCAAGCCTTTGTTGATCGGCGTGACCGTGCTTACCAGCATGGAACGTGAAGACCTGGCCGGTATCGGTCTGGATATCGAGCCTCAAGAGCAGGTGCTGCGCCTGGCTGCCCTGGCGCAGAAAGCCGGTCTCGATGGCCTGGTGTGTTCGGCGCTGGAAGCCCAGGCGCTGAAGACTGCGCACCCTTCGTTGCAGTTGGTGACGCCTGGGATTCGTCCGGCGGGCAGCGCACAGGATGACCAGCGGCGTATTCTGACGCCGCGTCAGGCACTGGATGCGGGTTCTGATTACCTGGTGATCGGGCGGCCGATCAGCCAGGCGGCGGATCCGGCCAAGGCGCTGGCGGCAGTGGTTGCCGAGATCGCCTGATTTCAGGTCGAACCTGGTAACAAATGTGGGAGCGGGCAAGCCCGCTCCCACAATTTGATCCACAGTGCGTCAGTTGACCTTCAGCACCAGCTTCCCAAAGTTCTCGCCGTTGAACAGCTTCATCAGCGTCTCCGGGAACGTCTCCAGCCCCTCCACAATATCTTCCTTGCTCTTTAGCTTGCCCTGGGCCATCCAGCCGGCCATTTCCTGGCCAGCAGCGGCAAAGCCTGCGGCGTGATCCATGACTACAAAGCCCTCCATGCGCGCGCGATTGACCAGCAGTGACAAGTAGTTGGCCGGGCCTTTCACGGCTTCCTTGTTGTTGTATTGGCTGATGGCGCCGCAGATGACCACGCGGGCTTTCAGTGCCAGGCGGCTGAGGACGGCGTCGAGAATATCGCCGCCGACGTTATCGAAATACACGTCGACGCCTTTGGGGCACTCGCGCTTGAGGGCAGCGGGCACGTCTTCACTTTTGTAGTCGATGGCGGCGTCGAAGCCCAATTCGTCCACCAGGAACTTGCACTTGTCGGCGCCGCCGGCAATGCCCACCACGCGGCAACCTTTGAGCTTGGCGATCTGCCCGGCAATGCTGCCCACGGCACCGGCTGCGCCGGAGATCACCACGGTTTCGCCGGCCTTGGGCGCACCCGTTTCCAGCAGCGCAAAGTAGGCGGTCATGCCGGTCATGCCCAGGGCGGAGAGGTAGCGCGGCAACGGCGCGAGTTTCGGATCGATCTTGTAGAAACCACGCGGTTCGCCCAGGAAATAATCCTGCACGCCCAGGGCGCCATTGACGTAGTCGCCGACGGCGAACTTCGGGTTGTTCGACGCAATTACTTTGCCCACACCCAGCGCGCGCATGACTTCGCCGATGCCGACCGGCGGAATGTAGGACTTGCCTTCATTCATCCAGCCGCGCATGGCTGGGTCGAGGGACAGGTATTCGTTGCGCACCAGCACCTGGCCATCCTGGGGCGTGCCCACCGGCACTTCCTGATAAGTGAAGGTGTCCCGGGTGGCTGCGCCGACCGGGCGCTTGGCGAGCAGGAATTGGCGGTTGGTCTGGGCGGTCATGGCAGCGACTCTTCTGGAAATGAACCTGAAGTGATAGACCTTGAACGCGCCTGGGGCAAGGTTTACCGAGGGCGCGAATGGCGGTCGATAGGCGTTGCTGATAGTCGCCCTGTGCCTGTTATCACTGCGATCCATGCAGCGCCAACCGGCGGTTTGATAGTGCTGACGCGTGCGACGCGGCGTTGGCTAGACTCGACCCACGGCTATTTTCTCCCACAGGACATCTTCTATGAGCATGACGTTTTCCGGCCAGGTCGCCCTGGTGACTGGCGCCGCTGCCGGTATTGGCCGCGCCACCGCGCTGGCGTTCGCCGCCGAAGGCTTGAAGGTCGTGGTTGCCGACCTGGACGTGGCGGGCGGCGAGGGCACTGTCGCCCTGATCCACCAGGCTGGCGGCGAAGCGCTGTTCGTGCGCTGCAACGTTACGCTGGAGGCGGATGTGCAGCAATTGATGGCCCAGACCATTGCTGCCTACGGTCGCCTGGACTACGCCTTCAATAACGCCGGGATCGAGATCGAAAAGGGCAAGCTGGCCGACGGCAGCCTGGATGAGTTCGACGCGATCATGGGCGTCAACGTCAAGGGCGTGTGGTTGTGCATGAAGCACCAGTTGCCGCTGTTGCTGGCCCAGGGCGGCGGCGCCATTGTTAACACCGCCTCGGTGGCGGGCCTGGGAGCGGCGCCGAAGATGAGCATTTATGCGGCCTCCAAACATGCGGTGATCGGCCTGACCAAATCGGCGGCCATCGAGTATGCGAAGAAGAAAATCCGCGTCAACGCAGTCTGCCCAGCGGTGATCGATACTGATATGTTCCGGCGCGCCTATGAAGCCGACCCACGCAAGGCTGAATTTGCCGCCGCCATGCACCCGGTCGGGCGCATCGGCAAGGTTGAGGAAATCGCCAGTGCGGTGCTTTATCTGTGCAGCGACGGCGCGGCCTTTACCACGGGTCAAGCCTTGGCGGTGGACGGTGGTGCGACCGCTATCTAGGACCTCACGCCGCCCTTCATTCGAAAAGGTTTGGGGGGGCTGTGGGGCGTTTCCATAGCTGGCACCGTGCCTTGTGAGAATGTGTATCAGCAGGTAAATAACTCAATAAAATCAATAATTTAATAAAACTTGGCGAGCGGCCGAAATGTGCTTCTGTGCTTAACTGTTCTGGGTTGAATAACAGACAGTTGAAGTGAGTGGCGCATGGATTTAGGGATCGATCGACAAGCCCTTGTACCGGTGGTGCAGCAAATCATCAGCGCAGTGGCGCAATGGATTCGCACAAGTGGGGTGAGCCCTGGCACACGCTTACCGTCCATTCGACAGGTGGCCCTCGATAACCTGCTCAGCCAATCCAGCGTGATCGAGGCGTTCGAGCGGATGGTCGCCCAGGGTGTGCTGGTTTCCAAGCCGGGCTCGGGTTTCAGCGTGGCTCAGCCACCGGCCTTGCATGAGGGCCAGTGGTACGAAGGCGCCGAGCGGGAATGGGGGGACTTTGTCGATAGTCCACTGGGAGAGCTGAAGCTGGGCTGCGGCCGGTTGCCCGATGCCTGGCGTGAAAGCGATGACATCAGTTATGCGATTCGTGAAGTCACCCGTACCGACACCGCCGGCCTGTTCAACTACAGCACGCCACTGGGGTTGCCGGCGCTGCGCGAGCAACTGCTCAAGCGGCTGAGCCGAATCCACATTGCGGCCCACCAGGACCGTATCCTTACCACGGCGGGTGCGAGCCATGCCCAGGACTTGCTGATACGCACCTTGCTCAAGGCCGGCGACTGCGTGGTGGTCGAGACGCCAGGGTACGGCAACCTCTATAGGCAACTGGCGTTCCACGGTGTGCAACTGCTGCACGTGCCGCGAACCCCCACGGGCCCGGACATTCCGGCGCTGGAAGCACTGCTGCAACGGCACCGGCCCAAGTGCCTGTTCATTAATAGCCTGTATCACAACCCCACCGGCTCCAGCCTGAGCCGCACGGTGGCCGAGCGCTTGCTGGCGCTGGCGCGACGCGACAATTTCCTGATCGTCGAAGAGGATGTCTTCGGTGACTTGCAACATGCCAGTTGCACGCGTCTATCGGCGTTGCCCCATGATGACCGGGTGATCTACGTCGCAAGCTTTTCCAAGACCTTGAGCAGTGCCTTGCGCGTGGGTTACCTGAGTGCCAGCGCCACGATCATCACGCAGTTGGCCAGCCTCAAGACCCTGACCGGTTTCGGCACCTCACGCTTTGCCGAAGCGGTGGTGGCCACGCTGCTGGCGAATGGCACTTATCGCAAATGGGTACAGCGCTTGCGCAAGCGGTTGAATACGCAAATGACGGCTACGCTGCAGGTGCTGGAGGACGAGGAGTGGGAGGTGTTCACCGCGCCTGCCGGCGGCATGTTCGTGTGGGCGCGACCAGGGGCACCGGATTCATCGCGGTTACAGGTATGTGCCCGGCGGCTCGGGGTTTTGTTGTCGCCGGGAGCGCTGTTCAGCCCAACCAGCGAGCCCAGTGAGTGGCTGCGCATCAATGTGGCCTATGCCGATGATCAACGGGCCTTGGCGTTGTTCCGCGCCATGGGGCCCGCCAGATCGACCTCGACCATTCTGAAAACGACGAACGTGTAGCTTTTTGCCATTATTGTGGCGCCAACGACTTGTGTTCAGTGCCTTGTGGTTGCGAATCTCGCCTATGTAAACCGGGCTCGATGGCAACCGCCATTGCAAGAGGATTCAAGTGCAATGATTTCGGCCGTGCAACGACAATTCGCCAACCTTGGTATGGCAAAAAAGCTGGGCTTGGGTTTCACCCTGGTATTGCTGTTGACGGCCTTGGTCGCGGCGATCGGGGTGTGGTCCCTGCAAACCGTTGGCCAGCGTTTCGAAGGCCTCAAGGCCATGTCGTCGCTTAACAGCGGCTTGCTCAAGGTGCGCCTGATCGAGCAGGACTACGCGCTGCACGCCGACCCCAAAGCCGTCGATGCCCTGCATGAAAGCGTTGATGCCTTGGCGGCGCTTGCGGCCAGTCTCAAGGCCCAGTCGGCGGCCAACGTGCCGGTCATGACCGATGTCGAACAGGCCTTGGCCGCCTACCGCAAGGCGTTCGATGAGTTTGTCGAACTGACCCAGACCAAAGACCTGGCGTTGGAAATGGCCAGTTGGTCGGTGTCCAGCGTGGCCAACAACCTTGACGTGTTGCAGGCCGGGCTGGCGGATGACGGTGCCTATGGCTTGAAGGAAAGCCAGGGCAAGGAAGGCGCTGAGTTTATCGAGCAGGCGGGGCAGGTCAGCCAGGTGTCGCGCCTGATGCTGCAGGCCATGAATGAAGCCCATGTACGCCTGAACCAGAGCCGAAAAGTCGATGAGGACAACGGTGAGCAGGGCAAGATCGAGCAAGCCGACCAGGCCCTCGCCCAGGTCGAGCAACTGAAAACTGCGGTCAAGGATTCCGGCTACCAGACCGTGCTCAACGAAGTGGCCGGGCATATCGCCGCATTCAGTGAAAAGCTCGGCGAGTACACCGGCCTGCTAGCCCAGGAAAAGGTGGTCTACAAGCAGCTGCATGATCGGGCGGGTGAGGTCGTCAGTCGGGTCAACCAGGCCTACGACGCCGAAGACCAGTCGATGCAGGCGCAGTTGAAGAAAAGCGCGATGCTGATCATCGGCTCTTCGGCTTTGGCGTTGTTGGTGGGGTTGATTGCGGCGTGGGTGATCACCCGTTTGATCGTCGCGCCGCTGCGCAGTGTGATTGCGGTGGCCCAGCAGATTGCCGCCGGCGATTTGAGTGGGCGCATGGAGGTCAGCCGTCGTGATGAAATAGGCCAGTTGATGCAGGCGATGCAACAGATGGGTAATGGGCTTAGCCAGATGGTCAGCGGCCTGCAAGCCGGTATCGAGCAACTGGCCAGTTCGGCGCATTCATTGTCCAGCGTCACCGAGCAGACCAACGTCGAGGTCAGCAGCCAGAAAGAAGAAACCGAACAGGTTGCCACGGCGATGAACCAGATGACCGCCACCGTGCACGATGTGGCGCGCAACGCCGAAGAGGCGGCGCAAGCCGCACAGACCGCCGATGACAAAGTCGACAGCGGCCAGCAGGTGGTGCGCCAGAGTTTGCAGCGCATTGAATTGCTGGCTGCTTCCAGCACCTCTGCCAGCGCCAGCATCGAGAGCTTGAGCGCGGAAATTCAGCACATCGGCAGCGTGTTGAGTGTGATCAAGAGCGTGGCCGAACAGACCAACCTGCTGGCCCTCAACGCCGCCATCGAGGCCGCCCGTGCCGGCGAGCAGGGCCGTGGTTTTGCGGTGGTGGCCGATGAAGTACGGGCCCTGGCCAAGCGTACCCAGCAATCCACCGAGGAGATCGAGCGACTGGTCAGTACCTTACGCAGCGCGGCCCAGTCCTCGGTGCAGCAGATCCAGCAAAGCGGCGAGTTGGTGAAGCTGGCAGTGAGCGATGCGCTGGAAACCGAAAGTGCGTTGGGCAGCATTGCGGTGGCGGTGTCGCTGATCCAACAGATGAACCAGCAGATTGCCGCGGCGGCCGAGGAGCAAAGCTCGGTGGCTGAAGAGATCAACCGCAGCGTCACCAGCATTCGCGCCAGTGCCGATCAGTCGGCGCTGAGCATGCAGGGCAACGCCGCGTCGAGTATTCAACTGGCGCAGTTGGGCGCGGAACTCAAGGGCATGGTGGGGCACTTCCGCCTGTGATCGCCGCGTGAGTGAGACGACCACAGGGGAGGGCGGGTCAGGCGTTGTTGGCGAGGAAGGTCAGCAGGGCTTCGTTGACGAAGTCCGGGTTTTCCCTGGCGCTGATATGGCCGGCTTCCGGAATCAGGATCAGGCTGCAGCCGATCAGGCCCGCCATTTCCTCGGACTCGGCGGGAGGGCGCGGTTTGTCCTGCTCGCCGCACATCACCAAGGTGGTGTCGGCGTCCAGGCGCGGCAGTTGCTCCAGCACGTCTTCGCGACTGAAGATCAGCCGGCCCAGAGGCACGATGCTCTGCAACAGGCGCTCCTTGGAGTAACTCTGCAATTGTCGGCGGAAATCCTGGTATAGCGCTGATTCGCGGTCGATACCCGGGCGAAAGAAGATCGGCGCGACCACATCCAGCAGCGGCTCGGGGATGGCGCCGGCGTCTTCGATCATCTTGAACAACGAAAAGTAGTACTGGCGCGTGGCCTCGGGCTCGGCGCCCAAGTAGGTGTCCATCAGCACCAGGCTGTTGATTCGCTCGGGGGCCAGCAGCGCCAGGCGTGCGCCCCACATACCGCCGACCGAGAGCCCCACCAGGTTGATCTGGGGGATGTCCAACTGGTCGAGCAGGGCCAGGGCCTGGCGCGCGAGGTCGTCCAGGGAATGGGTTTGCGCGGGCAACGCACCGGATTCACCATGACCCCACAGTTCCGGCACGATGACACGGTATTGTTGCGACAGCGCTTCGATCTGCGGCGCCCACATATCGGCGTCCCACAGGTAGCTTGAACCCAGCAGGACGACCGGGCCGGTGCCTTGGTCAATGTAGTGCAGCGGTTGTCCATCAATGACGGCGACAGGCATAGCGGGCCTCTGACTTCACGGAGTAAGGGGCACTTTTTTACGCTAGTCGGGGGCGGGGGGATAGATGCAAAGTGATGGCATGTGGCGAACCGGGTTCGCCACAGGGGGGGAGGGCCAATCAATCGTAGATGACTTTCTTCTTCCACTCGGCGTCGGTGTCCACCACTTTGAGGCCTTCGGTCAGTTCGTTGACCTCGTCTTCGGCCGGCTTGCTGTTGGTCAGCACCGTGGAGTTGGCACGGGCCAGTTGGGCTTCCAGCTGTTGCAGTTGTGCGCTGTAGATCACCGGTTCCGGCTGTTTGCGCAGGTACTGTACGCCGCGCTCGAACGCCAGGCGTGCCTGGCCCGGCTGGCCTTGTTGCAGGGCGTGCTGGCCGAGGTTGTTGAAGAACTCGATGTGCAGCAACACCAGGATATGGCGGATTTCACGGATCCAGTGCTTGGCCTCGTTGGCCGGCAGGAAACCGTCCTGGGCGGCGCGGGTGACCTGGCCGTGCAGGGCTTCGAGCAGGAAGCGTACGTCCTTGGCCTTGGCTTCGGTCTGGATCGGCGCGGGCGGGTTGTTCACCGGGATCGATTCGCCCTGGGCCACCAGCGTATTCAGCTCGGCGATGCGGGCCTTCAGCGGTGCGCTGCCTTTGTTGAGGTTCAACAGGCGCTGGTTGACGTTGAGTTCCAGGCGAGTCATCAACAGTTTGAGCGCCGGGGTCATCAACTGGCCGGGGAAGGTCTCGGTGATTTCACCGCAGCGACGCAGGCGATCATTAAGCTCGATCTCGGTGCGCTTCTTTTCCAGCTTGTTGTTTTCCACCACGTGGTTCATGTAGCCAATGGCGATCAGTATTACGATCCCGGCTATTACCAGCAGGGTGATCATGAGTGGTGTCACCGGTGTGACCTCTTTATAGGGTTTACAGTGGAGTGTAGTGACTGGGCCATCCGGCGGATAGGACTGATCGACCAGTTGCCCAGGTAGTTTGCTTCTATATAGATAGGCGCTCCCTGCATGGATGCACATTGCCATCATTTGCCGGAGCGAACTATAGCGCCTTGTCGGGCGCCAGAATATAGGCGTCAAAGCCCGGACGCGCACAATTCGCCCGCAGGCCCTGAAAGCAGGTCGAAGTCATTGATTTTAATAAATTTATCCTTGGGGGTTGACGACCTTTCAATCCATCCATAGAATGCGCGCCACTTAACGCGTAAAGCACACAGCGAAACGCGGTTAGGTAGTGAATGTTGTACGTGTGTCCCCTTCGTCTAGTGGCCTAGGACACCGCCCTTTCACGGCGGTAACAGGGGTTCGAGTCCCCTAGGGGACGCCATTTGCGGGAATAGCTCAGTTGGTAGAGCACGACCTTGCCAAGGTCGGGGTCGCGAGTTCGAGTCTCGTTTCCCGCTCCAAGTTTAAGCAGTGTGGCCCTCGGGCGGCACTGAGTGAAACCAGGGCATGATCTTCGGATCTAACCTCTGGACACTGAAATACACACCATGTGTTTCAGTTGTGTGTCCCCTTCGTCTAGTGGCCTAGGACACCGCCCTTTCACGGCGGTAACAGGGGTTCGAGTCCCCTAGGGGACGCCATTTGCGGGAATAGCTCAGTTGGTAGAGCACGACCTTGCCAAGGTCGGGGTCGCGAGTTCGAGTCTCGTTTCCCGCTCCAATTTAAGCAGTGTGGCCTTCGGGCGGCACTGAGTGAAACCAGGGCATGATCTTCGGATCTAACCTCTGGGCACTGAGATACACACTCTGTGTCTCAGTAGCGTGTCCCCTTCGTCTAGTGGCCTAGGACACCGCCCTTTCACGGCGGTAACAGGGGTTCGAGTCCCCTAGGGGACGCCATTTGCGGGAATAGCTCAGTTGGTAGAGCACGACCTTGCCAAGGTCGGGGTCGCGAGTTCGAGTCTCGTTTCCCGCTCCATATTCAACAAAAACGCCGATCAGCAATGATCGGCGTTTTTGTTCGTGCGTGATTTGTGAGAGGACGCTGGCGTTCAATGCGCAGGCGACGTTTCCTGCCCTGGCATGAAAAACCGTGCAAACAACTCGGACTGAGACTTGATGCTCAGCTTGTTGTAAAGGTTGCGACGATGAACTTTGATGGTCTCTGTGGACAGGCTCAGCTTGCCGGCGATCTCTTTGTTGGAAAAACCGCTCAACAGCAACCGCAGCACATCTTTTTCGCGCGCAGTGATTTGTGCGCCAAGTTGCATGATTGCCTCAGACCATGGCGGCGGCTCGGCCTGGCTTTTTTCCGCATCATTCTCAAAGCACATGCGTTGATGCATCAATGCCATCACCCACGGTTTGATCATGTCCAGCGTGGTGATCTGCTGCGGGCTGTAACGCACGTTGCTGCCAAATGAAATGCACAGCGTTCGGTCGACGTCGAGCTGCACGTTGTACTGCACCTCGTCCACGCTGACGTACTGGGCGAAGTACTGGTGGTAATACTCGGTGGTCAGGAAATGCTCCGGCGCGATGTCGGACAGATGGAAAAAACCACTCTGCGGGTTTTCCCGGTTGGCGATATAAAAGGGGTCCAGCAGGTACAGCCCTTTTACATAGCGCTGGGTCAGGGCGTCCACTTCGTCCGCATCGGCGACTTCGGTCAGGCTGATGACCCGCACCTGTTGGTCGCTGAAGATCAGTACAACCCAATTGTCGATCTGGACATATTCCTTTAACACGCGAACCAGCGAGCTCCAGAACGCCGGGCGGTTCAACTGCATGATCAGCGTTCCGGCGGACCGATGCCAGGCCAGGTTGTGAAGGTCGAGCGACATTTACTACCCCTTTAGGGTTAGGCATTCATGGGGCTGGGCTAAGTACTTCTGGGTATTTACTAATCGGACGTGCCGCGTATATTCACCCACCAGTGGATGCAGGCCATGATGGCCTGTCGTTTTGACAAGGATAGCGAGATGAGTCAACCCTATTTGCGCGCCATTTTTATGGCTGCGCTGGTCTCTGTGTGTACCAGTGCGCCGGTCTCGGCGACCGAGCCACGGGTCAACCTGTATAACTGGTTCGGGCTGATCGCGCCGGAAACCCCCAAGGAATTTGAGCAGAAAACCGGTACCCGGATGCACCTGGATGCCTTCGACAGTGCCGAGATCATGCAGAGCAAGGTCATGGCCGGGCGCACCGGGTATGACGTTGTCGTCGCCACCTCGAATGTCTTGCCCAGCCTGATCCAGGCCGGTGTGCTGGCACCGCTGGACCGCTCCCAACTGAGTAATTTCTCGCACATCGATCCGGAAATGCTGGCGCTGCTGTCCGCCAACGATCCGGGTAACCGCTATGCCGTGCCTTATTTGTGGGGCACCACCGGCATTGGTTACGACGTGGATAAGGTCAAGGCTGCCCTGGGTGACGATGCCCCGGTGGACAGTTGGGACCTGATCTTCAAGGAAGAGAACATCAGCAAGCTCAAGTCGTGTGGCGTGGCAATGCTCGACTCGCCGAGCGAAATCATCTCGATTGCCTTGCATTACCTCGGCCTGCCAAGCAACAGCCAGAACCCTGAGGATTACCAGAAAGCCCAGGCGCTGCTGCTGAAGATCCGCCCTTACGTCCTCTACTTCGACTCTTCCAGGACCGACGCCGACTTTGCCGACGGCAATATTTGTGTGGTGGTCGGCTGGGCGAGCGGGGCGCTGACGGCGCAGGCTATCAATGAGAAAAACAACACCGGCCGCAAGATTGCCTACAGCCTGCCGCGTGAGGGCGGGTTGGTGTGGTCGGAAAACTTTGTGCTGCTCAAGGATGCGCCGCATGCCAAGCAGGGTCTGGCGTTCATCAACTACATGCTCGACCCGCAAGTGATCGCCAAGAGTTCCAACCACACGCTGTACCCCAACGCCAACAAGGACGCCACCGTGTTGGTCGAGCAGAAGTTGCGCGACAACCCCTGGATTTACCCGTCCAAAGAGACGATCGCCACCTTGGTTCCCCTGGAGCCGCTGCCCTTGAAATTGGAGCGAATCCGCACGCGGGTGTGGACCAAGGTGAAGAGCGGCACCTGATCGGGTGAATGAATAGGCGGGTCGGGCTGCTGCAGACGTGCCAGTGAAGGAGAACAATCATGGGCCAAGCCGAATATCAGCGCGACGTGAAGTCGGACGATGACAAGGCGTACAAGGACATCGAGGAACAGATCGGCCACTGTACGCCCGAACAAGCCTGGGCCATGTATTACGTCTCGACGGGCATGGTGCGTGAGTACATTACGCGGGCGGTGATGGAGCATATTGGCCGGGGCAACCGGGCGCTGCTGCTGGAGTTCCCGGAGCTTGCCCGGACCGAGGAGCGATCACGCTTCCTGCTGCCGCTCTAACCGAATGCCGATCAGTGATGATCGGCATTTTTATGTGCGCGCCGGTTCGCCGCTTTGGCCAAGCGCAACGTAGCCTCGCGGATCTCTTCCTGATTCAGCGAGGCGAAGCCCAGGCGCAGCGCATTTTCTGCCTGGTCCATCGGCGAGAACTGCCGGCCACTGCGTACGACCAGCCCGTGATCAAGGGCTGCGTTCACCGTCTGGTCGACGTCGATTGCATCGTCGAAACGCACCCACAGCGCCAGGCCGCCTTCGGGCTCGCGCACCTGGATCCGCTCACCGAACGCCGTATGCAGGCAGCCTTGCAAGGTTTCACGGCGGGCGCGGTATTCCTTCGACACGCGGCGCAGGTGCTTCCTGAGTTCGCCGTCGTTGATCAGGTTGGCAAGCATCTTCTGCGCGACCGCGTCGGCATCGCCCAGCATCAGTGCGGCGTTGCTATGCAGGGCTTCGACCACCTGCGCAGGAGCCACCACATAACTGCAGCGGAACGTCGAGCCGAGAGCCTTGGATAATGAGCCAACATAAATCACATGCCGCTGCGCACGATCACTGGCCAGGGGCAGGTAGGGGCGCCCGCTGAAGTGAAATTCGTGGTCGTAATCTTCTTCGATGATGCAGAAATCATGCAGCGCCGCCAATGCCAGCAACTGCTGCCGCCGCGCCGCGTGCAGGCTCACGGTGGTGGGGAACTGGTGGTGTGGCGTGAGATAGATCATCCGCACCTTGTGTTCGCGGCACAGGCGATCAATCTGGTCCGTGCGACAGCCTTCTTCGTCGATGTCCATCGTGACCAGTTGCGCCCCCAACCTGCGGAAAATTTCCCACGCTGGCGGGTAGCTCAGGCGCTCCACCAGCACCACGTCGCCGGGTTTGAGCAACAGGCTGGCGGTCAGGTACAGCGACATCTGGGTGCCTTGGGTCAGGCAGATGTTTTCGGCGCCGACCGTCAACCCACGGTTGTTACGCAGCATCTCGGCCAGCGCGCAGCGCAGATGATAGCCGGTGCCCTCGCTGCCGTAGCGCAGGGTGTTGGACGCAAAGCTGCTGCGCAGGGCATTGCGGTAGTAGCGGTGCAGCACGGCTTGGGGCAGCAGGCGGTGGTCGCTGGTGCCGTTGTCGAAAAACAGCGCGTCATGCCGATGGTTCAGCGCCGTCACCTGCGCATTCTGGGCGAAATAGGGCGCGGCTGTCTGCGCCAGGATGGGCGGCGCGAAGGGCGACTGCGCGCGGCTCGGCAGTTGCTTGGCCGTCAACTGCGCATTGACGAAGGTCCCGCGTCGCGGCTCGCTGACCAGCCAGCCTTTGGTCATGGCCTCTTCGTAGGCCAGGATCACCGTCTTGCGGTTGACGTCGAGCAACTGCGCCATCTCCCGCGTGCCCGGCAACAGTGTGCCTGGCAGCAATCGCCCTTCAACGATCACGGTCACCAGGCCTTCGGCAATCTTGCGATAGGACGCCTGGCTTGCACTGTCGTTGAGCTTGAGCAGCGGTCGCCATTTTCGCATCTGGACCATCTGAAGTATCCAAAACTGGAGGTTTTAATGGGCCTAGTCTAGCGCAACAATCACGGCTCACTCACCCCGAGGTTGTTATGAATACACGTCATGTCATCGAACTCTCCCCCTCGGGGAAAACCTTTGAGGCTGGTGACGAGTTGTTGCTCGACGCGATGCTCGCCCATGGCTTGTCCGTGCCGTTTTCCTGCCGACGCGGTGCCTGTGGCTCCTGCAAGGTGGTGGTCGCGGAAGGGGCGTACCGGGCCAAACAGCTGGCGCCGGACGCACCCGCGCCGTGCTATCCGTTGGCCGCCAATGAAATGCTGTTGTGCCAGAGCCACGCCTGCGGCGACATGCGCCTGGAAATCCCCGGCTGGTCGTTGGACACACCCGCGCTGGTGGTCGAGGCGCAGGTCGTGAGCAAACGCGCACTGAGCCCCGACATCATTGAGCTGGTGCTGATGCCGGACAGGCCGCTGGCAGTGCGGGCGGGCCAGTACCTCAAGTTCCGCCTGGTCGACGGTGACTCGCGGTGTTTCTCGATCGCCAACCTGCCGGCCGACGACGATGGGCGGCTGGTTTTTCAGATTCGCCAGGTGAGTGGCGGGCTGTTTTCCGAAACGTTGCTGGCCGATCTGGAGGCTGGCGATCTGTTGCAACTGGAAGGACCGTTTGGTGCCTGTACCTGGCAGGACAATGACAATGCGCCCGTCGTCCTGTTCGCCACGGGCACCGGCTACGCGGGTATCAAGCCCATCCTGCTGACCGCCCTGACGCGTGATGTTGACGTGACCTTGTACTGGGGCGGCGGGCAACCGGCAGATTTCTATGACCGCATGTTCCTGGACCAGTCGGTCATCGATCACCCACGCTTTCACTGGCACCCTGTGTTGGTTTCCCAGGGGCGAGTGCAGGAAGTTGCCTTGAGCCATGGGCATGACTGGGAAGCCGCCCAGGTGTATGCCTGCGGTAATGGCGCCATGATCAGTCAGGTGCGCACGGCGTGTCTGGACGCCGGCTTGCCCGGTCATCGATTCGTCGCGGAAGCCTTTGTGCCCAGTGGCCGGTCGAGTGCCGGCACGGCGCCCAAGGCGTTGCACCCGGTCTGGGAGAAAGTCGGCCCACGTTATTCTCTGGACGGCATGTTGGCCGCGCGCGATCAGTCCATCCGTGCCCTGGCGGCAATTGCCAGCCGACTACAAGTGGGCATGACCACCGGCGAAGCCCTCGACATGGCCGCCGACCAACTGCAAGCCATGGGCGCTTCCCACACCTGGCACCCGACCTACATCCGTTTTGGCGACGACACGGTCCGCCCGCCCCGCGAAGGCATTGACCGCCAGCGCAGGCTGCGCGCCTGCGACATTGTCGTGGTCGATCTGGGCCCCGTGTGGGACGGTTACGAGGGCGACTATGGTGACACTTTTGTGTTCGGTGACGCGCCGCTGCACCTGGCGTGCAGGACCGCACTGCATGAGGTGTTCGACGAAACCCGCGACGCCTGGCTACAGGGCCTCACTGGCCGCGAACTCTATGACTTCGCCGAGCAGAGCGCCGTGGCAAAAGGCTGGAGGCTGGCGCGTAACCTCGCAGGGCACCGCCTTGCGGATTTCCCCCACGCGTTGTTCGAGAATAAGGTGCTGGCGGACCTGGAAATCCCACCGAGTGAAATGGCTTGGGTCCTGGAAATCCAGCTGTGCCATCCGATCGAACCAATCGGTGGATTCTTCGAGGATATCCTGATGCTTGATGCCTGAAGGCATGAGCGGATGATTGCGGCAGACTGCAAATCCCGCAACTTACAGCCAATCCGGTGGATAAGGGTGGCGTCGATAGAAACCGCGCAAGGCCTGCACATTGCGTTCGAAGCCTTGCTGTACCCAGACCTGGTAGGCCGCTTGCACGGTTTTTTCGCCGGAGGGCCAGGACAGGCAGTCGATAATTGCCGAGGCGGCCTGCATGCCCGAGATCAAAGCCTTGATCACACCATGGGAGGCGCAGGGGTCCAGTGTAGCGGCTGCATCGCCCACCAGAAAATAACCGGGGCCTGCTGTCGTGCGGCAGTGTCGCCATGACACATCCGCGCCACGCGCCCTGGCGATCACCGGGTACTGCTCAAGCCCTTCGGGCGCCTGGCGGCACGCACCCGCCTCAGTAAACGCCAAGTGGGTCCAGTGCAAGCAGTGCTCGCTCAGCCGTGCAATCCAGTGCCAGCCGTGGGGGTGGGCAAACAGCCCGAGTTTTTCGTCGGGAAGACGGCTCTCCTTGCAGTAGCCATATCGTGCGATCAAGCGCGGTGAAAAATGCCGCCAGGGTATCTGCAGTTGGCGTTGCAGCCAGCCGTGATGGCCTGTGGCGTCAACGACATAGCGGGCGACCCATTGCCTTGAGCCTGACTGGACGCCCTGAACGCGACCGCGTTGGTGCATGACGTGGCTGACACGCGTGGGGTGTGTGATGTGCACGCTCAGGATGCGCGCCTGCTCTAGCAGTTGTTGGTCGAGCAGCGCGCGTGGCATCTGGAAACCCTGCCACGCTCCTCCATGTCCCGCGCCGAAAGCATTGAAGCGCGGCGGTCCCTCCCAGTGCACCCAATGGCCTGGGTGCCGCCGGCAATCCAGGGCGACAATGCCCAGTTGCCGTAGTAGTGGTTCGACACCAGGATGGAGTGTTTCCCCTGGCTTGTCCCTGGGGAACGCAGCCTTCTCAAGCAGTGCCACCCGCAGCCCTTTTTGCGCACAGGTGATTGCTGTCGCACACCCTGCCGGGCCAGCGCCTACGACAACGACGTCAAAGCGATTCATCGTGACGCTGCCATGGCGCTCCATTCAGGCGGATAAGCACCGCGTCCGGGCTCATGTACAGTTCCACCTGTTGTTCTATTTCCACATGACGAAGCTTGAAATTGTCCGCGGGCGTGCTGATCGTACCGTGCTTGAACAATCTGTAGAACTGCACATCGCCCTCCAGCCGAAAGTCGGCTTCTTGTTGCGCCGCCTCGAAGCCTTCATCCGGCAGCTGCACCAGAAAAAACGACAGCAAAGGCCATTGTTTTCGCTGCTCTTTGTCTGATCCGGCGCCGACGGCCTGGTACGCGCGCCGCATCCCCAACACACGTTGATGGTACTGCTCGGTGCTGGTGTGTCCGGTGATTGCCAGCGACAACTGACCGGCCAGCGCGGCTTGCGTGTAATCGCTGTACTCATAGGCGTCGTACTGGATCACGGTGCGACCGTCGACCTCAACCGACGTAGGCCCGCGACGGCCATCCCAGCCCGGACTGCCCGGCGATCCGATTTCGTTGTCCGTCAGCGGGATGGTCGTGGCAGACACACTGCGCGGTTCGAATGTGCGGGTCGAGTCCGGCGCTACGCCAGGCCAGTAGGAACCCAGCGCAGCACAGATACGTGCATCCTCGGTAAACGGGCTGGCCAATTGATATCCGCACAACACATTGGCGAAGGGCACATCCACCAGGCCTCGACCAATTTCCCAGCCTGGACCGAATACGCCGCTGGCGAAATCCGGCAGCCAGGATTGTCGCTGGGCACGCGCCACCTGTGGGCTTGTGCGGGGTGTTGTGAAGGAATGTGGATGGGAGACGATTGCTGTGACGCCCCGGTCCTCCTGATCGAAGTAATGACCCTCAAGGGACTGATTGATATAGAAGCGCACGTCGGAAAGCGGATTGACCCGTGTATGCCACACCTCCGGGCAGGGCGGCGTCGGACAGGGGAATACTTCGGGGTCACTGGACCACTCCTTGAGTTCCAGTTGTCCGCACAGCGGGAAAAAATCCGGCGCACCGATGATGGAATAAGCGGCGATGCTGTCCAGCATCAACTGCGGGCAATACGCGCGCACCCAGCCATCCGCCATGGCGTCCTGATAGTGCAGGGCACGATAGCCGCCAGCCTTGACCATCGCGTCGACATTTTCCAGATCATTGAGGTCTTCGATCGAACCGTCATCGCGTACACGGTGACGCCCGTGGATCAGGCCACCCGAGTCCGGCGGCATCATGAACGACAGCGGTTGCCCTTTGTAATAAGCCGGTTCGACGAGGGTCTGCTTGGCATCAGGCATCAGCAACCCCGGCGCGAACGCTTCGGTATCCGCCCAATGGCTCAGACCTTGGGTAATCACGAAAGGCGCATTCAGAATGTCAGGCTCTTGCCAGCCGGTGCCGCGAAAGCGCCTGTGGATCTGTCCGATCTTTTCATTGATCTGGTGGTTTTCCAGCAGCACCCTCAAGTCCAGTTCCGCGAGGCATTCATCGCCATCAAACAGCTTGTGCAACGGCACCCAGAACTCCAAGTCCTGGTCGATGGGCTGGGCGTTCATCGGACCGAATCGCTCGGGCTGGCCAACGTGTTTTGCGGTAATAAAAGCGCCATAGCGCGCCGGGATAACGCGCATTTGATTGGGCTGGCCCTCAACGAAGGGCAAGAACCCCCGTCGTTGCGGATCGTAAAGCGCAGCCGCTGTTCCAACCCTGGCGACGCCTGCGCGTGAAAAGCACAAGTCAGCGTGGCGACGGTGCACGGTTTCAGGTTGTGGCCTGTATTCGTAGGCGAACACGGCGATTGCCAGTATCTGATCACCGAACGCCTCCAGGGTCGGTGGAACGGCGCCGTAAACGTAATTGAGCACCTGTTCGATTTCCGCAGCAGTCGGGAAAACGGTCAGTGTTTCGCCCCTGGCTCCGGTGCTTACATTGGGCGACGCGAGTGCATGAAACAGCAGGCTGTCAGCCGGTCGCCCAGGCGCTATGCCGTGCATTGCGCTGACGGAGAAATCCTCGAAACCCGACAGCGTGCGATTGATCTGCAAAGGTTTGGCGAGTTCTTCACGTAACGTGGCTGACGTGATGTCCAGGCCGTGTTGCAGCAACAGGTCGCGCCACCCGAAGGGCGCCAGACGGGCACATGCACGTTCGACAGCGTTGAGTAACGACATACGCATTCCTCCGACAGAGTCAGAGGGTAGGGTACGCAAGGATATTCAGCGTGGTAACTGACCGAACGGATAGGTACGCGTCAGAAAGGACCCGCCAGGTTGGCGGGTCCGGCGAGGGTCAGAGCTTGGGCAGTTGGCCGATGCGGCCCATCATTTCGGTGACGATCTGCAGGTCCAGCAGGAACTGGTCGACGGCCTTGAACTCGTTGTCGGTGTGCCCGGTGTACTTCACTTCCGGACGCGCCAGGCCGAATTGCACGCCGTTGGGCAGTTCATGCACGGAGGTCGCGCCCGCGGAGGTGCCGAATTTATGTTCCATGCCCAGGTTTTCGCTGGCCACGGCCAGCAGGGCCTTGACCCACTCACCTTCAGGGTTGCGGTACATCGGCTCGGCCACAGAGTAGGTAAATCCTACCTTGGCCTTGGTTTTCTTGTCCCAGGCGCTCAGCTTGTCGGCGATCTCGGCTTTGAGTTTTTCCGGTGACTTGCCCTTTGGCACGCGCAGGTTCACGGCCAGCTTGAAGGCCTTGTCATCCAGGCCGACAAAGGTCAGAGAAGTGGTCAGCGGCCCCATGAACTCATCAGAGAAGCCCACGCCCAACTTGCCGCCCAGGTAATCCAGGCCCCAGTTGTCAGACGCATAACGTGCAGCATCGGTGATGTGGTTGTGCTTGAGGGCGATCTTGCCATCGACGCTGTGGATCAACTCCAGCATGCGCGCCACCGGGTTGACCCCGGATTCCGGCTCGGACGAGTGCGCGGATACGCCGGTGACGGTCAGCTTGACGTTTTTGCCGTCGACCTTGGCGGCCACTTCAAAATCGCCACCGTTGTTCTTGGCGTATTCAGTACCGGCCTTTTGCAGGCTGGCCGCCAACTCGGCAGGTTTGTCGCTGACAAAAGTCGCCACTGACGCCGAGGGAATCTGGTTGGTCGCCATGCCGCCGGTCATCGAGATGATTTCCGCGCCTTTGCCTTCACCCTTGCGACGCGGGAAGGTGGCCATCACCGTGCCGTAGCCTTTCTCGGCAATCACCACCGGGTAACCGCCATCCAGCGCCAGGTTGTACTGCGGTGTCGGGTTCTTTTCGAAGTAGTAGGGAATCGCGTCGCCGGAGGTTTCTTCGGTGGTGTCCACCAGCAGTTTGAAATTGCGTGCCAGCGGCAGCTTCTCTTCCTTGATCACCTTCATGGCATACATCGCCACGACGATGCCGTTTTTGTCATCCTCGGTGCCACGCCCGTACATGCGGTCGCCGATCAGCGTGACTTTGAACGGGTCGAGCTTGGTGCCGTCTTTCAACACCCAGTTTTCCGGCGTCACGGGCACCACGTCGGCGTGGGCGTGGATACCGACCACTTCGTCACCGCTGCCTTCCAGGGAAATTTCGTACACACGGTTGTCGATATTGCGGAAGGTCAGGTTAAAGGCCTTGGCCAGTGCCTCAATCTTGCCGGCAATCTTGATGAACTCCGGGTTCTTGTACTGCGGCAAACCGTCCACATTGAACGTCGGGATTTCTACCAGCTCACGCAGGGTTTCGGTGGCGGCCTTGCCGTACTTCACTCGCGTGTAGATACCGAGCAGGCTATTGATCTCGTTCTGCTGGTCCGCGCTCAAGGTTTTGTTATCAAGAAACGCACTGATCGCCGGGCCCACATCACTGGTCTTGCCCAGGTCGCCCTTGGCCAGGGCGCCGAGGAAACCACGGAAGTCGGTGACGGACGTTTCGTTGAAATGCTTCAGAATTGCCGTGCTTTGGTCCGGGGTGATGTTGGCGAAAGCGGGGCTGGTGATGGCCGAAAGGCTCGCCGCGAACAGGGTGGCAGCCGCCAATTGCTTGAGTGGAAAGTGCATGGAGAAAGGCATTCCTTTGCAGGTAATAAGTGGGAAGTTTCTGATCGAACTGTCAGAAACATTTCCACACACTACCACTACTCAGGTGCCTCTGGTCAATGCTGGCCAGGGTGGGGCTCAGGGTACTCCTCGGTCACGTTCAAGGCTCTAGCATAAGGCCCATCCCACAATTGCTCATGCAACTCCCCGACCCGCTTGGCCATCGCTTCACTGCGCATCACCACTTCCAGGTTGCGCGAGTTATCCAGGTACCCGCCCAGCCAGTTGCTGGTGCCGATCCAAGCAACCTGGCCGTCGATTTCCATGGTCTTGCTGTGGATTACCCGTGCATACGGGATAAAGCCTTGCTTGGCCTCGGGCAGGGTGACGATCTTGATGTGCACGTTGGGCAGCACGGCGAGGCTTTTGAGGTAGGGCAACTCCAGCGTGTCGGTGTTCCAGTTGGACACCATCAGCTTGATCGACACCCCACGCGCCGCTGCCGCACGCACGGCATTGTCGATCACTGCGTAGTACGGACGGGTTTTGTCCGGTCCGTAGGACAGTGGCGCATAGTCGAGCAGTTGCACGCGCACTTCGTGTTTCGCTTCGCTGAGTAAACGCGGCAGTTCCAGCTGTGAATCGCCCACGCCTGGCGGGTTGTAGCGTTGCGGGCTGGCGACCAGGTAGTTGCCAGTGCGGGGCGGCTCTTTGCTGGAGGCAGGCAGCGGCACGGGTTGGTCGTTGGCAACGGCCTGCTGGGCTTTCCAGTCTTGCTCGAAGATCGCCTGCACTTGGCTCACCACGGTCGGGTCGGTGATACGCAGCCCGGTTTCGTGGATATGTTCCAGCGAGCGCCAATCAAAATTCTGGCTGCCGACAAATGCCTGCTTGCCATCCACCACCAGGTATTTGGCGTGGATGATCCCACCGCTCACCCGCGCGTAGGGCAGCACGCGAAAGGTCAGGTTGGGGATTTTCCGCAGGCGTTCCAGAGTGGACGCTTCCGACAACCGGATGCCTTTTTCTTCCAGCAGAAAACGAATCTTCACACCGCGTTTACCGGCGGCTTCCAGGCGTTCGATCACGCGGTCCATCACCGAGCCTGGGTGATCGGCGGCGTAGAACTGGCCAATGTCGATGCTGTTTTTTGCGCCATCAAACAGCTCGCTCCACACCGGGCCGGGCTGGCGCAAGTCGTCGGTGCCGAGGGCGGTGTCCACCGGCACGGTGTGCACCAATTCAAACCCCGGAATCGAAAAGTCCGCCTGGGCCAGCGGACTCATGAGCAAGCCTGCCAGGCCTGCGATGCGCAATTTCAAGGAAATGGACATAGGAATTCCCATCACAAAAGAAAGCGGGCGCATTGCGCGCCCGCTGTTACGTTTACGCCGTGCGGCTGTGCAGCGGCGTTGGCACCAGGTGTGGCACTTCACTCTGTACGCGGGCGCCGGTGGCCGCGCGGATCAGCAGGATTTTCAACTGGTCGTTGATGCGCTCCAGGCTGTCCTGGAAGAAGTTGTGGAACACCACGCAGAACAGCGCGATGGCGATCCCCAGGCCGGTGGCGAACAAGGCCGTGCCGATGCCACCGGAAATCTGCCCTGGGTCGGACACACCCGCCGTGGCCAGCGCCTTGAAGGTGTCGATGATGCCGAGGATGGTGCCCAGCAAACCCAACAGCGGCGCGGCGGTGGTGATGGTTTCGATAATCCACAGGCTGCGGGCCAGGGGGGCGCGGGTGGTCAGGTACTGGGTTTCGATCACGTCATCCAGGTCCTTGCGCGAACCTTGTGAGGCTTTCTGTGCCAGCACTGGCAACACCATGCTCAGCGGCAGGCTGTCACGGCGGGTCAGGCTTTCCGGCAGGTCGCGTTCGCTGTGTATATTGGCGCCGAGCACCTCGGTCAGCGCGCGGGCTTGGCGGCGTACGTAGGCGAAGTAAATCCCGCGCTCGATGGTGATAAAGATCGCGATAGCCATCGCGGCATACATCACATAAAAGGTGATGTCGTGGAGCAGGTTCATGTCCATGTTCATTTACCTCGCAATTAGAAGTTGGCTTCCAGGGAGACCGTCACGGTACGTTCCAGGCCTACGATGTAGGCCGGGTCGCCGTCGCGGAAACCGCTGTAGCTGGCCGCGTTGGTCTTGGTGGTGTACACGCCGTCCAGGTATTTCTTGTCGAACAGGTTGTCGACGTTCAGGCGCAGGGTCGCGTCCTTGACCACCTTCTTGTCCACCGGCAGGTAGATACCCGCGCCGGCGTTGAACACGGTGCGGCCGGAGATGGCTTCGTCATTGGTCAGGTCGCCGTAGAGCTTGCTGGTGTACTTGCCGCCGAAGGTGCCGTAGAAGCGGCCGTCGTCGTAGCCGATGTTGGCGGCCAGCATGTTTTTCGGCACGTTGGCGAACTGCTTGCCGCTGGTCGGCAACAGGATAGCTTTGCCGGCGTTGTACACGGTCAGGTCGTCCTGCTGCTCGGCCTTGGTGTAGGTGTAGGAGGTGTAGTAGTTGAAGTGATTGGGCAGCAGGCCGCTCCACTCCAGCTCCAGGCCGCTGTTGTTGACGGAGCCGGCGTTGATGTCGGCGAAGTCGCCGTTGATATCCCGCGACGACACTTGGCGATCCTTGAACTGCATGTAGAACAAGGTGGCGGCCACGGTCATGTCTTCATCGGTGTAGCGCCAGCCCAGTTCGTGGTTCCAGCTGGTTTCCGGCTTGGAGTCGATGGAACCCACGCCCTTGTCGTACAGCACGTAGTTCTGCGGGATGCGCATGTTGCGCGACAGGCTGTAGAACAACTGGTCGCGTTCATCCAGCTGGTATTTCAGGCCGGCGTTGGGCAGCAGCTTGTTGTAGGTCTGGTTACGTTTTTCCGGCTGCTCGGTGAGGCTGCCGTGGTTGGTGCCGTCACGCTTGACGTTCATGTAGGCCAGGCCGGCGATCAGGGTCCAGTCCGAGTTGATGTACCAGGTGTCCTGAGCCCAGACTTTCTGCGCCGGGGTGATGGTGAAGCGGTCGCGACCCTGGACGGTGTTGCCGTTGGCATCGACCACCGCGTCGTTGGAGTCCGGCCAGGTGTCGACGGGCTTGCCACTGGCCTTGAGCGGAATAAACGGCTGGGTCTGGCTTTGACGGGCGCGCTCGTACCAGTAGCCGACTTGCAGGCTGTGATCGCCCAGGTCCCAGTTCAGTTTGGTGGTGATGCCCGGACGCCAGGTCTGGGTGCGCGAAGGGCGGTAGTACACGCCGTTGTTCGGGGTGCCGTCGGCGTTGTATTGGGCGCCGGTCGGCAGGTTGCCCAGGTCGAATACGCCACCTTGGTTGGAGCCGCGGTTCAGCGCATAGCTGGACGAGCCCACGCCGCTGCCGTTACCCCAGTAGTAATACGGGATCACCGACAGCGCGAGGTTGTCCGCCAGTTTGAACTGGGTGTTGAGCACGGCGGTGAACGTTTGGAACGGGTTCTGCGCCAGGGCGTAGTAGCTGTTGTACTTGCCATTGCTGCCCACGGTCGGCGTGGCCGGATAGGGGTCGTACTTGCGGCCGTTCTGCTGGTACTGGGCCTTGGTCAGCTGGCTGTAGCTGTTGTTGTCCTGCTCGTGGTACTTGAGGATCAGGTTGGCGGTGTTGCCATCGCCGGCGTCGAAGAAGCTGTTCCATTCGACCTTGTCCGCGCGCACGGCGCCCGAACCGCGCCACATCTGGCCTTCGGTGTGGGAGGCCGACAACCAGTTGCTCAGGCCATTGATCTCGCCGGTGTTGAGGCGAGCAAAGGTTTTGCGCGTGGCGTTGCTGCCCATCACCTGTTTGACGAACGCCCCGGTTTCCTTGGTCGGGCGAATGGTCACGATGCCGATGTTGCCGCCGCTGGAGCCGATGTGCGGGCCGTCGGCCTCCGACGAGCCCTGGGTGACGAAGATCTGCTCGATGTTTTCCGGGTCGCCCAGTAGGTTGGAGTACAGCGCGTAGTTGCCGGAGTCGTTGATCGGCATGCCGTCCACCGACATGCCCACCTGGTCGGAGTTGAGCCCGCGCATGGTGAAGCGAAAGCCGGACAGGCCGGTGTTGTCTTCGCTGGAAATGTTCAAGCCTGGTGTGTACTTGAGCTTGTCCACGGCGTTGCCGGTGGCGGTCTGTTTATCCAGCGCTTCCTTGGTCACGGTGGAGCGGCCCTTGATGCTTTCTTCCTGCACCATGTAGCCGCCACCTGCCGTGGCCTTGCCCTGAACCCCAATCGTCCCGACGTCGCTGTTGCTGGTGTCGGCCATGACCATTCCATGGCCCATGCTTGCGGCAACGAGTGCCAGATGAATCCGTGTGAACCTCATCTCTGTCGTCCTGGTGTCGGGTGCTTATTGCACGCTGTAGTTGAAGGTGGCGGTGAAGCGCTGCTCATTGCGGCCCCCGAAGGCTTGCTCGGGGAACGGCTTGACTTGCTTGATACGACGCAAGCTGTTGGTGGCGGCCCGGTTGAGCAACATGCTCGAGGCCTGGGTCTGCAAACCGGAGTCGAGAACCCGACCCTGGCGATCGACCAGCAACCAGACCACCACTTCGCCGGTGGGGCGTTCGAGGGAGGCCTGGCGTCCGGTGGGGTACTGCTTGTAGGTATCCAGCTCGTTGCGCAAACCCTTGAGGTAACCGCCTTCCAGCGCTTGGCCGTCGACCTTGGGGGGCGCGGGCGGCGCGGGTGTCGGCGCGGCCTGGGCCACGGGCGCCGGTGCCGGTGCCGGTTTGGCGGCGACCGGTGGGGGTGTCGGGGTGGGCGTTGGCTTGGCGACCACGGGCTTGGGCACAGGTTTTGGCTTGGGCTCAGGCTTGGGTTTTGGCAGCGGTTTTGGCGGCGGCGGTGGCGGGGCGGGTTCGGCCTCTTCATCCTCGATCACCGGCGGTGGCGGCTCTTGTTCCACCACCGGCTCGGGGATCACTTCTGGCTCCGGCTCGACCAACGCCAACTCGACCGCCGACTCGTCGTACACTGGCTCGACCTTCAAGGTCTGGGACTGGATACCCAGTGCAATCAGCACCAGGGCGATCAGGGCCGGGACACTGCCCAGCAGCTGACGCGCACGAAACAATACGTACATGATCAGGACTTACGCGTGGCAATGGACACGGAGGTAAAGCCACCCAGACGCAGGGTGTCCATCACCTCCACCAGGCGCGAAACTTCTACGCCTTTGTCGCTGTTGACGATGATGGTCGACTTGGTGTCAGGCTTTTGCGCCGCTTTCAGCGCCGGCACCAACGCGTCGACCGTGAGGTTCTTGCCATCCAGTTGCAGTTGGCCTTCCAGGCCCAGTGTCAGGATGAATTTGTTCTGTGGTTTGAGCTGCTGTGAACTGCTGGCGCTGGGCAGTTGCGTCTTCATGCCGAGGGCCGGAATCACGTTCAGGCTCACGAGTACGAAAAACACCAGGAGGAACATCATCACGTCGATCATCGGGATCAGTTCGATGTGCGCCTTGCGTTTTTTCGGTTCGTCCCAGGTTCTCATTCCGCTACCCCGTTATTGAATTAGGGGCGACACGCTAACAACCAAAAATGACCGATTGGTTAACTTTAATTGACGTTTTGAGGGCTCTAGGACAAGTCTTTCAGGCGATTCTAAAGACATTTTTGTGACGTAACAGAATTGACATGCGCCAGGGGCATTCTCAAAAACTTTACATCGAGGGCCCCTGGGAATGAGCCGTGAACTGCCACAGATATCCACGCCGCGACTGTTAATGCGCGCACTGCAAAACCACCAGGCCGAGACGTTGTGCGCCCTCGCCAACGGCCCGAAAATCGCCGACAACACAGCGAGTATTCCTTCGCCCTACACCCTCGAAATCGCGCAGGATTTCATCGATGGCATGCAGGAGAAATTTCACTCGGCTCACCTGTTGAGTCTGGGCATGCATCGGCGTGACAGCGGCGAGCTGATCGGCATCGTCAGCCTGCGCATCAAACCGGATCACCTCTACGGACACCTGGGCGGTTGGGTGGCGGCGGACGCGCGCAACCAGGGCTACGCGGCAGAAGCGGCGCGTGCACTGATGGACTACGGCTTTGCCGAACTCGGCCTGCATCGCGTGGGCAGCCAGTGTTTCAGTCGCAACAAAGAGTCGGCACGGGTCATGGAGAAAATCGGTCTGCAGTACGAAGGCTGCCTGCGCGGGGCGTTCTTCAAGAACGGCGTGCATGAAGACATGCTGGTGTTCGCCACGCTGCGAGAGGATTGGGAGTTTCGGCTGTGAGTGGCGAGGTTGATCATGGCCGACGCCGGGTGCTTGCCGGGCTGGCGGTTGCCACCACGTTTTCGATCCTCAGTCCGTTTACGCGCAGTGCCGGCGTGGATTATCCGTTCACCCTCGGCGTGGCTTCCGGGGACCCGTTGCCCGATGGGTTTGTGATCTGGACGCGCCTGGCGCCGTTGTTCAATGCCGTGGATGGCCGGGGCGGCTTGAGCCGTTCCGTGCCCGTGCGTTGGCGGGTCGCCAGCGATGCCGCGATGACCCGCGTGGTGCGCCAGGGCGAAGTCATGGCCAGCGAGCGCTGGGGCCATTCGGTGCATGTGGAAGTCGCGGGGTTGGAGGCGGGCCGGCCGTATTGGTATCAGTTCGAAGGGCTGGGCGCGCAAAGCCCGGTGGGGCAGTCGCGCACGGCGCCTGCGGTGCATGCCATGGTGTCGGCACGCCTGGGGTTTGTCTCGTGCTCCCACTGGGAGCGCGGCTATTTCAGTGCCTATCGCCACCTGGCAGAGGAACAGCCCGACCTGGTGTTCTTTCTCGGCGACTACATCTACGACAGTTCCTACGCGGCGGATTCGGGCAAGATCATCCGCCCCCACGGCAGCGGCAATGCGGTGAGCCTGAGCGACTATCGCAACCGCTATGCCCTGTACAAAACCGACCCGGATCTACAGGCCCTGCACGCTGCTGCACCGAGCGTGGCGACCTGGGACGATCACGAAGTGCAGAACGACTACGCCAACCGCTGGTCCCAGGACCCGAAGATTCCGGTCGGGCAATTCCTGCAGCAGCGTGCGGCCGCCTACCAGGCTTACTACGAACATATGCCGCTGCGTGCCAGCAGTTTGCCGAAAGGGCCGGACATGCGTATTTATCGGCGCCTGGACTACGGTCGACTGGCCCGTTTCCACGTGCTGGACGGTCGGCAATACCGTTCCGAACAACCGTGCATTCCGGCGAGTGGCAGCCACCAGGGACATATCGCCGATAACCTCTGTCACGACTTGCGCGACCCTGGCCGCACCATGCTCGGTTGGCAGCAAGAGGCTTGGCTGGACCAGGGGTTTGCCCAGTCGAAAGCGCAGTGGAACGTCATCGCCCAGGACCTGCTGGTAGCGCCGCTGACCCAGCGTGACCTGACCGATCACAAGCCGGGACGCTGGACCGACGGGTGGGATGGCTACATGGCCAACCGCTCACGGATGCTGGCGTCCATTGAGCGCAATCGCGTCAACAACCCGGTGTTCTGGGGCGGCGATATCCATTCGTTCTGGGTCACGGATTTGCACGCCGATGCCAACAACCCGGATTCGCGGGTGGTGGCTACGGAATTCGTCGGTACGTCGGTGACGTCTGACGGGCCGCCTTTTGCTGCGTTCAGCAAGCTGCTGCCACTCAACCCCCATGTAAAATTTTTCGACAGTCGCCAGCGAGGGTATGTGTCGGTGGAGGTGGAGGAGGGCAGGATGCTCACGAACCTGCGGGTGATTACCGACCCTCGCGACCCGATGGCCACGGTGTCGACCCTCAAGTCGTTTGTGGTGGAACCAGGGCGGGCGGGGGCGATTGAGGTTTAATTGAGTTCGTAGCGCACGGACAGCGCGCCTTTTTTCTCTGACAAGGCCAGGATAGTCACCTGGCCCAGCTCGCTCAGTGCCTGCACGTGGGTGCCGCCGCAGGCATACGCGGGCAATTCGCCAAAGCCGACTTCGCGGGTGCCGTCTTCCAGGTTCATGTGGCGCGGGTAGTCTGCGGCGATCCATTGGTTGACCTGTTGTTGGATCGCCTCGGCGTCCATGGCTTGCGCCGCTTCGCCACGGATGAAGGTGATCTTGCCTTCGCCTGGCCAGTGATGGGCCTTGATCGGCATCCAGCCCAGGGTTTCGCCTGCGTTGCCAATCAAGTGCCCGGCGGAATGCAGTCGGGTGTGTAGAGTACGACGCTGCGCATCGACCCGCGCGGTAATCAGACCTGGCTCCAGTGGCCGGTCGACGTAGTGCACCACGCGATCGGCTTCCTGGGTGACGCGCAGCACAGTGCTTTCACCCAGCCAGCCTGTATCGAAAGGTTGCCCACCGCCCTGGGGGTGAAAAATCGTCGACTGCAGGATGACTGCAAACTGCTCCTCGTGGGGGGTGCAACTCAATACTTCCAGCTCGGCAGTCAGGTGGTCGTGGGTAAAAAACAGGCGCTCGGTCATCATCTACATCCGCATCAGGGTTCTGCGCGCAGTATAAATAGTGCGTGGATAGGTGATAATCCGCTCAATTATCAATGGACCTGTGCACCATGAGCATCAATCTTCCTTTGCCGCTGCTGGGCGAGATGGCGATTTTCGTCAAAGTGGTGGAAACCGGCAGTTTCTCCGAAGCCGCCCGGCAGATGGGCGCTTCGCCTTCTTCGGTGAGCCGCAGTATCTCGCGTCTGGAAAAAGCTTTGGCTACGCGCTTGTTGCAACGCACCACGCGCAAGTTGCGCTTGAGTGAAGGCGGGGAAGAGGTGTTCAAGCGTTGCCAGGAGATGGTCAGCGCGGCGCGCTCGGTGATGGAGATCAGCGGCCAGTTCACCCATGAAGCCGAAGGGTTGGTGCGGGTCAGTGTGCCCAAGGCGGTGGGGCGGTTTGTGGTGCATCCGCATATGCCGGAGTTTCTACGGCGGTATCCCAAGGTGGATGTGCAGTTGATCCTGGAGGATCGGCAGGTGGACATGATTGATGACAATGTCGACCTGAGTATCCGCATCACTGACAGCCCACCGCCGGGGTTGGTGGGGCGGCAGTTATTGCCCATCGAGCATCTGTTGTGCGCGACGCCGCAGTACTTGGCTGAACACGGGACGCCGGAGCACCCCCATGATCTGCTGGCGCACAGTTGCATCTACCTCGGGGAGACACCCGGAGACTCGCGCTGGAAATTCCGCCAGGCCGGCAAGGCAGTGACGGTGGCGGTGCGCGGGCGTTATGCGGCGAACCACACCGGGGTTCGGCTGGATGCGGTGTTGCAGCACGTGGGGATTGGCAGTTTGCCGTACTTCACGGCGCGGCATGCGTTGGAGGAGGGGCGGTTGGTGCAGGTGTTGCCGGCGTGGGATTTTATTGCGTCCTACCATGGCGAGGCGTGGTTGCTGCATTCGCCCACGCGGTACTTGCCGCCGAAGTTGCGGGTGTTTATTGATTATCTGGTGGCGTGCATGGCGAAGGAGCCGACATTGCGTCGGCCCATTCCTGGTCGCTGATCAGTGCTTGCTCTGGTCAACCGGCATGGCCAGCAGCTGCTTTTCCTGGTTCCAGTCGAACGGTTCGTCGTTCTGTTCGGCTTCGAAGCGACGCTCTTCCAGGGCCTGGTACAGGTCCAGTTCTTCGTCAGGCATGAAGTGCAGGCAGTCACCGCCAAAGAACCACAGCAGGTCGCGCGGGACCAGATGGGCGATTTGCGGGTAACGCAGAATGACCTGGCTCATCAGGTCCTGGCCCAGGTACTGGCTTTCGATCGGGTCGATCGGCAGCAGGGCGCGCAATTCGTCGAAGCGCTCCAGGAACAATGAATGGCTTTCCTCGGGCACCTGTTCGGCTTCGCCGACGGCAACCAGGATGCTGCGCAGGTGGTCGAGCAAGACGAGATGATCGGCAACGACGTTGGACACGAGATAAGTCCTCTAAAGCAAAAACGGGCGCGAGAGTATATAGCTCTCGCGCCCGTATTTATATGACCGCTCGACTCAGCGGACTTTACCCTCGGCCTGGGTCAGCTCTTCCTTGCTGAAATCATCCACGTCGATCACCTTGCGCCGCGCTGCTTCGGCGTCACGCAGGGTTTGCGCCTCGGCCGGTTGCAAGACGCCTGCGTGCAGCGCCGCGTCGATGGCATGCTCCCCGGCGCTCGGTTTGACCTGGCCGCTTTTGAGCGCGGTGTGCAGTTTTTTCTGCAGCGGATGGCTGGCGCCGAGCAGGTCGTAGGCATGCTGCAAGGCGCCCACCGGATCTTCCGCCGATTGCGGGCGATAGCAGCCGGCCAGCAACTCTTCCAGGGTCGGGTCACCCTTGGCACGGCCGATCACTGCGGCCACTTCGGCATCCAGCGCATCCGACGGCCCGGTATGGCGACGGCCGAACGGGAACACGATCAACCGCAGCAGGCAGCCCAGTACCTTGTTCGGGAAGTTGCTCAGCAGTTCATCCAGCGCACGCTCCGATTCGCCAAGGCTTTCTTCCATGGCCCAGGCGAACAGGGGTTCCAGATGATCCGGCGAATCCAGGTCGTGATAACGCTTGAGGGCGGCTGACGCCAGGTACATATGGCTCAATACATCACCCAGGCGTGCCGACAGGCGTTCGCGACGCTTCAACTCGCCACCCAGCAGCATCATGCTCAGGTCAGCCAGCAGCGCGAACGCGGCCGCCTGGCGGTTGAGTGCGCGGAAGTACCCCTGGCTCAAGCGGTTGCCTGGGGCCTTCTCGAAATGACCGACACCGAGGTTCAGCACCAACGTACTGGCGGCGTTGCTCACGGCGAAACCGATGTGTTGCATCAGCAGCCCGTCGAACTCCTTCAGCGCCTGGTCATGGTCTTCGCGACCGGCCAGGGCCATTTCCTTGAGTACGAACGGATGGCAGCGGATCGCGCCCTGGCCGAAGATCATCAGGTTGCGCGACAGGATGTTCGCGCCTTCTACGGTGATGAAGATCGGCGCACCTTGCCAGTTGCGACCCAGGTAGTTGTTCGGGCCCATGATGATGCCCTTGCCGCCGTGCACGTCCATGGCGTGGCTGATGCACTCGCGGCCACGCTCGGTGAGGTGGTACTTGAGAATGGCCGACAGCACCGAGGGTTTTTCTCCCAGGTCCACGGCGTTGGCGGTGAGCATGCGTGCGCTGTCCATCAGCCAGGCGTTGCCGCCGATACGCGCCAAGGCTTCCTGGATGCCCTCGAAGGCCGACAGGGGCACATTGAATTGTTCGCGCACCTGGGCGTATTGGCCGGTCACCAGGCTGGTGAACTTGGCCGCGCCAGTGCCGACCGCAGGCAGGGAGATCGAACGGCCCACGGAGAGGCAGTTCATCAACATCATCCAGCCTTTACCGAGCATTTCCTGGCCGCCGATCAGGAACTCAAGCGGGATGAATACATCCTTGCCGGAGTTGGGGCCGTTCATGAAAGCGGCGCCCAGAGGCAGGTGGCGACGGCCGATTTCTACGCCGGGGGTATCGGTGGGGATCAGCGCCAGGCTGATGCCCAGGTCTTCTTCTTCACCCAGCAGGTGGTCCGGGTCATGGGCCTTGAAGGCCAGACCGAGCAGGGTCGCGACCGGGCCGAGGGTGATGTAGCGTTTTTCCCAGTTGAGGCGCAGGCCGAGGGTTTCCTTGCCTTCCCATTCACCTTTGCAGATAACGCCGGTGTCGGGCATGGCGCCTGCATCGGAGCCGGCCAGTGGGCCCGTCAATGCGAAGCAGGGGATGTCATCGCCACGGGCCAGGCGCGGCAGGTAGTGGTTGCGTTGTTCTTCGGTGCCGTAGTGCAGCAGCAGTTCGGCGGGGCCAAGGGAGTTGGGCACCATCACGGTGGAGGCCAGGTCACCGCTGCGGGTGGCGAGTTTCATCGCAACCTGGGAATGCGCGTAGGCAGAGAAGCCCTTGCCGCCATATTCCTTGGGGATGATCAGGGCGAAGAAGCCATGGGTCTTGATGTGCTCCCAGGCCGCGGGCGGCAGGTCCATGGCCTGGCCGATTTCCCAGTCGCTGACCATGGCGCAGAGTTCTTCGGTCGGGCCGTCGATAAACGCCTGTTCTTCTTCGGTCAGCTGGGCCTTGGGGTAGGCCAGCAACTTGTCCCAGTCCGGGCGACCGCTGAAGAGTTCGCCGTCCCACCACACGGTGCCGGCGTCGATGGCGTCGCGCTCGGTCTCGGACATCGGCGGCAGGACTTTCTGGAACCAGCTGAACAGTGGCTTGGTGAAGTATTGGCGGCGCAGGTCGGGCAGCAGCAGGGGCGCGGCCACCACGGCGATCAACACCCAGAAGATCAGCAGCAGCCAACCCGGTGCGTGGCTCCAGGCGCCCATCGCCAGCAGGTAGACGGCAACCACGCCGAGGGCGGGCAGGGGCGCGACGCGGCGGTGTGCGAGGTAGGCAATGCCGACCACCAGCACCAGTATCCACAACAACAGCATATTCAATCCTCCGTGAAACCAGGGGCGAAACCACCAGGGAGCTTAGTCGGCATCCGAACAAGCGGGGTGATCAGGGTGTAACGAGATTTGGCCGATTCGTCGTTATCTCCCCGGCAGGCCTGTGGTTAGACTCCAAGCTTCCTTCGGAGATAAAGCTCATGGATACCTACCTGAGTCCCAGCCGCTTCATCGATAGTGACCACCCTGCGGTGGTGGAGTTCGCCGAAAAACACCGTGGAACCCGTAGGGATTTTAGTGACCAGTCAGTCAGCCTCTACTACGCCGTGCGTGAGGCGATTCGCTATAACCCCTACACCTTTAGCCGCGATCCAGACACATTGAGTGCCAGCTTCGCCCTGGCCGCCGGCGAAAGCTATTGCGTGCCCAAGGCCACGTTACTTGCCGCCTGCGCCCGCCATTGCGGGATCCCGGCGCGCATCGGCCTGGCGGATGTGCGCAATCATCTGTCGACGCCGCGTCTGATCGCGCTGCTCAAGAGTGATGTGTTCGCCATGCACGGCTATACCGAGCTTTACCTGAATGATCGCTGGGTCAAGGCCACGCCTGCGTTCAACCAGCAACTGTGCGATGTATTCGATGTGCCGCCGCTGGAGTTCGACGGCCTTCACGACAGCGTTTTCCACGCGTTCAACCGCCAAGGCCAGCGTTCGATGGAATACGTGGTCGACCACGGGCAATTTCCTGACGTGCCCGAGGCCTTTTTCTTCGCCCATATTCAGCAGTCTTACCCGCATCTGTTTGCCGACGACCTGCCGCCGTTACTCGGCGACATGCAGAGCGATTTGAGCCGCGCGTGAACCGGCGTATGCTGCTGCCTTCATCCAGCCATGTTCATCCACAAGAAAGGCGCGGTCATGCTGAAAATCTGGGGTCGTAAAAATTCATCAAACGTCAGGAAGGCACTGTGGTGCGCCGAGGAACTCGGCCTGGACTATGAAGCAATTGATGCGGGCGGGGCTTTTGGTGTGGTCGACACGCCGCAGTATCGGGCATTGAACCCCAATGGCCGGGTGCCGATGATCGAAGACGGCGACTTCGTGTTGTGGGAGTCGAATACCATCGTGCGCTACCTCTGCGCCAAGCAGGCGTCCAGCTGGTATCCGACCGAGGTGAAAGCCCGGGCCAACGCTGAAAAGTGGATGGATTGGACCACGTCGACTTTCGCCGAACCGTTCAAGATTGTGTTCTGGGGCGTGCTGCGCACCCCGGCGGACAAACAGAACTGGGACAACATCCACGCCGGTCGCCAGGCCTGTATTGATGTGCTCAAGACCGTTGATGAAGCGCTGGCTACACAGCCGTATCTGTCGGGCGACGAGATCGGCATGGGCGATATTCCCCTGGGCAGCTTTATCTACGCCTGGTTCGAAATGCCCATCGAACGGCCTGCGATGCCCCATCTAGAGGCCTGGTATGCGCGCCTGCAACAACGTCCGGTCTACCGCAAAGCGGTCATGACTGCGTTGACTTAATACCCACTATTAATACGGGTGACTGTACTTGTGCGGCGCGGGCAAGCACCATGCTTGTCATGCGCCGCCGTTGAACTACCTGGGCTGCGCCCTCATCTACTCTTTCTATTCCCTTCTTTGGTGCGTAATCCGATATGAGTTCCGCTCTGTCCATCCGGCAGCTAACCAAAACCTACGGCAACGGTTTCCAGGCCCTGAGTGGTATCGATCTGGACGTTGCCGAAGGTGACTTCTTCGCCTTGCTCGGCCCCAACGGCGCCGGCAAATCCACCACCATCGGTATCCTCTCGACCCTTGTCAACAAGACCAGCGGCACGGTGAATATCTTTGGCCATGACCTGGACAAATCCCCGGCGGCGCTCAAGCGTTCCATCGGCGTGGTGCCCCAGGAATTCAACTTCAACCAGTTCGAAAAGACCTTCGACATCGTCGTGACCCAGGCCGGTTATTACGGCATCCCGGCGAAGATCGCCAAGGAACGCGCCGAGCAGTACCTGACCCAACTGGGCCTGTGGGACAAGCGCGACGTGCCTTCGCGTTCGCTGTCTGGCGGCATGAAGCGCCGCCTGATGATCGCCCGCGCATTGGTGCATGAGCCGCGCTTGCTGATCCTTGATGAGCCCACTGCCGGCGTGGACATCGAACTGCGTCGCTCGATGTGGACTTTCCTCACCGAGCTGAACGAGAAGGGCATCACCATCATCCTCACCACCCACTACCTGGAAGAGGCTGAGCAGCTGTGCCGCAACATCGGCATCATCGACCACGGCACCATCGTCGAGAACACCAGCATGCGTAACCTGCTGGGTCAGTTGCATGTGGAAACCTTTTTGCTCGACCTGAAAAACAACCTGTCGGCGCCGCCGCAACTGCTCGGTTACCCGAGTCGCCTGGTGGACAGCCATACCCTGGAAGTGCAGGTGGACAAGGCCATGGGCATCACCGCGTTGTTCACGCAGTTGGCGACCCAGAACATCGAAGTGCTGAGCCTGCGCAACAAAACCAATCGCCTTGAGGAGTTGTTCGTGTCCCTGGTGGAGAAAAATCTGGCGAAGGTGGCGGTATGAGTTCCGAACTGCAACCCAACCTCGTCGCGCTGCAAACCATCGTCTATCGCGAAGTGAAACGCTTTACCCGGATCTGGCCGCAGACCCTGCTGCCGCCGGCGATCACCATGGTCCTGTACTTCGTGATCTTCGGTAACCTGATTGGCCGCCAGATTGGCGACATGGGTGGCTTCACCTACATGGAGTACATCGTGCCGGGCCTGATCATGATGTCGGTGATCACCAACTCCTACGGCAACGTGGTCTCGAGTTTTTTCGGCAGCAAGTTCCAGCGCTCCATCGAAGAACTGATGGTGTCGCCGGTGTCACCCCATACCATCCTGATCGGCTACACCCTGGGTGGTGTGCTGCGTGGCTTGATGGTGGGCGTGATCGTGACCCTGCTGTCGCTGTTCTTCACCCACCTGCAGGTGCATCACCTCGGGGTCACCATTTTGGTGGTGGTACTGACGGCGACGATTTTCTCGCTGCTGGGCTTCATCAACGCCGTGTTTGCGCGCAACTTCGATGATATTTCGATCATCCCGACCTTCGTGCTGACGCCGCTGACCTACCTGGGCGGGGTGTTCTACTCCATTACCCTGCTGCCGCCGTTCTGGCAGACCGTGTCGCTGGCCAACCCGGTGCTGCACATGGTCAACGCCTTCCGCTACGGCATTCTGGGGGTGTCGGACATCAAGATCAGCGTGGCAATCACCTTCATGCTGGTGGCGACGGTGGTGCTGTACATTGGCTGCGCGAAGCTGCTGGTGAGTGGACGTGGGATGCGTACGTAAGCGACGACCCGCAATAAAAAACGGCCTCAATTGAGGCCGTTTTTTTTAGGTGCCGAGCAGGGCCAGATCGATCAGTTCATGCAGCTCTTCAACCGGCAACGGTGCGCTGGAAAACAGGCTGCGATACACCGTGGGGGCCGCGATCAGGTTCAGCAGGCGATCCAGGCTTGGCAACACGTCGACGCTGCTCTGATAGCGGTCGAGGATGACCTGCAACTGGCCCATCAGAATGTGGCTGCAGTAGTCCCTGGGATGACTGCACTGCACGTCGCGCATCATGTTGCGGCCCAGGTCGGAGCTCATTTCATCCAGGTATTGTTCGCCCCAGGCGCGCAGGTCACCGCGCAGGCTACCGGTGTTGGCCGGCTCGCTGTCCGGGCGCAGGCGTTCCAACGCCACATCGGCGAGCAGGGCGGCGAGGTCGCCCCAGCGTCGGTAGATGGTGGAGGGCGTAACGCCCGCGCGTGCAGCAATCATCGGCACGGTCACGCTGGAGCGCTCATGGGCTTCCAGCAGTTCGCGCGCGGCGTTATGCACTGATTCTTGGACCCGGGCACTGCGGCCTCCCGGGCGAAGGCCTTCTTTGATCGCCATGCACAAAACCTTAACACAAAGAATTTGCTTTAAGCGCTTTCCAGTAGCACACTCTGCAAAAGCAAAATATTAGCTTTAGCGGAGCGTGCCCATGTCCAGTACTCCTTCACACCGTGCCAACCTGGCCTTCCTGGTGGTCGCGGTGTTGACCTTCCTCGCCGCGTCCAGCGCGCCGACGCCGCTGTATCAGGTGTATCAGGACAACCTGCACTTTTCGGCGGCAATGCTTACGGTGATATTCGGCGTCTACGCCGTGAGCCTGCTGGCGGCATTGCTGACCGTGGGTTCGTTGTCGGATCACCTGGGACGCAAGCCGGTGATCTTCACGGCATTGCTGCTGAACATTCTGGCGATGCTGCTGTTTATCAACGCCGACAGCACCGCTTACCTCATCGCCGCCCGTGCGTTGCAAGGCTTTGCGACCGGCATGGCCACGGCGGTGCTGAGCGCGACGCTGCTCGATACCGATCGCCTGCGCGGCCCCATGCTCAATAGCCTGGCGCCTTTGTTGGGCATGGCCAGTGGCGGCCTGGGCAGTGGTTTGCTGGTGGAATATGCGCCCCGGCCAACCCAGCTGATTTATCTGGCGATGCTCGCCTTGATGGTGGCGCAGGCGCTGTATGTATGGCGTTTGCCGGAAACGGTCAGCCGGATTCCAGGTGCGTTGAAATCCCTGGCACCGACCCTGCACGTGCCTGAACAGGCACGCCGGGCCCTGTGGCTGGCGATGCCGTTGAATGTGGCGGTGTGGGCACTCGGCGGGTTCTTTTCCTCCCTGGCACCTTCGCTGGTGCGGGCGGCGACCGGCTCGACCTCGCACCTGATCGGCGGCGGGTTGGTGGCCGTGGTCACCTTGAGCGGTGCGGTGATGATCTACAGCCTGCGGGATCGCCCGGCGGACAAGGTCATGCGCCTGTCGGCCGTGCTGTTGGCGGTGGGCGTGGCCTTGCTGCTGGTCGCCGTGCAGAGCGCCAGCCTGGTGCTGTTCTTTGCCGCCAGTGTGATCGCCGGCTTCGGCTTTGGCGGCGGATTCATGGGCAGTGTCCGCAGCATTGTGGGCCTGGCGTTGCCTCACGAACGGGCTGGATTGATGTCGGCTTTCTACGTGCTGAGCTACCTGGCGTTCTGCTTGCCGGCGCTGCTGGCGGGTAACTTGAGCCACGTGTATGGCCTGATCGTGACCACGGATGGCTACGGCGCGGTGCTGATCCTGTTGGCCCTGGGGGCGCTGGTCGGTCTGCTGATGCAGGATTCGGCACGGGCCAGGGCGACGACAGGCGGCTGATGGGTAATAATCGGTGCCTCGTATTCGCCTGACCGAGAGGCAAGCATGAAGATCATCCGCAGCAAGGACTTCACCGGCAGCCGGGCCTGGGAGGCGCTGGATATCGCCAACATGAACGGCATCACCACGCGCCTGCACTGGACCGACCAGCCGTACCGCTGGCACATCAATGACGGTGAAGAAGTGTTTGTGGTGCTCGATGGCCGGGTGCAGATGCACTATCGCGACAATGGCTTCGAACAGGTGGCGGAACTGGGCGTCGGCGACATCTTCTACGCCAGCGTCGGCACCGAGCACGTGGCTCACCCTCAGGGCCCGGCGCGTATCCTGGTGATTGAAAGCGAAGGCAGTGTTTGACGCTATATTGGCAAAACAGATAACAGATAGAGACATTACCCGTTATATAGATATTCGATATGGTTCTACCATGGTCTCAACCTCAAACGAGGACGAGGATTGCCATCATGACCTGCTCGAATACCATCAGCTACAAACCCTTCAGTCACTTGACCCGTCCACGGGAAGTGATCCGCCAGTTCACCCCGAACTGGTTTGCCGCCACCATGGGTACCGGCGTGCTTGCGTTGGCGTTGGCGCAACTGCCGTTCAATTTGCCTGGCTTGCACGCGATTGCCGAAGCACTGTGGCTCTTCACCATCGGCCTGTTTGTGCTGTTCAGCGGGTTGTACGCGGCCCGTTGGGTGATGTTTTTCCATGAGGCGCGGCGGATTTTCGGGCACTCCACGGTGTCGATGTTCTTCGGCACAATTCCCATGGGGCTGGCGACCATTCTCAATGGCCTGCTGTTGTTCGGCCTGCCGCGTTGGGGCAGCGACGTGATCCCTCTGGCTGAAGCGCTGTGGTGGCTGGATGTGGCCATGGCGCTGGCCTGCGGTGTGCTGATCCCGTTCATGATGTTCACCCGCCAGGAACACAGCATCGACCAGATGACCGCCGTCTGGCTATTGCCGGTGGTGGCTGCCGAAGTCGCCGCCGCCAGCGGTGGCCTGCTCGCACCACACCTGGCAGATGCTCATTCGCAACTGGTGATGCTGGTGACCAGCTACGTGCTGTGGGCGTTTTCCCTGCCGGTGGCGTTCAGCATCCTCACTATCCTGATGCTGCGCATGGCCCTGCATAAACTGCCCCACGCCAATATGGCCGCGTCGAGCTGGCTGGCGTTGGGCCCCATTGGCACCGGGGCGCTGGGCATGCTGTTGCTGGGGGGCGACGCGCCGGCGATTTTCGCGGCCAATGGTTTGCCGGGTGTCGGCGAAATGGCCAACGGCCTGGGGCTGGTGGCGGGCATTACCCTGTGGGGCTTCGGTCTGTGGTGGATGCTGATCGCGGTCTTGATCACCTTGCGTTACCTGCGCGCCGGTATTCCGTTCAACCTGGGGTGGTGGGGCTTTACCTTCCCATTGGGTGTGTACGCCCTGGCCACATTGAAGCTGGCGAGCCTGTTGCACCTGGGTTTCTTCAGCGTATTCGGCAGTGTGCTGGTAGTGGCATTGGCGCTGATGTGGCTGATCGTGGCCAAGCGCACGGTGCAGGGGGCTTATAAAGGTGAGCTTTTTGTTTCACCTTGCATTGCGGGACTAGGGAATAAGTAAGCCGGATTAGGTAAAGTCGTGGCCTGAATGCTTTTACAAAAAAATAGGCCACGCAGGAACACGGACGATGAGCCACCCCTCGCAATTCACTTTGCTGCGCACACGGCGTTTCCTGCCGTTTTTCATCACCCAGTTGCTGGGCGCGTTCAACGACAACATCTTCAAGCAATCGCTGATCCTCGCCATTCTCTACAAGCTCACCATCGACGGTGACCGCTCGATCTGGGTCAACCTCTGCGCGTTGCTGTTTATCCTGCCGTTCTTCCTGTTTTCGGCCCTGGCCGGGCAGTTTGGCGAGAAATTCAACAAGGACGCGTTGATCCGCGCGATCAAGATCGGTGAGATCGTGATCATGGCCGTGGGGGCGACGGGCTTCCTCACCAATCACCTGGAACTGATGCTGCTGGCGCTGTTTGCCATGGGCACCCACTCGGCGCTGTTCGGGCCGGTGAAGTACTCGATCATGCCTCAGGCTTTGCACGAAGATGAGTTGGTGGGCGGTAACGGCCTGGTGGAGATGGGCACGTTCCTGGCGATCCTGGCCGGCACCATTGGCGCCGGGATCATGATGTCGTCCACCCATTACGCGCCGGTGGTGTCCGTAGCGATCGTCGGCGTGGCGGTGCTGGGTTACCTGGCCAGCCGCAGCATTCCACGGGCGGCGGCGTCGACCCCTGGGTTGCGCCTGAACTGGAACATCTTCAGCGAGTCCTGGGCCACCTTGCGTCTGGGGCTGGGGCAGACGCCCGCCGTTTCGCGTTCCATCGTTGGTAACTCGTGGTTCTGGTTCGTCGGTGCGATCTACCTGACGCAGATCCCGGCCTACGCCAAGGAATGGTTGTACGGTGACGAAACCGTGGTGACGCTGATCCTCACCGTGTTCTCGGTGGGTATCGCGCTCGGCTCGATGCTCTGCGAAAAACTCTCCGGGCGTAAGGTGGAAATCGGCCTGGTGCCGTTCGGTTCATTCGGCCTGACCGTGTTTGGCCTGCTGCTGTGGTGGCACTCCGGCGGCTTCCCGCAGAACGTGCAGGCCAACGACTGGCTCGCCGTGCTCAGCTACGGCCAGGCCTGGTGGGTGCTGTTCGATATTCTTGGCCTGGGCGTGTTTGGCGGCTTTTATATTGTGCCGCTGTACGCGCTGATTCAGTCGCGTACCGCCGAGAATGAGCGGGCGCGGGTGATTGCGGCCAACAACATCCTCAATGCACTGTTCATGGTGGTCTCGGCCATCGTGTCGATCCTGTTGCTCAGTGTGGCCAAGCTGTCGATTCCCGAGTTGTTCCTGGTGGTGTCGCTGCTCAACATCGCGGTCAACACCTACATCTTCAAGATCGTTCCCGAGTTCACCATGCGTTTCATGATCTGGCTGCTCAGCCATTCCATGTACCGCGTGGAGCACCGCAACCTGGAGGCGATCCCGGATGAAGGCGCGGCGTTGCTGGTGTGCAACCACGTGTCGTTTGTCGATGCGCTGTTGATCGGCGGCGCGGTGCGTCGGCCGATTCGCTTTGTCACCTACTACAAGATCTACCGTTTGCCGGTGCTGAACTTTATCTTCCGCACCGCCGGGGCGATTCCGATTGCCGGGCGCCATGAAGATATCCAGATCTACGAAAAGGCTTTCACACGGATTGCTCAGTACCTGAAAGAAGGCGAGTTGGTGTGCATCTTCCCTGAGGGCAAGTTGACCGCCGATGGCGAGATGAATGAGTTTCGCGGGGGTGTGACGCGGATTCTGGAAGAGACGGCGGTGCCGGTGATTCCGATGGCGTTGCAGGGGTTGTGGGGGAGTTTCTTCAGTCGCGATCCGAAGAAGGGCTTCTTCCATCGCATCTGGTCGCGGGTGGTATTGGTGGCGGGTGAGCCGGTGGCGGCAGACGCTGCCACTCCTGCGCAGCTACAGGAAAAAGTCACCCAGCTACGCGGCACTGTTCTGTAGGCACCCGGCTTGCGGGCGATGGCGATTTTCAGGCCGCCATCGCCCGCAAGGGTTATGTGGAGATTTTCAGGCCAATCAGCCCACAAATGATCAGCGCCACGCTGGCCAGCCGGAACAACGCCATGGACTCCCCAAACAGGATGATCCCGGCAATCACGGTGCCCACGGCGCCCACGCCGGTCCAGATGGCATAGGCCGTGCCCAGCGGCAGTTCCTTCATCGCCAGCCCCAGCAGGCCGAGGCTGACGGCCATGGCGGTAATCGTCAAAGCCGTGGGCAACGGCTTGCTGAAACCATCGGTGTACTTCAGTCCGACGGCCCAGCCGACTTCAAACAGACCCGCGAAAAACAGAATGATCCAGGACATGATGACCTCCTAACGTTAGGTGGGGTCGTCCCCGGATTAGCCGCTTGAAGTGTCGCGGGGTCGTCCCCGCGCAGCTCGGTAGAGTGCCGAAAAGTGCTCGGCTGATCAAGTTTGCGGGGTGTTCTCCAGCACGCGACGGTCTTCCTTTTCGCTCATGCGGCGGAAGTAGGTCGACAGCAACGCCCCGGAAATATTGTGCCAGACGCTGAACAACGCACTCGGCACTGCCGCCAATGGCGAAAAGTGCGCGCTGGCCAAGGCGGCGCCCAGCCCGGAGTTCTGCATGCCCACTTCCAGCGCCAGCGACTTGCGCTGTGCCAATGGCAGCTTGAACACGCGGCCGGTGAAGTAACCCAGCAGGTAACCAAAGCTGTTGTGCAGCATCACCACCGCCATGATCAACAGACCCGACTCGGCAATCTTCGCCTGGCTCGCCGCTACCACCGCCGCGACGATGATCACGATGCTCACCACCGACACCAGCGGCAACACATCCACCGCATGGCGTACCCGTTCACCGAGCAGACGTTGCGCCAGTACGCCGAGCACGATCGGCAGCAGCACCACTTGCAGGATCGACCAGAACAATTCCATGAACGACACCGGCAGCCAGGCCGACGCCAGCAGCCAAATAAGCGCCGGGGTGAGCAGCGGGGCGAGGAGGGTGGTGACGGCGGCGATGGCCACCGACAGCGCCAGGTCGCCACGGGCCAACCAGGTCATCACGTTGGATGAGGTACCGCTTGGGCAGCAACCGACCAGGATCACACCGACGGCGATTTCCGGCGGCAGGTGGAACGCCTGGCACAGCAACCACGCCACGCCCGGCATGATCACGAAGTGCGCGACCACGCCCAGGGCCACCCGCCACGGATGGCGGGCGACCTCGGCGAAGTCATCGAGTTTGAGGGTCAGCCCCATGCCGAACATCACCAGGCCCAGCAGCGGGACAATGGCGCTTTTCAGGCCGATGAACCAGTGGGGTTCGAGGAAGGCGACGACGGCAAAGATCAATACCCAGTAGGCGAAGGTATTGCCGACGAAGCGGCTCAAGGCGGCGAGTGCGCGCATGGGGATGTCCTTTTATTAGAGAGGTAGTCGGAGTGCAAACCGGATCCAAATGTGGGAGCGGGCTTGCTCGCGAATGCGGTGGATCAGTCAACATATTCAGTGACTGGCACACCGTGTTCGCGAGCAAGCCCGCTCCCACAGTTTGATCTTCACAAAGCGTTAAATGCCCTGTGGTGTCTCTTCACCGCCCAGTGCTTCAACCAGCGCCGGGATGAAATCGCCGAACGTCAGCATCATCAGTGTGAAGCTCGCATCCAGTTGACCCAGGGCCTCGTCGCCGCCGTCCTGTTCCGCCTGGTCTTGCAGCAGGTCTTCGAACTTCAGGCGCTTGACGGTCATCTTGTCGTCGAGCATGAAGGACAGCTTGTCCTGCCAGGCCAGGGACAATTGGGTCACGACTTTGCCGGTGGTCAGGTGCAGTTGGATCTCTTCGCCGGTCAGGTCCTGGCGCTTGCAACGCACGATGCCGCCGTCTTCGTGGGTGTCGCGCAGCTCGCATTCGTCGAGGACGAAGAAGTCATCGGCTGGCTTCTGGGTGGTGACCCAATCGGTCATGATTGCGGTGGGCGCGGTTTTCACGGTGAGTGGGCGAACCGGCAGGGTGCCGATCACTTCCCGCAGGGTCGACAGCAGGTCTTCGGCGCGTTTCGGGCTGGCCGAGTTCACCAGGATCAGGCCCTGTTTCGGCGCGATGGCGGCGAAGGTCGACGAGCGACGGATAAAGGCGCGTGGCAGGAAGGCCTGGATGATTTCATCCTTGATCTGGTCGCGTTCCTTCTTATAGACCTTGCGCATTTGCTCGGCCTCGATTTCTTCGACTTTCTCTTTCAGTGCGTCACGCACTACGCTGCCCGGCAGGATGCGTTCTTCCTTGCGCGCGGCAATCAGCAGGAAATCACCGCTGACGTGAACCAGAGGAGCGTCTTCACCTTTACCAAAAGGCGCGACGAAACCGTAAGTGGTCAATTCCTGGCTTGCGCAAGGGCGCGCCAGTTTGGTGGCCATGGCCGCTTCCAACGCCTCGGCATCAACAGGCAGATCTTGGGTCAGGCGATAGATAAGCAGGTTCTTGAACCACATGGGGTGAGTCTCTCCTTTATACAAAGGGGGGCATTATTCTCTTGATAACGTCCCAGGCCAACCCTGCCTAAGCCATTGGAAGCTATCAAAAAAAAGATTTCAGAAAGTGCTTGCCAGACTTAAGGTCGCTCCGTAGAATGCGCGCCACACCGAAACGAAGGGTGATTAGCTCAGCTGGGAGAGCGTCTGCCTTACAAGCAGAATGTCGGCGGTTCGATCCCGTCATCACCCACCATTCGCTTCATGTGTTACGCGCAGCGGTAGTTCAGTCGGTTAGAATACCGGCCTGTCACGCCGGGGGTCGCGGGTTCGAGTCCCGTCCGCTGCGCCATATTCGGTAACCTGGAACACTGAACGCCAGGTCACCACAGGAAGCCCGCTCAATGAGCGGGCTTTTTGCTGTCTGGGGTTTGCAAAACCAAAAAAACGCCGCCGATCATTTCCGATGATCGGCGGCGTTTTTTATGGGGCAATCAGAAATCCCAGCGAGTGGTGACCATGAAGTTGCGCGGCTCACCGTAAGCGGCCGAGTTATAGAAGCCGATGTTGGTGTAGTAGTGCTTGTCGAAGATATTGTTGACGTTCAGCGTCGCCGACAGGTTTTTGCTGACCTGATACTTGGTCATCAGATCCACCAGCCAATAAGCATCCTGGGAAAACTCTTCATACCCACCCTTCGGTGAGTTGTAGATGTCCTGCCAACCCACGCTTTGCCAACGCACACCACCGCCGACGGTCAGTTTGTCCAGGTTGCCCTTGAGTTTGTAGGTGGTGAACAGCTTGACCTGGTCTTCGGGTTCGAAGGTGGAGATCTTCACGTCCTTGTCGTCGCGCACCACCTTATGGGTGTAGCCGGCCTGGAGTTGCCAGCCGGGGGCAATCTCGCCGGACATCTCCAGTTCATAACCCTTGGTGACGGCCTTGCTGCTTTTATAGGCGTAGTTGTTCGGGATCGGTGTCTGGTTGTTGTATTCGTCGTCGGAGAGCGCGCGATTTGACTCATGGATTTCAAAGTACGCCGCGCTGGCGTTCACCCGGCCATCGAGGAAATCGGCTTTCACGCCCAGTTCCCAGTTCTGGCCTTCATCCGGTTCCAGCAGCTTGTTGTCGCGATCGCGGTTGTAGTTTTCCTGTGGCATGAAGATGTCGGTGTAACTGGCGTAGACCGCATAGGTGTCGTTGAGGTCGTACACGGCGCCGATGTACGGGACGAAACGTCCGGACTCGCGGTAATTGGGGTTGTAGCCCGTGACCTGGTAGTTGACCACGCGCCCGCCCAGCAGCAGCTTGAGGTCATCGGCGAGGTTCAGTCGCGTGGTCACGTAGGCACCGGTCTGGCGCACCGTGTCATCGGTAAGCGATTGCGCCTTGCCCCAGTCCGGTATCGTGGCGTGGCCGTGCCAGTTATTGAAGTCGACGATATTGGGGGAGAGGTTCCAGTAGCCTTTGCCTTTCCACTCCGACGCGCTGATGGAGCCACCCAGCACCAGCTCATGTTCGCGCCCGCCGAGGTTGAATGGGCCGCTGACGTACAAGTCGGCCGAGTCGCTGACGGTTTCCCCGGTGTATTTACCCGAGGTGAGTTGCGCGGTGCCATCCGGCTGCGGTTGGTCGCCCTGGATCGAGCCCATGAGCGCGTGATAGCCGTTGATCTTGTGATCCAGTTGCAGCTTGGTGACCCAGCCATTGCCCAGGTCGTGTTCGAGCATGGCAAAGACGGTTCGAGTGTATTGCTCCCAACTGCTCCAGTCCGCGGCGTTGTTGAACGAGCGCTTGACGCTGTTGCGGTCGCCCTTGGAGTTGATCAGCGGGAAACTGCCCGACCACGACGAGCCCTTCGGCAAGGTGTCCTGGTAATCGCCGCCGACGGTCAGCAGGGTATCGGGTGACAGGTCGAACTCCATGATGCCGTAGTACGTCGGGCTCTTGCGCGAGTAGTGGTCCATGAACGAATGCTTGTCCTGATAGGCCGCCACGGCGCGGCCACGCACGTTGCCGCTTTCGGTCATGGGGCCGCTGACATCCAGCTCGCTGCGGTAGTTGTCCCACGAACCGGCGCCGAGGGTTGCGTGGCCCTGGAAGTCTGCGGTGGGTTTCTTGCGCACCAGGTTGATCGTCGCGCCCAATGAGCCTGCGCCCGTGAGCAGGCCGGTGGCGCCCTTGAGCACTTCGACACGGTCGTAGATCGCCATGTCGCTCAGGGTGTTGCCCGCCGAGTAAGCGACGTTGCGTGCGGTCGAAGGGATGCCGTCGTACTGGAAGTTATTGATCGAAAAGCCCCGGGCATAGTAGTTGGTACGCTCGGTGTCGAAGGCGGAAACGGTGATGCCGGGCGTGTGGCGCATCACGTCGTCGACGTTGTTCAGGCCGAAGTCATCCATGTGCTGGCGGGTGACAACGCTCACGGACTGCGGGGTTTCCTTGGGCGTCAGCACCAGGCGTGTGGAGGTCGCGATAGTGCCGGGTGTGTAGGAGCCGGTGCCTTCGGTGACGTTGCCCAGCTGGTTGGCGGTGACGGCGGTCGGGCTCAGTTCCATGGTGCCATTGCCAGCGATGGGGGCGGGTTGCAGGGCGTATCCCTGAACGCCTTGCACGGCGCGGTAGCCGCTGCCTTCCAGCAACCTGTCAAACCCGTCCTGAATCCCGTAATTGCCTTTCAAGCCTGGGCCTTTGAGGCCCTCCAGTTCGTGGGACTGGAACACGATGGCCACACCGGCCTGCTGGGCGAAGCGGTTGAGCGAACTGCCCAGCGGTCCGGCGGGGATGTCATAGGACTGGGCGGCGACGCTGAAGGCGTCCGCCTGGGCCAGGCCGATGTTCAAGGTGCCGGCAGTGAACAGGGCCAAGGAAAGCGGTGCACTTTTCAGTAGCCGAAAGCGTCCGCGTGGGTAGGAAGGGGTGTGCATGGTGAAGGCAGTCCTTTATGTGTCGAATTACCTTCCTTGACGGGCAGCCTCGAAAAAACCGGAAGCAAATGCGAATAATTATTTATTGGATGCTGGCTCGGGGCCAACCACGATCAGCCATGGAGTGTAGGACTGCACCCGGATCGGCAGCGTTTGCGCGAGTAATCGCAAGGCGCGGTCGCTGTTATCCAACGGGATTACGGCAGACACGCGCAGGCTTTGCAGTGCGGCGCGATCGAACTGCACACGGCCGCTGCGATGCCGGGCGATTTCGTCGAGCACGTCGGGCAAGGGCTGGTTCTCCACCACCAATTGATGGCGGCGCCAGGCTTCGTTGATGCTGCTCGGATCAACAGTGCCGGCCAGGCGCACTTGGTTCGCGTGCATCAGGGCTCGCGACCCTGCCTCGACTTCCAGTGTCTGCTGGCCGTTCGCGCTTTGTGCCGCCACGCGCGACTGGAGCATGCTCAGCACCGTGACATCACCTTCGCGCTTGACCACGAACCGCGTGCCCAGCGCACGCAGCGTTCCTTGCGGGGTCTGCACGACAAACGGCCGGGTGCTGTCGTGGGCGACTTCCACCAGGATTTCACCTTGCAACAGTTCGATACGGCGCTGCTGGCTATCAAAGTGCAGGTTCGCTGCGCTGATGCCATTGAGGGTCAGTGTCGAACCGTCCGCCAGTTGCAGGGTTTGCCATTGGCTCGGGCCATTTCGTACATCGGCCATCCACTGCCGCGGATAGGGGCTGATCAACAAGGCCGCTGCTGGGATCGCCAGGCTGCACGCCAATACCAGCGCGCGCAGGGCGTGCTTGCTGCGACGGGTTTTCGGCTGTGCAAAGGCCGCATTCAATGCGGCGCGGGCAGGGGCTTTTTTACCGCGCAAGGCCTGCATGCGCGAAACCATAGTTTCCATGCGTGCGGCGGCTGCGGCGTGATGCGGGCCTTGTTGCTTCCAGCGCTCGAACGCCTGCTGCTGGGCCTCGTCCCATTCGCCGTCGTGCAGGCGCAGCAGCCATTCGGCGGCTTGTTCTTCGACGTCCGACATGCTCGATCAGGTGTCCATGCTGTGGCTGCAATGCATAAGCGCCTGGATCAGGTACTTGCGCACGGTGCGTTCCGACAACTTGAGCTGCCGAGCGATCTGTTGCTGAGTCAAGTCCTCGAGGTAATACAGCACGAAGGCCTGGCGCGAGTACGCGTGCATGCCTTCGAGGATAAAGGCGATCTGTTCGAGGGCTTCAAGGGTGGTGTGGATTTGCTCCGGGGATTGGAACCCTTCAAGCGAATCCACCGTCAATGCCAATTCTTGCAGGTAAGCCTGTTCAATCTGCCTGCGCCGCGCCTGGTCGATGAGCAGCCGCCGGGCGGTGGTGCTCAAATACGCGCGGGGTTCGCGAATGCCGGCGACGGATTCACGCGCGTTCAAGATGCGTGCAAACGTGTCCTGCGCCAGGTCGGCGGCATTCTGTCGACAGCCCAGCTTGCGTCTTAGCCAGGTGAGCAGCCAGCCATGATGCTCGCTGTAGAGCTGGGTAATTTCCCGTTGGAAGGGCGGTTCACCCACAGACATAGGCGTGGCTCAAGTGTTATTGAGAATGGTTTTTAATTGTGCAGCCAAGGGCCGGGTAAACGCAATAGACTCGCGTTTGAAGGCGTAGAAGCCCGTTTTTGCTGGGTTTTGTCGCGCCTGAGAAAATATTTCAAATAAATTGCATTTAAATCAAGACATTGCGGATTTTTGGTGTATGATGCCGCCCACACCGAAACGAAGGGTGATTAGCTCAGCTGGGAGAGCGTCTGCCTTACAAGCAGAATGTCGGCGGTTCGATCCCGTCATCACCCACCATTCGCTTCATGTGTTACGCGCAGCGGTAGTTCAGTCGGTTAGAATACCGGCCTGTCACGCCGGGGGTCGCGGGTTCGAGTCCCGTCCGCTGCGCCATATTCGGTAACCTGGACCACTGAACGCCAGGTCACCACAAGAAGCCCGCTCATTGAGCGGGCTTTTTTTCGTCTGCGATTTCTTCTTCTTATGCCCTGCCAGTGTGCACTGCTTATTCGTCCTGAACTGTACGGGTGCGTCATGACGTGGGGGAATACCCCCATGCACATTGGTTGATTGCGCCCTCGGTCGCTTAAACGTTTATCTATAGCCACGCGAAGACTTCCAGGCGAGTGACCGGCAGCAGGATGCTGCGGGGGCTCGCTCTCCAACATAAAAATAGTCTGCAAGGGGAATGGCTCTCTATGAAATATCCACTGCGTCCGTTGGTGTTCTGGCCAACGTTCCTGATCCTGCTGGCGGCGGTGATCGCCAGCTACGTCGACCTGAATGCGTTCCTTGCGGTCAGCAAACAGCTCAACAACCTGATCCTGAAAAACTTCTCATGGCTGTTCAGTGCCGGCTCGTTTGCCATGGTGGTGCTGACCGCTGTCGTCTACTTCTCTGCACTGGGCAAGGTGCGTATCGGCGGTGAAGATGCCCAGCCTCTGCTGAGCAAATGGCGCTGGTTCATGGTGGCGCTGTGCACCACCCTGGCGGTGGGCGTGCTGTTCTGGACCACCGCCGAACCGCTTTACCACCTGTACGGCCCACCCACCAGCCTGCCGATCGAGGCGGGCAGTTCGGCGGCGAAGAGCTTTGCCATGTCGACGATGTTCCTGCACTGGACCATCACGCCTTACGCCATCTACCTGGTGCCCTCGTTGGTGTTTGCGTTGGTGTTTTACAACCGTCGCAGTAATTTCTCCATCGGCGCCATGCTTGAACCGTTGCTGGGCGAAGCGCGGGTCCGGCGCTATGCCGGGCTGATCGACACCCTGGCGATGTTCGCCCTGGTGGCCGGCATGGCCTCGTCCCTGGGCACAGGCGCGTTGACCCTGGCCGGCGGCCTGGCCCAGTACATCGGCGGTGAAACCACGCCGTTTCGCCTGGCCATCATCATTGCGATCATCGTCATCACCTTTGTCGCCTCGGCCGCCAGCGGTCTGCAGAAAGGCATTGTGATGCTGTCCTCGTTCAACACCTGGATCATGCTGGCCCTGGGGCTGTTTGTGCTGCTGTGCGGGCCGACCCTGTACATGTTCAGCCTCGGCGTCGAGTCCCTGGGCGTGTACCTCGACACCTTCTTCAGCCGCAGCCTGTTCACCGGCGCCGCCAGTGGCGACACCTGGCCGCACAGCTGGACGGTGTTCTACTGGTCGGTGTGGTTTGCCTGGGCGCCGGTCAGCGCGCTGTTCCTCGGCAAGATCGGCCGCGGCTACACGGTGCGTGAATTCATCCATATCAACATGCTCTACCCGGCGTTGTTCACGGCGGTGTGGATCTGCATCTTCTCCGGCACCAGCCTGTACTTCGATGCGCTGGGCGACGGCAGCCTCAACCGTGTGCTGAACGAGCAGGGGGTGGAGCACGTGTTGTACCAGATGTTCCAGCAACTGCCGGCGAGCGGCCTGATGATCGCGTTCCTGCTGTTCGTGGCGTTCATCTCCTTTGTCACCGCCGCCGACTCCAGCACCGATGTGATCGCCAACCTGTGCAGCAAAGGCGTGACCGCCGATTCCGACCTGGACGGCAATCCGCTGTTGAAGATCGTCTGGGGCGTGATCATCGGCTCGGTGTCGTGGGTGATGGTCTCATTCGTCGGCATCGACGGCGTGAAGATGCTCTCCAACCTCGGCGGCCTGCCGGGCATGATCCTGGTGTTGCTGGCCAGTACCTCGCTGATCTTCTGGTTGAAAAACCCCGCATTGCTGGACGTGAAACGCCTTCAGCGGACCCCCGAGACGGAACTGCGCGGCGCCAGCCCGGTGCCGGATTTCGCCCGCTGATCGATTGAACCGCTGTAGGAGTTACTGATGGACATCGTCACTGAATTTGCTTACACCGTGCGCGAAATCGAGCACTGCCTGATCCCCTTGAAGGACGGCACCCAACTGGCCGCCCGTATCTGGTTGCCGGAAGTCGCCGGTTTGCAAACCTTCCCGGCAATCCTCGAATACCTGCCGTACCGCAAACGCGACGGCACCGCCGTACGCGATGCGCTGACCCACCCGTGGATGGCGGGGCAGGGCTATGTGTGTGTGCGGGTGGACATGCGGGGCAACGGTGAATCCCAAGGCCTGATGGCAGACGAATACCTGTTGCAGGAACAGGAAGATGCCCTCGAAGTGATCGACTGGCTGTGCCAGCAACCCTGGTGCGACGGCAATGTCGGCATGATGGGCATTTCCTGGGGCGGCTTCAACGGCCTGCAAGTCGCCGCGCGCCAGCCCGAAGCGTTGAAAGCGATCATTACCCTGTGCTCCACCGATGACCGCTTTGCCGACGACATCCATTACAAGGGCGGCAACCTGTTGATGGAGAACTTCGGCTGGGCCGCCACCATGCTCAACTTCAGCGCGGCGGTGCCCGACCCGCTGTTGGTCGACGACTGGAAAAGCCTCTGGCACCAACGCCTGGACGCCATGCCGCTGCTGGCGGAAACCTGGCTGCAACACCAGACCCGCGATGATTACTGGCGCCACGGCTCGGTGTGCGAGGATTATTCAAAGATAAAGGCGGCAGTGTATGCCGTCGGCGGCTGGGGCGATGCCTATCGCAACACCGTTTCGCGCCTGATGCAAAACCTGCCGGGCCCGAAGAAGTCCATGATCGGGCCGTGGATCCACAAGTACCCGCATTTTGCCGTGCCGAACCCGGCCATCGGCTTCCTGCAAGAGGCCAAACGCTGGTGGGATCACTGGCTTAAGGGTATCGATAACGGGGTAATGGATGACGCAGCCTGCACTTTTTACCTACAGGATATTCTGCCGCCGAAGGGCAGTTATGCCGAGCGGCCGGGTATCTGGGTGCAAACGGCAGGTTGGCCGGATCCGCAGGTGCAATGGACCGATTTCAGTCTTGGTGAACAGGGCCTGAGTACCGGCGCGCAGCCTTTGGCGGCGCCGCGCAGTCTCTGCTCGCCGCTGACCACCGGCCTGCATCAGGGCGAATACTGCGCCATCTGGTTTGGCCCCGACGGGCCGATGGATCAACGCCGCGATGACGCCAACTCGCTGTGCTTCGACTCCCAGCCGTTGACCGAGCCGCTGGCACTGCTCGGCGATGCACGTCTTAAGTTGCGCCTGGCCAGTGACACCGCCTGTGGCCAATTGGTCGCCCGGCTGAATGCGATAGCACCGGACGGGCAGGTCACGCAGATCAGCTACGGTGTGCTTAATCTCACCCTGCGTGAGGACTTTTCCCAGGTAACGCCTGTAGTCCCTGGTGAACCGATGGATGTGCAGCTAAACCTCGACCACATCGGCATGCGTCTGCCCGCCGGCTACCGTTTGCGCCTGGCCCTCAGCACCGCGAGTTTCCCGTTGCTGTGGCCGAGCCGCGAGCTGACCACCCTGACGTTGCTACCGAGCCTGCAAAGCCTGCAGTTGCCGATATTCAACGGCGAGGCGGTGGACTGCCCGTTCGAAGCACCGCAGTCGGCTACGCCGGTGGCGATGGAAGTCCTACGTGCTGCTGCGCCGAAACGTACGTTGATCGAAGACGTGGGCAGTGGTGAAGTCTGCGTGAAAATCGAAGATGATTTGGGTTCGGTGCGTTTTACCGACCACGGTTTGTCGGTAGACCAGCGCTGCACCGAGCAGTACCGCACCTTGCCTTGGGATCCACTGTCGACGCGCGCCGATATCGAATGGCACTACCGTGTCGGCCGCGACCAGTGGGCCGTGGAGGTGGAAAGCCACTTGAGCGTGCACGCCGATGCCGAGTGGTTCTACATCGAAGCGGAGCAGACCGCCTGGGAAAATGGCCAGTTGGAACACCGCCGGCAATGGAGTAAACGCGTGGCCAGGGTCGCGCTCTGAGCAGGCAACTGGCAGGATGCACGCCAACGTGATCTCTGCGGGCCTGGGGTAACCTGGGCCCGTCATTGCCAATGGACTTGCTCATGTCGCGCCGAAACGTCGATCTTCCTCCCCTCAACTGCTTGCAGACCTTCGAAGCGGCGGCCCGCCACTTGAGCTTTACCCAGGCGGCCCATGAACTGAACTTGACCCAAAGCGCAGTCAGCCGCCAGGTCAAACGCCTCGAAGAAGACCTGGCCCGCCCGCTGTTTTATCGACTGGCCCAGGGCTTGAGCCTGACACCCGCCGGGGTACGTTATTTCCGTACCGTCCAACGCCTGTTGCGCGAGCTTGACCGCGAGTCCGCCGAGTTGCGCAGGCGCGGTGCCGACCGCCAGTTGACCCTGGCCAGCACGCCCACCATCAGTTCCATCTGGCTGGCCGGTCTGTTGCCGCAGTTCCAGCGCGACCACCCGGACCTGGATATCCGCATCCTGTGCAGCGAAAGCCCCAGCCACCTGGATGTCAGCGAATACGACCTGGGTTTGTTCTATCACTTGGATGAACTGGCGGCGCCCCACGGCCTTGAGCTGTCGCCGGTGTTTGACAGCGAACAGGTCATCACCGTGTGCAGCCCCGATTACCTTGAGCGTCACGGCCCGATTCGCGACCTGCATCACTTGTTGCACGCTCACACTTTGCTGATCGTTGAGGACCACCATCACGACTGGCTCACCTGGGCCGACTGGTTCGCTGATGCGGGCGCCGATTACTACTCGCCGCGTCACGCCTTGCGCACCAACAGCTATCAACTGTTGATGCAGTCGGCGGTGATGGGGCACGGCGTCGCCCTCGGCTGGAAGCGCTTGCTGGACAGCGACCTCGATTCCGGGCGCCTGCAAATGGCCTTGCCCCACAGCATGCACAGTCGCGGCCGCCTGCACTTGATGCAGCCACATCACCGCAACCCGCCGGCGGCGGTGCGCAGTTTTCGTCAGTGGTTGCAGGCTCGAACGGCGGAGCCAGAACAGGCTGGCTGAGGGTCAGTGCTGACCGGTTTTTTTCTTTTTGGTCTGGCGTGTTGCCAGGTGTTCGAAGCAAAAAGACGCGGTGCCGAACACGGCGATCAGGGTCAGTACGATCATGCCGAGGGTTGAGCTTTCCACGGTGATTTCCTACGGGTGATGGGGTAGGTACTCACGGTAGAGGCGGGGTGAAAACGGCTCAATAGACCCGACGCAATCCTTACGCCGTCGGGTCCATTGTTACGCGTTCTTTACGGAGCGTTGCGGCTGTGGCGGTAATCGCTGACCGCTTCGTACACCGCCTTGCGCAAGCGGTTGATGCCGCCGATTGGGCGGTGTTCCGCTACACCAAACCAGGGGTTGAACGACTGGTTGTCGCACGCCAGGTTCTGCTCGGGTGTGTCGAAATCCTGCGCCGGTATACGCACCTTGGCCACGGTTTCATAGGGCGCATCGCTCTCCTTCCATTCGATGCTGGTGTCTTCGATCGGCATGAATTTCTGCGGGTTCTGCCGCTGGATCTGCAGCACGAAACACGCAGGCACGCGGTCAGTGGACAGCTGCTGGCTCAAGGCGCTGCGCAGGAAGTTCGGCAGGTCCTGGTTCTGCTTGGGCAGTTGATATTCCGGGCAGCTCTGCGGGTCGGGTGCGACGCGGAACTTGGCGTTGGCCGCGCCGAACTTGTAGGGCGACACCGAAAAGTAGGTGGTCTGCGTCGGGCTGGCCGGTGCGGGCGCCAGGGTCGCCAGGGCGATAAACAGATGGCGTACCTGCCAGGTCCGTGGGTCGGCCTTGGGGAAGAACGCCAGGACTTTCTTGCCATCTGCTTGCGCGCCGATGTTCTGCGCGTACTCCGCCACATCGCTGACAAAGAAGTTCGGGTGGCTGAACATCACGAAGTCCTGTTCCGTGCGCGCCTGTTGGTCGGCCAGCAGTTGCTTGCCCGGCACGTCCAGCAGCTTGAGCGCCATGCCCCGCGCATCACGGATGCTGTCGAACTGCGGGTAGGCGTTGCCGTTGGACAGCCGCATCATCGCCTGCCAGGTCTTGCCCGGTTCGGCGAACACGCCTTGGCGCAATGCCGGGTCGAGGTCGGCCAACACGCTGACCTCGGCCTTCACGCAACCATGGGCCTTGGCATGGGCATCGCGCAGGTAGCGTGTGCCTTCGCGGTGCTGGTCGACGATGCGCACCGCCGTCTGGATGATGCCTTGGGTCATCGCCGCTTCGCCGGGCGGAGTCTGCTCATTCGGCGACACCGGGCCGCTGTGCTGCCAGGCATACCAGGCACTGGCGCCCAGCCAACCGAGCAGGCCGAGGCCCACCAGCCACAGCAGGGTCTTGCCGAGGAATGCGCCGATGCGCAGCCACAGGCGGGCGAGCAGGGAAGGTCGGTCGTAGGGGGATCGAATCATCATGGCAGTTGTTGCTCCAGCGGGCCGCCCAGCACTTTGAGGTATTCCAGCAGCGCCCAGCGTTCCTGCGGCAGCAGGCCACGGCCGATTACGCCGTTGCCACGACTGCCGGCACGGAATTCGTGACCGCTGTTGTGGTTGCCGGTGATTTTGGTATCGAACAAAAAGGCATTCTTGAACGCGTCGGTCTCGAAGCCGAGGTGGCGCGGGTCGTAGTTGAACGTGCCTTTATAGAAGGTGGTGCTGCGCTCGTCCTGGGGCGAGAGCAATTGGTAGGTCGTCGGCACCGAACCGTTATGCAGGAACGGTGGCGTCGCCCACACGCCCGCCAATGGCCGTGCCTTGTAGGCGCGCAACTCACGTACGCCGATGGGGAGGCCGTAGCCGTCCAGGCGCGGGCGTTCGGCCGGGGTTACGCCAGCGGCGCGGTAGGCATGTTCTTCGACGAACGCGGTGACGTAGGCGAGGCCCTTGGCCACGGACAGCTTTTTCAGGTCCAGCGGCTCGGTCGGCGTGGGGTGCAGTTCGACGTTGAGTTTGGCCAATTCCGCCAGGTCCCATTGCAACGCGCTGAGGTCGTAGCGCTGGTCGGCGATGTTGCTGGCTGTGCCGGGGTCGGTGCCGATGTAGTCCACTGGCAGCATTTTCAGCTGTTGCACCGGGCGTCCGCCTTCCTGGCTGACGCTGGGTACATGGCAGCCGGCGCAGTTTTCGGCGAAGAGTACGCGGCCTTGGGCGGCGAGCGGCTTGTCGACGGTGCCGAACAGGTCCTCGGGCCAGGTCGGTGGCTTGAGGCGTTGCAGGGTTTCTTCGATCAGGTTGAGGTCGCGCACCCGCACGCTGGACGGGTAGCGCGCGTCGCCTTGGAGCGGCTGACCGGCGTCGTCGAAAAACGCCAGCGTCGCGCCGACTCCCAGGGCTTCGCCGATATTGCGCGCCATGGGCTGCTGGGCCGAACCGTTCCACTGCACCCAGTCGAAGGTCCAGATGTCCCACAACTGCGGGTAGTCCACCGGCGCATTGGCGACGCGATAGTTGTCCGGGGAAATGGCATCGCCAAAGCTGGCGTTGGCGATACGGCCAAACGCGTCCGTACGGCCAGGACCTTCTTCAGTGGGGTAGAGGCCACGGTGAGTATCGTTCCAGGCCACTTTGAGGAACTGGTTCAGCGACTGCTTGAAGTCCTTACGCAGTTGCGTGTGCTCGGCGTCGTAGCGATCCCCCAACACCTGGCGGGCAAAACGTTCGAACTTCCACGGGTTGTAATAGGTGGCCGCCAGGCTCGCGACCAGGGCCTGACCGAAACTGCCGCCGCGCAAGGTTGGCACGCTGGAGGGCAGCACGTGCTGGGCGGAACCGCCGTCGATACGCAGGGCCTGGTTTTTGTAATGCAATTCGCCGGTGTGGCAGGCGGCGCAGGTGATATCCAGGTATTGGGCGTTGCTGCCGGCGTTTTTATGCCGGGCGAAACCCACCGGCAGGTTGCCGGGGTTTTGCGCAGTGGGCACTTGCTTGGGGTCCACCAGGAAGCCAAAGCGCGCCAGATACTCGGGCGTTGCGAAACGCTGTTCGGAAAACGGCAACTCCAGAGCGGTGAACCAATCATAGTGCAGGCCTTTTACCTGGGTGCCCTGGGGCGTGAAGTAATAGGTCTGGCGGTCGGCGGCACTCCATTGGTCCTGGTAGTGCACCTGCTCCACGGGCACGTAGTCCGGCAGCTTGGGGTTGACGGTGTAATAGAGCACCACGGCGAGGGCGATGCCCAGCAGGGTGAATATCAGGAGTAAAACACGGGAAAAAATGCGCAAGATGGCTATCCTTGTCTCGGCCTTGTCGAGTTGTCGCGATGTTATGCCACTACGCCACAGGTGCGGCAAGTGGCCATGAGCCCGGTAGTGGGCGGTCCCGCGATCCTTCGCGGGCCTCCATCATGAATGAAAATGCTTTTAAACACGTGAACTTATCAGAAGTTTCCTGCTCACATGCCGGTAGCCATTGGTCGTGGCCGCCTGATAAGCTCGCGACTTTATTCGAATGCCCTATTGGCGCATGAACAAGGAAATAGCATGAAACAGCATCGGTTGGCGGCGGCGGTGGCCCTGGTTAGCCTGGTACTTGCGGGTTGTGATTCGCAGACCAGCGTAGAGCTGAAAACCCCGGCGCAGAAAGCTTCCTACGGCATCGGCCTGAACATGGGCAAGAGCCTTGCCCAAGAAGGCATGGATGACCTGGATTCCAAAGCAGTAGCCCAAGGCATCGAAGATGCCGTCGGCAAAAAAGAGCAGAAGCTCAAAGACGACGAGCTGGTTGAAGCGTTTGCCGCACTGCAAAAACGTGCTGAAGAACGCATGACCAAGATGAGTGAAGAGTCGGCAGCCGCCGGCAAGAAATTCCTCGAAGACAACGCCAAGAAAGACGGCGTCGTCACCACCGCTTCCGGTCTGCAGTACAAGATCACCAAGAAAGCCGACGGCGCCCAGCCTAAGCCGACTGACGTGGTGACTGTGCACTACACCGGCAAACTCACCAACGGCACCACCTTTGACAGCTCCGTGGATCGCGGTAGCCCGATCGACCTGCCGGTTAGCGGCGTGATCCCAGGTTGGGTCGAAGGCCTGCAACTGATGCACGTGGGCGAGAAGGTCGAGCTGTACATTCCTTCGGACCTGGCCTACGGCGCACAAAGCCCAAGCCCAGCGATCCCAGCCAACTCCGTGCTGGTATTCGACCTGGAGCTGCTGGCCATCAAGGACCCAGCCAAGGCTGACGCTCCTGCTGCACCGGCTGCCAAGAAGTAACAGGCGCCTGAACACACAACGCCCCGTCTCGACGGGGCGTTGTTGTTTCTGGGGGTTGCACAGCCCGCGCGCGCACACATCCGATCGAACGCCTGCAGCCTGCAACAGTCTGATATAAGACTCGAGTACGGGTAGCCGCACATCAACGCCAAGTCAATGAAATCTTGGGTTTTTTTTCAGTGCGCAAAAAACGCCCGATCTGACTGCAAGCCTTGAACTACGTGGCTTTCAGCGCAGAAAATAGGCTCTGTTCACAAGGTTATCCACAATTTGTGTGGATAACCTTTTATGTCGCCTGGAACTGGAGTGACCGATGAAACCACCCTTCAATTTCACCCGTTTCCTGCCCATGGCCGCACGCCTCCTGGGCCGTGGGCGCTTGCCGACGCTGCTGTTCGCGGTCGCCGCCAAGGGCTCCAGCCAGGGCAATCGCCTGGGCAAGCTCAAGGATGACTTCAAATTGCTCCAGGCCCTGTGCCTGGCTTACTGGCGCGGCGAGTACCGGGCCATCAGCCCCAAGGCGCTGATCTCGGTGGTAGCGGGCTTGATGTACTTCCTGAGCCCGATCGATGCGATCCCGGACTTCATCCCTATGTTCGGCATGCTCGACGACATTGCCGTGCTGGCATGGGTCATGAAGACCCTGGACGGCGAACTGAGCGCTTTTCGCGCCTGGCGCGACGCCCAGCGTCCGGAAAAGCTTGCCGTGGTTGAGCGCCTGCCTGCGACTCCCGCTCTGCTGGCCAAGGAAAACCCGCAAAAAAACGCATGACGTGACTATCCCCCTGCGACCTTTAGGGCTGTTAGGATTACACTCCTAAGGAAAGAGCTTACTAAGTAAGTGCAGTTATCCTACGGGGCAGTCATGGATATTCAGATAATTTCACGCAATGGCGAACCCGAGTACGCGGTGTTGCCATGGGATCAGTACCAGGCGCTGCTAAAAGCTGCCGGTCAGCAACAACCGACGCTTCCTCCTCTCTCATCGCCTGCCCAAGCCGCCCCTGCACAGGACCTGCGCCCGCTCGCAGACCTGCGCGGCTTGCGTGAGGGCAAAGGCCTGGCGATCGAAACCCTGGCCCGCACCGTGGGGATCAGCCCCTCATATCTTGGATTGATTGAAAGTGGTGAACGCCAGCCGGATGCCGCGATCCGCCGCAGCCTGGCCTGGGAATTGGGCGTTGCAGGTTGGAGGGATGAATCTTGAGCCTACGTATCAGTCGTCAACACTGGGATGGGTTACTCAACGAACTGGACCAGGCGCGCCGCCAGCGCCATCTGCTGACCTACCGCGCGCTGCTGGAGCGCCTGCAATTCCCCACGCCGGCCATGCAGACCCTGGCTGCCGCCCTGGAGCACCTGGCGGCGTTGGACGCCAAGGCCGAGCAGCCGCTGCGTAGCTCGCTGGTGATAAGCCAGGGCGCCAGTCGCCTGCCGCGTACCGGTTTCTTTGAATGTGTCGAGCGCCTGGGCCGTTTCAGCGGGCCGTCCGATGGCGTGGCCGCTGCCTCCTGGCACGCATCGGAAGTGGTGCGGGTGTTCGAATACGAGTACCCGGAGTCTGCCGAGGCCTAAAGCGCCTGGGGCAGCGCGTCCATGCTGTCGATCACATGGATGCTATAGCCGGCCATATCCTTGGCATGGTGCTTGGCCTGCGAGGCCAGCTCCGCCAACTGGCTGGCATCGAGTTGTCCACAGGCCTGTGGATACAAATGCACCACGCCGATAGACAGTGACAGCAGCGCAAACTCCTGGCGCACGCCCTGGCGGTTGAGCGCCACGAAGCAGCCCGCTTCAAGGTGTTCGGCGCGGTAGAAACGTCGGCATTGGGTGTGGAAGTCATCCAGCAGCTGATTAAGGCGTTTGCGCCAATCCTGCGGGCCCAGTACCAGCAAAAAGTCATCACCGCCGATATGCCCGACAAAGTCGCGGCTGGGGTCGACACGGTCGTTCAGGCACTGCGCCAGGCACAACAACACCTCATCCCCACGCCCATAGCCGTAGATATCGTTGAATGGCTTGAAGCTGTCGATATCCACGTAGCAGATCACCGATTCGCGCTGTTGCTGCAGCAGTCGCGTCAGGCACTGCTGGATCGGCACGTTGCCCGGCAGCAGGGTCAGCGGGTTGGCGTAGCGCGCTTGTTGGATCTTCAGCTCGGTGATCAGTTTGAGCACATCGATCACCCGACCCAGGCCCAGGTAATCGCCATTGAGCGTGATGATGAAGTCTTCTTCGATGCGTTGCCGCGCGCGGCTGGTAAGCAAACGGCTGACTTGCTGCAGGGACTGACTCAGCTCCACTGCCAGAAAGTCGGTGCTCATCAAACGACTGATGGGCTTGCGCGCAAACAGGTCGGTGGCGAAGGGTTTCAGCAGCGCATCCGAGAGTGAATGCCGGTGGACGATACCGATTGGGTGCCCGCGCCCATCCAGCACCGCCAGGGAATTGAGGTTGGCCTGGCGCCGGAACGCTTCCAGCACCTGGGCGGTGGCTGTGTCCTGATCCACCGCCGGCTGTTCGCTGAGCAAGGCGCTGAGGTCGCTGCCTTCGTCGTTCAGTGCCACGTTGGCGCTGTCGGGCTTGGGCAGCATCAGGCGCGCTTCCTGCGGCGGTTGCTCCTGTGGACGGCAGAGCAGGTAGCCTTGGACCAGGTCCACGCCCATCTCCGTCAGTACCGCCAACTCTTCAGGCAACTCGATCCCTTCGGCAATCACTTGGGCCCGTGACGCCTTGGCAATTTGCAGGATGGAGCCGACAAATTCCCGCTTGAGCGCGTCCTGATGGATGCCGTCGATGAAGTGGCGGTCGATCTTCACATAATCCGGGCGCAGCTCCGACCATAGGCGCAGGCTGGAATAACCGGCGCCCAGGTCGTCCAGGGCAATCGAGAACCCCATGTTGCGGTAGTGGTGCAGGGCGGTTTGCAGCAGGTCGATATCGTTGGTGGGAGTTTGCTCGGTGAGCTCGATTACCACTTGGCTCGGTGGAATACCGAAGTCACGCAGCAATTGCAGGGTGCGCCCTGGTTGATGTGCAGTTTCCATCAACGATTGTGGCGAGACATTGAGGAACAGCTTGCCCGGCAGCTTCTGCTCACTGAAGCGTCGGCACGCGCTTTCGCGGCAGGCGATCTCCAGCTCACTCAGCCGCCCGGCCTGGCTGGCAACCGAGAACAGGGCGATGGGGGAGTGCAGCGGGCTGTTGGAAGGCCCACGACTGAGGGCTTCATAGCCGAGAATACGCCGTTCAGACAGGCTGATGATCGGTTGGAACAGGCTGTGCAAACTGCCTTGAGCCAGGATAACGCCCAATGCATTCAGCTGTTCGGTCATGGTCATGGCGATCTCGATCGAAAAAAAAGGACCGCAGGCTGGAAGCGTGCGGTCCTTCATTTCACGACAGAATGATGTCTATATGATGACACTCCGCGGAGCGATCACATTAAATCGCCATCATTTACTGCTTGGCCACCTGTTTGCTGACCTTCAGGTAGTCCAGCAGGATCCGGCCCGTCTCGGCCAGGTAGGCGTCGTCTTCCGGCTTGGTCTTGTCGGCTTCGGCCGGCAGCGCATCTTCGTCTTCTTTCTTCAGCTCCTTGAGTGGATCTTCACCCTTGGCCTTGCGGCGGATGTTTTCCAGGACAAGTTGCTTGTTTTCGATGTCGGAGTGCTGCGCGCGGCGATCCACTTCATTGAGGCTGACGGTTTTTTCTTCCATCAGCTTCTTCGCCAGGGCCAGCTTGTCGCGGATAAACACAAACTCGGCATCCTTGGCGGAGCGGGTATCGTGGTCAGCCTTCAACTGCGCCAGGAATGGCTTGAACGGATCCGATGCCGGCTTGATCGCAGGGCGGATGGTGTCCCACGGCATGGCTTCCGGCAGGGCGCTTTCGCCGATTTCCTTGGTGTCGATGATCGACGGGAAATCGATGTCCGGCAGTACGCCCTGGTGCTGGGTGCTCTGCCCGGAAACCCGGTAGAACTTGGCCAGCGTCAGTTTCAGCTCGCCATGGTTCAGCGGCTGGATGGTCTGCACGGTGCCTTTGCCGAAGGTCTGGCCGCCGATGATCAGGGCGCGGTGATAGTCCTGCATGGCGCCGGCGAAAATCTCCGAAGCCGAAGCCGAGAGGCGGTTGACCAGCAACGCCATCGGGCCTTTGTAGAAGGCACCTGGGTTCTCGTCTTCCAGCACATCCACACGGCCGTCAGCGTTGCGCACCAACACGGTCGGACCCTTGTCGATAAACAGGCTGGTCAGCTCAGTGGCTTCCTGCAGGGAACCGCCGCCGTTGTTGCGCAGGTCGATGACCACGCCGTCGACTTTTTCCTTCTGCAGTTCGGTCAGGATTTTCTTGACGTCACGGGTGGTGGACTTGTAGTCCGGATCGCCCGCGCGGAAGGCCTTGAAGTCCAGGTAGAAGGCCGGGATTTCGATCACGCCCAGCTTGTAGTCCTTGCCATCCTGCTTGAGGTTGAGGACTTTCTTCTGCACGGCCTGGTCTTCGAGCTTCACCGCTTCACGGGTGATGGACACGATTTTGCTGGTCTGGTCGTTCGGCGCATTGGTGTGCGGAATCACTTCCAGGCGCACCACACTGCCTTTCGGCCCACGGATCAGCTTGACCACTTCGTCCAGACGCCAGCCGACCACGTCGACCATCTCTTTGTCACCCTGGGCAACACCGATGATCTTGTCGGCCGGAGCCACCTGCTTGGTCTTGTCCGCCGGACCTGCCGGCACCAGGCGTACGATCTTGACCTGGTCGTTGTCGCTTTGCAGGACGGCACCGATGCCTTCCAGCGACAGACTCATGTTGATATCGAAGTTTTCCGCGTTATCTGGCGACAGATAATTGGTGTGCGGATCGTAGGACATCGCGAAGGTATTGATGTAGGCCTGGAAGATATCTTCGGCGCGGGTCTGGTCCAGACGCGCGAGCTGATTCTTGTAGCGCTTGGTCAGCAGCTCCTGGATAGCCTTAGGCTCTTTGCCGGCGATCTTCAGGCGCAGCACCTCGTCCTTGACGCGTTTGCGCCACAGGTCGTCGAGGGCGGCGGTGCTGGTCAGCCAAGGCGCGTCCTTGCGGTCCACCAGAAGGGTTTCCTTCTGGGTGAAATCGAGCTTGTCGACGCCTTTGTCCAGCTCACCCAAGGCGAAGTCCAGACGCGCTTTGACGCGGTCCAGGTAACGCTTGTAGATGGTGAAGCCAGGTTGCAGGTCGCCGCTCTTGAGGAAGTCGTCGAACTGGGTTTTCCACTTGTCGAACTCGGCGATGTCGCTGGCCAGGAAGTAGCTGCGCGACGGATCCAGCAGCTTGAGGTAGCTGTCATAGATGATCACCGAGCGCGCGTCGTCCAGCGGCGGCTTGCTGTAGTGATGGCGCTTGAGCAACTCGACGACGTTAAGGCTGGCAATCACCTCATCGCGATCCGGCTGAAGGTTGTCCCAGCTGTTGGCTGCGAACGTATTGGTCGACATCGACGCAAAGCCGAGACCAATGAAAAGAGCGAGGGCGGTGCTGGGGAACAAATGCTTCATGCTGATTCGACGCGGGGGCAATTGATAACGCATATTAGGCCGTCTTTGAGGGAGCCGGTTCCATATGGTCCGGTCGCATAATGCAAAAAGCCCGGCGATACAGCTACGGGCTCAGTCCAGACTCACTATGGAGGCAGTGTGAAAGCATTGCAAGGCGTTGACGGTCATGTGGCGTGGTTGGAAGAACCCGTTCCTACGTGCGATGTAGGGCAAGTTCGCATTCGTGTGGCGGCAGCGGGCCTCAATCGCGCCGATTTATTACAGCGCGCGGGGCTTTATCCACCGCCGCCAGGCGCCAGCCAGGTGCTGGGCCTGGAGTGTTCCGGGGTGATCAGCGAAGTGGGGGCGGGCTCATCCTGGCAAGTCGGTGACCGTGTCTGCGCGCTGTTGGCCGGGGGTGGCATGGCCGAGGAAGTGATGGTGGATGCGCGTCACGTTCTGCCGGTGCCGGAAGGATTGTCGCTGATCGAAGCGGCGGCGTTGCCTGAGGTGTACAGCACCGCGTGGCTCAACCTGTTCCAACTGGCCGGCCTCAAACCCGGTGAGAAAGTGCTGCTGCATGCTGGCGCCAGTGGCGTGGGCTCGGCAGCGATCCAGTTGTGCAAGGCGTTCGGCAGCCCGTGCTGGGTCAGCGTCGGCTCGGCGGAGCGCCTGGCCTATTGCGAGGCGCTCGGCGCCCAGGGCGGCGTGGTACGCACCGATGGCCTCGAAGGGCTGCGGGATTTCGGGCCGTTTGATGTGATCCTCGACCCGGTGGGTGGCGACTATGCGGCGCTGGATCTCAAGCTGCTCGCCCTGGATGGCCGTTGGGTGTTGATCGGTTTGATGGGCGGTCGCGAGGCCAAGTTGGATCTGGCGCAGGTGCTGGGCAAGCGTATTCAGCTATTGGGCTCGACTTTGCGCAGCCGCAGTGATCAGTTCAAGGCCGACCTGTTCAGCGACTTGAGCCAGCATGTTTGGCCGTTGTTTGTTGAAGGGCGCCTTAGCCCGCAACTGGCCAAGACCTTCCCCATCAAGGATGCCGAGGCGGCGTTTGCCGAGTTGGCGACCAACCGGATTTCCGGGAAGTTGGTGTTAGTGATTGATGAGGCCTTGAACTGATCTCAATTTGAAATGCAGTCCAAATGTGGGAGCGGCGGTGCGACGATTCGACTTGCTCGCGAAGGCGGCGTGTCTGTGAAGAATGTTTCATCTGACACACTGCCTTCGCGAGCAAGCCCGCTCCCACATTTGATCGCATTTCAAATCAGGGAAGTCGGTTTCAGACCCAGTGATGGATCGGCCAGCCAGCCTTTTCGGCATGCTCGCGCAACACGGGATCCGGATTCACCACCTGCGGATGATCCACCTTCAGCAACAACGGCAAGTCATTGCGCGAATCCGAATAGAAATACGCGCCCTCCAGCGACTCGCCTTCCTGCTCCAACCATTCCAGCAACCGCGTGATCTTGCCTTCGCGATACGTCAGCACATCCACCGTACGCCCGCTGTATACGCCATGGCTGACTTCAAGGTTGATCCCCAGCACTTCATCAATCCCGATCCGCGCCGCAATCGGCGTGACCAAGTGCGTGCCCGACGCCGAGATCACCAGGATCCGGTCGCCATTGGCCCGATGACGGGCGATGGTCTTGGTGGCTTCGCTGTAGATCAGCGGCTCGATCACGTCCTCGACCCAGGGCTCCACCAGATGCTCGATTTCCTCCGGCGTGCGGCCGATCATCGGCTCCAGGCTGAAGTCCATGAAGTCTTCCATTTTCAGCTTGCCCTGGCTGTAGGCGTCCATCAGTTCGTGGTTCTTGCGCATGAACGACTCAGGGTCGACCCAGCCCAGGCGGCCCATCTGCTCGCTCCACAGGGTGGCGCAGTCACCGTGGATGAGGGTGTCGTCCAGATCAAAAATTACCAATGCCATCGGTCACGCTCTCTCAATCAATCGTTGCATCAGGCTACTTCACACAGGGCGCTGGGGTCGATGGAAAGTGCCAGGCGTTGCCCCTCGGGGTACAGATCGTCAGCCGAGCGGTTGAGCACATCCACCACCAACTCCACGCCGCGCGCTTCGATGCGGTAGCGAATCACGTTGCCCAACAGGCTGTGGCTGCGCACCAGGGCGTCCAGGTCGCCATCGCGGCTCAGTTCGATGGCCTCCGGGCGAATGGCAATGCGGCTGTTGATCGGGCGTTGCAGCAATTGGCTGGCCTTGTCGGCGTCCAACAGATTGTAGTTACCGATAAAGCCAGCGGCGAACACGTCGACCGGCGCGGTGTAGAGGGTCTCGGCATCGCCGCTCTGCACGATCTTGCCCTGGTTCATCAGGAAGATCCGGTCGGACATGGTCAGGGCTTCTTCCTGGTCATGGGTCACGAAGATCGTGGTCAGCCCCAGCTCGCGCTGGATCTGGCGGATCTGCTCGCGCAGGTGCTTGCGAATCCGTGCATCCAGCGCCGACAGCGGCTCATCCAGCAGCAACAAACGTGGACGGGTGACCAGGGAGCGGGCGAGGGCCACGCGCTGGCACTGGCCGCCGGACATCTGGTGCGGGTAACGACCGGCGAGGTCCTTGAGTTCCACCAGTTGCAGCACTTCCTGCACGCGCTTGTGACTGTCGTCGGCGTTGACCTTTTGCATGCGCAGGCCGAACGCGACGTTCTGCTCCACGGTCATGTTGGGAAACAGTGCATAGCTCTGGAACACCATGCCGATGTGACGTTTCTGCGGGCTCAATGGGACGATGTCCTGCCCATCCAGCAGGATTTTCCCACTGTCCACCGAGGTCAGGCCGGCAATGCACCGCAGTAGTGTGGATTTGCCGCAACCGGACGGGCCGAGCAGGGTGACGAACTCACCCTTGGCGATCTCGCAGTTGATATCACTGAACACCGGGGTGCCGGCGTAGCCTTTTTGCAGGTGTTGGACGCTGACGAAGCTCATTGGCTTTTGTCCTTGTTCAAGATGTTGGCGGCCCAGGTCAGCACCAGCACAAAGAAGAAATAGGAGATCACGACGGCACTGGTGAAATGGCCGCTGCTGTTGCGCATGTTGTTCAGGTACACCTGCAGGGTCTCGTAGCGGGTGCCCACCAGGATGTTGGCGAACACGAACTCACCGAACAGGAACGAGAACGACAGCAGCAACGCCACCATCAAGCCTTTGCGCAGGTTCGGCAGCACCACCAGGATCGCCGCCTGCCAGGTGCTGGCGCCGAGCAGTTGCGAGGCGTCCATCAAGTCGCGCAGGTTGATGGCTTGCAGGTTGTTGGTGATCGCCCGGTACATGAACGGCAGCGCGACGGTGAAGTAGCAGCCGATCAAAATCCACGGCGTGCCGACCATCGCCATCGGCCCGGAGCCATACAGCTGCAGCAAACCCACCGACGACACCACCGGTGGCACCGCGAAGGGCAGCAGGATCAGGATGTTCATCAGCGCATCGAGCTTGGGGAAGTGGTAATGCACCACGAACAGCAGCGGCAAAATCAGCACCACCGACAGGATCAGCGCGCCGACACACACCAGCAACGACTGCCCGAAGGCCATCAAAAAGCGCGGGTCGCTCCATAGCTGCACGTACCACTTCACCGTGAAGCCGGCGGGCAGGATGGTCGCTGACCAACTGCTGGCAATGGAATAGACGAAGGTGCCCACCAACGGCAGCACCAGGATTGCAAACAACAGCCACACCACCACTCGATGGTAGAGGGAGGCCGGGCCGGCTTCAGCGCGAGACATGGTAGCTCCTCTTGAGCAGCAGTTGATGGACCACGGTGACCACGGTCATCAGCGCCACCAGCACCACGGCCAGGGCGCTGGCCATGTTCGGGTCGAGGGATACATCACCGGAGACCAGCCCGGCGATACGGATCGGCAGCACGTTGAAGTTACCGGTGGTCAAGGCGTACACCGTGGCATAGGCGCCCAAGGCGTTGGCCAGCAGAATCACGAACGTACCGAGCAGGGCCGGGGTGAGCACGGGCAGGCCGATATGCCGCCAGAACTGCCAGCCATTCGCGCCGAGCAGTGCAGCCGACTCACGCCAGTCTTCGCGCAACGCATCGAAGGCCGGGTAGAGCAGCAACACGCCCAGGGGAATTTGGAAGTAGGTATAGAGGATGATCAAGCCGGTCTTCGAATACAGGTTGAAGTCCTGAATGATCCCCGCCTGCTTGAGCATGATCGTGATGCTGCCGTTGAAGCCCAGCAGAATGATGAACGCGAAGGCCAAGGGCACGCCGGCAAAGTTGCTGGTCATGTTGGCGAAAGCGGTGACGAAGTTACGCAGCGGCGAATCCACCCGACGTAACGAGTAGCTGCCCAGCGTGGCGATGATGATGCCGAAAATGCTCGAGTAGAAGCTGATCTCCAAACTGAACTGGATGGCTTGCAGGTAGAACTTCGAGCTGAAGATACGTACGAAGTTTTCCACACCCCAACCGGCTTCTTCGGTCTGCAGGCTGTTGATCAGCACCCAGACCAGCGGGGCGATTTCGAACACGATAAAGAACAGTGCGAAGGGCACCAGGCACAGCAGCGCCAGCCATTTGCCACGGATCATTTCAACAGCTCCTGGCAGACAGGTTTGTCGTGGGGCACGCCGAGCAACTCGCAGACGGTGCCGCACAGGTCGGTCTGTTTCGGCATGGCGTTGGGGTCCAGGCTGAAGGCATTGCCGAGGACAAACAGCGGTACTTCGCGCTCTTCCGGCAACAGGCCGTTGTGGGAACGGTCGTTGTTCATGCCGTGGTCGGCGGTCACCAGCACTTGGTATCCGGCGTCGAGCCAGGCTTGCAGGTAATCGGCCAGGATAATGTCGGCCGAGCGTGCGCTGTTGCGGTATTGCGGGGTGTCGAGGCCGTGCTTGTGGCCGGCGTCGTCGATGTTCATCGGGTGCACCACCAGGAAGTTCGGCGCGTGTTTGAGGCGCAGGCTTTCGGCGTCGGCAAACAGGTGGGAATCCGGGTAGTGGTCATTCCAGTAGAAATGCCCGTGCTGGATCGCCAGTGACGTGTCGTCGGTATGACGGTCGCGGGCGGCGAGGAAGGGCGTGCGGTTGTACAACTCGCTGACCCAATGGTAAGCCGCCGCTGCCGTGGTCAAGCCGGCGTCGGTGGCGTAATGGAAAATGCTGCGCTGGTTGGACAGGCGCGAGACGTTGTTGTGCACGATGCCGCTCTGGATCGGAGGCACGCCGGTGAGGATGCATTCATACAGCGGGCGGGACAGGGCTGGCAGTTCACATTCCAGTTTGTAGAGGGCTGCGCGTCCTGCGCCGACATAGGCCTGCAAGTGCCCCATGGCGTGCCTCGCAACCTCGAAGTTCAGGCCGTCGAGCACGACAAGGATGACGTTGTGCTTCATGGGGGCTGGGGCTCCGCAACAGTAGGTTTGACTCAATTTCTCTGATTTAGCTGGGTTTAAAATGTGGGAGCAGGCAAGCCAGCTTGTGTCTTCAAGATCTCTTAAACTCAGAAGGGT
>NZ_AOHM01000022.1:0-200830 GCF_000510895.2 Pseudomonas sp. FH1
TCTGAGTTTAAGAGATCTTGAAGACACAAGCTGGCTTGCCTGCGATGCGGGCAACGCGATGCATCAGGTATACCCAGCTGATGCCATCGCAGGCAAGCCAGCTCCCACATTTTTAATGGGGTTTGCAGGTCTACAGCGGCGTCAGTCAGAGGCTACCTTAACTTGCGTGCTTGCCTACAGTTACGCCAGAATCCGCCGGCTTGTACGGCTGGCTTGTCGTCTCTATGGTTGCTCGGTCGCTGCTCATCAGCGATCAGGTTTAGTAGCCTGGATTCGAATTGTAGGTCGTGCATTCTCCATCAATCAGGTTTCTACAACCTGTGCTTGATGGTGGCTGTGCGCAGGGCATCCTCGGATGCGCCGGGCTTCTACATTCACCGGTCTACTAACCTGCGCGCAGCTGCCACCCTTTCGTTTAGTAGCGAAGCGAAGGCGGCCTCATTTGAGGAATGTAGAAAATGTTCAAGCCAACCCCCAATCCACCACCCTCTGTCTTCACCATCGCCGCCGATATCGACGACGAAGCCTTGATGATCAATACCTTCGAAACCCTCACCTCGGTCAGCGCCCTGTTGCTGGATTTATCTGAGGACTTGGGCGGCAAGCACCGTGACACCACCTTGGCCATTCACCAACTGAGTGCGCTGGGCACGCAGATGGTCGGCCAGATGCTCGACCGCCATGCCCCGACCCGCTAAATCCCAGGCAAAAAAAAAGACCTCCCGAGGGAGGTCTTTTTTCGTCACGCCGCTCTTAAGGACGCAGCGCTACCGGATCAGCAGCTGTAGTACAGCTCGTATTCCAGTGGGTGTACGAAGGTGCGAACCTTGATTTCTTCTTCGCTTTTCAGGCCGATGTAAGCGTCGATGAAGTCGTCGCTGAACACGCCGCCTTTGGTCAGGAACGCACGGCCCTTGTCCAGCTCTTCCAGGGCTTCTTTCAGGCTGCCGCACACTTGTGGGATCTCTTTGGCCTCTTCAGGCGGCAGGTCGTACAAGTTTTTGTCGGCGGCGTCGCCTGGGTGGATCTTGTTCTGGATACCGTCCAGGCCGGCCATGACCAGGGCAGCGAAGGCCAGGTATGGGTTGGCGGCTGGATCCGGGAAGCGGGCTTCGATACGGCGAGCGCGAGGGCTGGACACGTAAGGAATACGGATCGAAGCGGAACGGTTACGCGCCGAGTAGGCCAGCATTACCGGTGCTTCAAAACCTGGGACCAGGCGCTTGTAGGAGTTGGTCGACGGGTTGGTGAAGCCGTTCAGGGCCTTACCATGCTTGATGATACCGCCGATGAAGTACAGGGCAGTGTCGGACAGGCCGGCATAACCTTCGCCAGCGAAGGTGTTCTTGCCATCTTTGGCGATGGACAGGTGAACGTGCATACCCGAACCGTTATCGCCGTACAGTGGCTTAGGCATGAAGGTCGCGGTACGGCCGTAAGCGACGGCAGTGTTGTGTACGCAGTACTTCAGGGTCTGTACTTCGTCAGCCTTGGCAACCAGGGTGTTGAACTTCACACCGATTTCGTTCTGACCGGCAGTGGCCACTTCGTGGTGGTGCACTTCGATGACCAGGCCCATGTCTTCCATGGCGTTGCACATGGAGGTACGGATTTCGTGGTCGTGGTCGAACGGCGGAACTGGGAAGTAGCCACCTTTGATACCTGGACGGTGGCCATGGTTGCCGCCTTCCACGTCCTGGTCGGACATCCAGGAGCCTTGTTCGGAGTAGATCTTGAACATGGAACCGGAGATGTCGGACTTGAACTTCACTTGGTCGAAGATGAAGAATTCTGGCTCTGGGCCTACGAATACAGTGTCACCGATACCGGTGGACTTCAGGTATTCCTCGGCACGCTTGGCGATCGCACGTGGGTCGCGGTCGTAGCCTTGCATGGTCGAAGGCTCGATCACGTCGCAGACCAGGATCAGGGTCGGCTCTTCGGTGAACGGGTCGAGTACGGCAGTGCTGTCGTCCGGCATCAGGATCATGTCGGAGGCTTCGATGCCTTTCCAGCCAGCGATGGAGGAACCGTCGAACATTTTGCCTTCTTCGAAGAAAGCTTCATCCAGCGCGTCGCGAGCCGGCATGGTCACGTGGTGCTGAGTGCCTTTGGTGTCCGTGAAGCGCAGATCAATCCATTTAACGTCATGATCTTTGATGAGTTGAACCGACTTCGACATAGTGTCCTCCGGGTGGCTTCGGGCTGGGGTAGTGGAGTTAGCCCTTAGAATGTGGGTGATGCCGGCGCGGATAGTCCGCCATGGCAACCTGCCTCACAAGAGAGCAAATTGCATGCCAGTGCGCCAACATGGGTTTTCTGCTCCAAAAACGCCCCTATAAAGGTGCATTGCGACAAAAGCCCAAAAATAGCGCACCGCAATGTAGCGCAAAGGCGCACAAATGCACCTCTTTAGTGCGTTGCGCTTGCGATGCATATTAACTGGTTAAACCTTGAGCGATTTCCGCTATAATCCGCGCCCCCCTTTTTCAGCAGGCCCGGCGCGCGCTGTTTCCATGAAATTAATCGTAAAAGTCTTCCCCGAGATCACCATCAAAAGCCGACCGGTACGGACGCGTTTCATCCGTCAATTGGCCAAGAACATCCGTGCCGTGCTCCGCGATCTGGACCCGGCTGTGGTGGTGAACGGCGTGTGGGACAACCTCGAGCTGGAAACCCGTGTCACCGAGCCCAAAGCCTTGAAGGACATGACCGAGCGCCTGAGCTGCATGCCGGGTATCGCGCATTTCCTGCAGGTGGATGAGTACCCGCTGGGCGACTTCGACGACATCACCGAGAAGTGCAAACAGCACTACGGCAGCGAGCTGGAAGGCAAGATCTTTTCGGTGCGCTGCAAGCGTGCCGGCAAGCACACTTTCAGCTCCATGGACGTCGAAAAATACGTCGGCAGCAAGCTGCGTCGCGAGTGCGGCGCAGCCGGAATTTCCCTGAAAGCGCCACAAATTGAAGTGCGCATGGAAATTCGCGACCAACGGTTGTTTGTCATCCACAGCCAGCACAACAGCATCGGCGGTTATCCGTTGGGTGCCCTGGAACAGACCCTGGTCTTGATGTCCGGCGGTTTCGATTCCACGGTTGCTGCTTACCAGATCATGCGCCGCGGCCTGATGAGCCACTTCTGCTTCTTTAACTTGGGCGGGCGTGCACACGAATTGGGCGTGATGGAAGTCGCGCACTTTATCTGGAAGAAGTACGGCAGCTCCCAACGCGTGCTATTTGTGAGCGTACCGTTCGAAGAAGTGCTGGGCGAAATTCTCGGCAAAGTCGATAACGGTCATATGGGCGTGGTATTGAAGCGTATGATGTTGCGCGCCGCGTCGCAGATTGCCGACCGCTTGCAGATCGACGCACTGGTGACCGGTGAGGCGATCTCCCAGGTGTCCAGCCAGACGCTGCCGAACCTGTCGATCATCGACTGCGTTACCGAGAAGCTGGTGTTGCGCCCGCTGATCGCCAGTCACAAGCAGGACATCATCGACCTGGCAGAGGAAATCGGCACCGCCGACTTCGCCAAGCACATGCCTGAGTACTGCGGGGTCATTTCGGTGAACCCCAAGACCCACGCCAAGCGTCACCGCGTGGAGCATGAAGAGAAAGAATTCGACATGGCGATTCTGGAGCGTGCGCTCGAGAACGCCAAGCTGGTCCCGATCGATCGCGTGATCGACGAACTGGGCCAGGATGTGAAGATCGAAGAAGTCAGCGAAGCCCTGGCCGGCCAGATCGTCATCGACATCCGTCACCCGGATGCCGCTGAAGATGAGCCGCTGGAAATCGCCGGCATCGACGTACAAACGCTGCCGTTCTATGCATTGAACGCGCGTTTCAAGGAACTGGATAACAGCCGTCAGTACCTGCTGTATTGCGACAAAGGCGTGATGAGTCGCCTGCATGCCCACCATTTGCTCAGTGAGGGGCATGCCAATGTGCGCGTTTATCGACCGAGCTAAGAGCCCGGGGCTGTTTGCCTGTGGCCTGCGTCACCGGCCCCCCGACTCTGCCGTCAAGCTGTAACGGCAAGGCCTGACTCTACTGTTAATCGCTGCCACGACCTGTCAGCACACCGAATCCTCTGATCGAGATACACAAGTGATCGAAAATCTACGTAACATCGCCATCATTGCTCACGTTGACCATGGTAAAACCACCCTGGTAGACAAACTCCTGCGTCAATCCGGCACCCTGGAGCGCAACGAGCTCAACGACGAGCGCGTGATGGACTCCAACGACCAGGAAAAAGAGCGCGGTATTACCATCCTGGCTAAAAACACCGCTATCAACTGGAACGGCTACCACATCAACATCGTGGACACCCCGGGCCACGCCGACTTCGGCGGCGAAGTAGAACGCGTAATGTCGATGGTTGACTCCGTTCTGCTGCTGGTTGACGCTCAAGACGGCCCTATGCCGCAAACCCGTTTCGTGACCAAAAAGGCTTTCGAAGCCGGCCTGCGTCCGATCGTGTGCATCAACAAGGTTGACCGTCCAGGCGCGCGTCCGGATTGGGTTCTGGATCAGATCTTCGACCTGTTCGACAACCTGGGTGCCACCGAAGAACAGCTGGACTTCAAAGTCGTCTACGCCTCGGCCCTGAACGGTATTGCCGGTCTGGAACACACCGACATGGCTGAAGACATGACCCCGCTGTACCAGTCGATCGTCGACAACGTACCAGCGCCGAAAGTTGACCGTGACGGCCCGTTCCAGATGCAAATCTCGGCACTGGACTACAACAGCTTCCTGGGTGTTATCGGTGTTGGCCGTATCGCTCGTGGTAGCGTCAAGCCGAACACCCCGGTTGTCGCCATCGGCGCCGACGGCAAGAAGCGTAACGGTCGTATCCTGAAGCTGATGGGTCACCACGGCCTGCACCGTATCGACGTTGAAGAGGCTTTCGCCGGCGACATCGTATGCGTGAGCGGCATGGACTCCCTGTTCATCTCCGACACCCTGTGCCAGCCGGACAACGTCGAGGCCATGAAGCCTCTGACCGTTGACGAGCCAACCGTTTCCATGACCTTCCAGGTAAACGACTCGCCATTCTGCGGTAAAGAAGGCAAGTTCGTGACCTCCCGTAACATCAAGGAGCGTCTGGACAAAGAGCTGCTGTACAACGTTGCTCTGCGCGTTGAGGAAGGCGACTCGGCTGACAAGTTCAAGGTTTCCGGCCGTGGTGAGCTGCACCTCTCGGTACTGATCGAAACCATGCGTCGCGAAGGCTTCGAAATGGGCGTTGGTCGTCCAGAAGTGATCATCCGTCAGGTTGACGGCGTGAAGCAGGAACCTTTCGAAAACGTCACCATCGACACCCCGGAAGAATCCCAGGGCAAGGTGATGGAAGAGATGGGCCTGCGTAAAGGCGACCTGACCAACATGGTGCCGGATGGCAAAGGCCGTGTGCGTCTGGAATACAACATCCCTGCGCGTGGTCTGATCGGTTTCCGTAACCAGTTCCTGACCCTGACCAACGGTGCTGGCATCCTGACCTCGATCTTCGATCGCTACGACACCATGAAGTCCGGCGACATGTCCGGCCGTCAGAACGGTGTTCTGGTATCGGTAGAAACCGGCAAGGCGCTGACCTACTCCCTGGAAACCCTCCAGGCGCGTGGCAAGCTGTTCGTTGAACACGGTCAAGAGATCTACAACGGTCAGATCGTTGGTCTGAACAGCCGTGACAACGACATGGGCGTCAACCCAACCAAAGGCAAGAAGCTCGACAACATGCGTGCTTCGGGCAAAGACGAAACCATCGCTCTGGTTCCACCTGTTCGCTTCACCCTGGAACAGGCCCTGGAATTCATCCAGGACGACGAGCTGTGCGAAGTCACGCCTAAGTCGATCCGCCTGCGTAAGAAGATCCTGGACGAAGGCGAGCGTACCCGCGCTGCCAAGAAAGCCAAGAACTGAGTTAACTCAGGCTGAATGAAAAACGCCCCCGGTCGAAAGGCCGGGGGCGTTTTTTTGTGCCTGCGATAGGGCCCTAAAGGGCACTACATAGCTTGGATCAGAACTTGTCGAGGGTCTTGAACTTAGTCTCGCGCACCACTTCCTTCGGCTTATACGCGCAATACCCCGGCCGCGGCCCGATTTTCGGGTGATTGCGGCAAGTATCCGGGCGCTTGTCATAAATAGTGCAGAAGCGCGTCTTACGATCCAGGAACAGGCAATCGTTGTTGCTCATGCGCTGCAGGGTAAAAATCTCGGATTTGGAATTGAAGCGCTCGACGATGCCTTCCTTTTGCAGCCGCTTGGCGATGTTCTTCGCAGGGTCGCCGAGTTCGAACTCATCGACCAGGCCGATGCGGATCAGGTCCTTGACCTTCACTTCCACCGGCAGCGTGCAGCAGCTGGACACGCAACCACCGCACATGTGCGCGGAATATTTCTGCCACGTTTCGAGACGGTCGAGTTCCGCGGCGGCGATCAATTGAGGCTTCATCAGGGTTCCAAAAGGTGGGGCTGTATCCGGGCGCGCGATCATACCGGGATTGGTGATTTTTTGAACAATATTTTGTGGGTTTCGGCCAGAAGGCGCGCGTTTGCCAAAAGCAGGCACGGCCAATGCATCAAAACCCTGCAAAGGTAAATGCGTTAAAAAAGTGCCGAACCAGAGCGTCTACCGTCTGTCAGACCGTCTAGGCTCTAGCAACTCCTTCTATCTCGCCCGAGGTCGCAATTGATGTCTCAGGAACCACTTGCACGAGAAGCAGAGGTAGCCGCATTTCGCGATGCCGTCTTGACCAAACTCACCTACGCGGTGGGCAAGGACCCGGATCACGCCTTCGACCACGACTGGTTTGAAGCCATTGCCCTGGCCGCGCGCGACCAGATGGTCGATCACTGGATGGACCACACCCGACGCATCTACCGCAAAGGCCAGAAGCGGGTTTACTACCTTTCCCTGGAATTCCTCATCGGCCGCTTGCTCTATGACAGCCTGAGCAACCTCGGCGTGCTGGAGATTGCGCGCGAAGCGCTATCGGAGCTGGGCGTCGACCTGGAGCGCATCCGCCTGTTGGAGCCCGATGCCGCGCTCGGCAACGGTGGCCTGGGCCGCCTGGCGGCGTGCTTCATGGAAAGCATGTCGACCCTGGGTGTGGCCGGCCACGGTTATGGCATCCGCTATGAACACGGCCTGTTCCGCCAGGCGATTGTCGATGGTTGGCAACAGGAGCAGACCGAACACTGGCTGGACTTCGGCAACCCCTGGGAATTCGAACGCCCTGAAGTGGTGTACCCGATCGGCTTTGGTGGCAGCGTCGAAACCCTGGATGACGGCACCGGCAAAATGGTTCAGCGGTGGACCCCCAATGAAACCGTGCGCGCCATTGCCTATGACACGCCGGTGGTCGGCTGGCGCGGCGCCAGCGTCAACACCCTGCGCCTGTGGCGTGCCCGTGCGGTGGAAGACCTGCACCTGGAGCGCTTCAACGCCGGTGACCACCTGGGCGCCGTCGCCGAAGTAGCGCGTGCCGAAAGCATCTCCCGAGTGCTTTACCCGGCCGATAGCACCGAAGCGGGGCAGGAACTGCGCCTGCGCCAGGAATATTTCTTCGTCGCCGCCTCCCTGCAAGACCTGCTGCGCCGCCATAAGAACATGCACGGCTCGGTGCTGAGCCTGGGCGAACACGCCGCGATCCAGCTCAACGACACCCACCCGTCCATCGCCGTGGCCGAGTTGATGCGTCAGTTGGTGGACCTGCACGACATTCCATGGGAAGCCGCGTGGGATGTCACTGTCGAAACCCTTTCCTACACCAACCACACCTTGTTGCCTGAGGCATTGGAAACCTGGCCTGTAGGCTTGATGGAGCGCATGCTGCCCCGGCACATGCAGATCATCTACCTGATCAACGCCCAGCACATCGATTCGCTGCGCGCCAAAGGCATCCATGACTTTGACGTGCTGCGCGCGGTGTCCCTGATCGAAGAAGACAACGGTCGTCGCGTGCGCATGGGCAACCTGGCGTTCCTCGGCTCCCACAGCGTCAACGGCGTGTCCGGCCTGCATACTCAATTGATGCGCAGCACCGTGTTCTCCGAGCTGCACAAGTTGTACCCGGAGCGCATCAACAACAAAACCAACGGCATTACCTTCCGCCGCTGGCTGTATCAGGCCAACCCCAAGCTCACGTCCATGCTGGTGGAAGCGCTCGGCCCGGACATTCTCGACAAGCCCGAAGAACGGCTGGTGGAGCTTGAGCCATTTGCCGAAAAACAGACGTTCCGCAAGGCCTTTGCCGAGCAGCGTCTGCACAGTAAGCGGGCGCTGGCGGACATCATTCATGAGCGCCTGGGCATTGCGGTCAACCCGGCGGCGATGTTCGACGTGCAGGTCAAGCGGATCCACGAATACAAGCGTCAACTGCTCAACCTGCTGCACACCGTGGCGTTGTACCAGGCGATCCGCGCCGAACCGGGCACCGACTGGGTGCCGAGGGTGAAGATCTTCTCCGGCAAGGCGGCGGCCAGTTATCACCAGGCCAAATTGATCATTAAGCTGACCAACGACATCGCCCGTACGGTCAACAACGACCCGACCGTGCGCGGTTTGCTCAAGGTGGTGTTCCTGCCCAACTACAACGTCAGCCTGGCGGAAAGCATCATCCCGGCGGCGGACTTGTCGGAGCAGATTTCCACTGCCGGCTTCGAAGCGTCGGGCACCAGCAACATGAAATTCGGCCTCAACGGCGCGCTGACCATCGGCACCATGGACGGCGCCAATGTGGAAATGCATGAGCGTGTGGGCGCCGAGCACATGTTTATCTTCGGCCTCAGTGCGCAGCAGGTTGAAGCCCGTAAACACGCGGGTGAGTTCAACGCAGGTCCTGATATCGCGGCGTCTCACCGCTTGAACGACGTGCTGCAAGCGATCCGGGGCGGGGTGTTCTCGCCGGATGATCCGGGCCGCTATGTAGGGTTGATCGATGGGCTGATCGACTACGACCGCTTCCTGGTGTGTGCCGACTTCGATTCGTACTGGGACGCCCAGGCGCGGGTCGAGGCGCATTGGCATGATTCCAAGGCCTGGTGGCGTTCGGCGGTGCTGAATACGGCGCGTATGGGCTGGTTCAGTTCGGATCGTACGATCAGGGAGTACGCCACGGAGATCTGGAAAGCCCTCGACTGAGTTTTCCAGATCTGTGCCCCAAGGCCCAACCTCTGTTGGGCCTTGTCGATATACTAGGCCTCGGTTTGCTTAGGGATATCGACCATGCAATGGATTTTCATGCTGATTGGCCTGGTGCTCGGCTGGACGCTCGACGAGTCGTTCAGTGATGCGGGCATGGGTGCGCTGCTGGGGTTGGGCATTGGCCAGGCGATACGCCTGGCGCAGCTGTCGGCCAAGGCGGACCAGCAGGCACGTCAGTTGGAAACCACGCAGAAATCGCTGATTGCGCTGGGCGAACGCCTGCGGCAGTTGGAAGTCCCAGCGCCTGCAAGCAGCATGAGGGTTGAACCCTCTGTTCCCGAATCGGCACCTGTCGCCAAGTCACCCGAATTGGTGTGGGAGCTGCCTGCCGAATTGGCACCCGTTGCTCTGGTCCCTGAGCAGAGCCAGCCGCTGTTGGATGACGTGTGGACGCCAGCGCCGACGGCTAAAGAACCCGCAACCCCTAGCGGCCCCAACCTGATCGAACGCGCCATCGAGGGGGCGCGCAATTGGCTGCTCGGCGGCAACACCGTGCTGCGCGTCGGCGTGGTGCTGTTATTCCTCGGCCTGGCTTTCCTGCTGCGTTATGCCACTGAAGGCATGGTGGTGCCGATCGAGTTGCGTTACGCCGGTGTTGCCGCCGCTGCATTGGGCCTGCTGGGCCTGGGCTGGTGGCTGCGGCTGCGCAACAGCAACTACGGCTTGATGCTGCAAGGCGCGGGGATTGCGGTGTTGTACCTCACGGTGTTTGCGGCGATGCGTCTGCATCCGCTGATCGATCCTGGCGCGGCAATGGGGTTGCTGGTCGCCGTCACGGTATTTTCAGCGATCCTGGCGATCACCCAGGATGCGCTCGGGCTGGCTTGTGCGGCAGCGTTGGGCGGTTTTGCGGCGCCGATCCTGGTATCGACTGGCGCCGGAAGCCATGTGGCGCTGTTCAGCTATTTTGCGTTGCTCAACGCCGGCATTCTCGCGATTGCCTGGTTCAAAGCCTGGCGCCTGCTGAACGTGATCGGTTTTGTGGGCACCTTCGGGATCGGTTTCGCCTGGGGCATGCGCTCCTATACGCCGGAGCTGTTGTGGAGCACCGAGCCGTTCCTGATCCTGTTTTTTGCGATGTACCTGGCTATCGGCCTGTTGTACGCCCGGCGCACATTGCTGGAGGTGGGCGAGGGCGACAGCCTGGGTGCGCAATGGCGCAAGGGCGACTATGTCGACGGCACCTTGTTGTTCGGCCCGCCTCTGGTGGGTTTTGGCTTGCAGTTCGCGCTGGTGCAGCACCTTGAGTTTGCCGCTGCGTTCAGTGCGCTGGGCCTGGGCATCCTTTACATGGTCTTGGCCCGTGTACTCAGTGGCGGGCGCGCCGTGCTCCTGACGGAAACCTGTCTGGCCCTGGGCGTGATCTTCGCCAGCTTGGCCATTCCCTTGGGGCTCGATGCACGCTGGACGGCTGCGGCGTGGGCCGTCGAAGGCGCCGGCATCTTCTGGCTCGGTCTGCGCCAGCATCGCCCTGTGGCGCGCGCGTTCGCCTTGTTGCTGCAACTGGGTTCGCTGCTCGCCTTCCTCAGCGAGCTGCGCGATGGCCAGAACACGTTGCTGCAGGGGCCTCCACTAGGGGCGTTGTTGCTGGGCGCGGCATTGTTGTTCAGCTTTTATCAACTACACAAAGCCGCGCCGGAACAGACCCGGCGTTGGGAGCGCATCGGCGCTCCGGCACTCGCCGTACTCGGCCTGGGTTGCGCCTACCTTCTGGCGCCGCTGTTGTTTTCGACCCAAGGCAGCATCGTCAGTTGGGCAGTTGCTGGCCTCGCGACCCTGTGGGCGGGCCAGCGTATCGGCTCGCCAGTGATGGTGCGCTGTGGCGTTGCTGTGCAAGTGCTCGCCGGCGCGCTGTTTGCGCTCGACCCGGTGAACAATGCCTGGACACCGATGATCATTGCCTTGGCGGCAATGCTCGGCGCCTGGCGCTTGTTCAGTGGCCGCTTGTCCGCAGGTCTTTTGGCCTGGGGCGTGGCGTGGTGGGCGCTGGCGGTGATCATTGAAGTGTGGCGCTTGGCGCCTGCACCTTTGCATGCTGCGCTGTTGCTGCTGGCGGCTGCGCTGAGCGGGGTGATCTGGACAACACTGGCGCTGCGTTTGCGTTGGGCGGCGTTGGGTATCGCCAGCACGTTGCTGATGCCTGCGGCGGGCCTGGTGTTATGGGGCGCGTGGACCGAGTATTACCACCCGGCCGCGCAGTTCGGCTGGCTGGCCTGGCTGGCGGTGTTCACGGTGCATTTCATCTCGCTGCGGCGTTTAGCAACGGTGGTGCCCGGCAAAGTGCTGAGCGCGGCTCACGTACTCGGCTGCTGGATGCTGATCGGCGTGCTGGCGCTGGAACTGCGTTACGGCTTGCTGGTGCTGTCGAGCGAATACAACGCCTGGCGCTGGCTGGGCTGGGCGATTCTGCCAAGCCTGTACCTGGTGTTGGCCGCCGCGCCGCGCAGTTGGCCGTGGCCTGTTTCGGCATATCCAAGGGAATACCGCGTGCTCGCCGCATTGCCCCTGGCGGTGCTGATGCTCGGTTGGTTCTGGCTGGCGAATTTCTTCAGTGACGGCACGGCCAAGCCGCTGCCCTATGTGCCGCTGCTCAACCCGCTGGACCTGGGCCTGCTGTTCGCATTGCTGGGCATTTACCTGTGGTTGCGCAGTGTGGCGCCGCAGCGCGGGCCGCGTGTTGAGTTGATCGCCCAGGGCGTGGCAGGCATTTCCCTGTTTGCCTTCTTTACCGCGCTGGTGATGCGCACCGCCCACCATTGGAGCGGCGTACCGTTTCATCTGGATGCGCTGCTGGAGTCCATGCTGGTGCAGGCGGGCCTGTCGATCATCTGGACCCTGATCGCCCTCGGCCTGATGATCGGCGGCCACCTGCGCCATCGTCGCGAAGTGTGGCTGATCGGCGCGGCACTGATTGCCGTGGTGGTGGCCAAGCTGTTTTTTGTCGAGCTGAGTAACCGTGGCGGCTTGGCGCGGATTGTGTCGTTTATCGGCGTGGGCGGTTTGTTGCTGGTGGTGGGCTACTTTGCGCCGCTGCCGCCCAAACGCGTTGAAACTGAGGGAGCGTCTTCTTGATGGGCAAGCTGAGTCTGAGTGGGTTGACGGTGTGGATGCTGTGCTCGGCGGCGTTTGCTCAAGAGCGTCCGGCTGATTTCGCCACCCAGGTGCCGCTGGCCGTGAGCGGCACGGGTCCCTGGTATCGCCTGGAGCTGCCATTGGCGGTTCAACTAAGTGCACGTCACGCCGATCTTAGCGATGTGCGGGTATTCAACGCTGCCGGTGAACCCCAGGCCTATGCGTTGTCGCGTCAGTCCGCGCAACGCTCCGAGACTCGCAACGTCACCGACGTGAAGTGGTTCCCGCTGTACGGTGCCGATACCGAGCAAGCCTTGCCCGACGTGGTGATGAAGGCCACCACCACAGGCACCTTGGTGGAAATCACGCCATCCTCTGCGCCCAAACCCGGCAAGCAAGTGCTGCGCGGCTGGGTGTTGGACGCCAGTGCAATCAAGGCGCCTTTGCAGCAATTGAGCCTGGACTGGAGCCATGACCAGGAGGGCTTCCAGCGTTTCAGCATTGAAGCCAGTGATGACTTGCAGCACTGGCAAGCCTGGGGCGATGGGCAAGTGGCGCGTTTGTCATTTGCCGACGAACGGGTCGAGCAGCATGACGTGAGCCTGCCGGGGCAATCGGCGCGTTACTTGCGCCTGGTCTGGCAAGGCCAGGCGGCGCCATTGCTGACCTCTGCCCAGTTGGTGAGTGCCACCCGCAGCCACTTGGCCCTGCCATTGGTATGGTCGCAACCGTTGGCGGGCACGCGGCTCAAGGCCGGGGAGTACAGCTGGCAATTGCCCACGGGGCTGACTCTTGAGCGGCTGCGCATCGAGTTGAAACAACCCAACACCTTGGCGCCCGTGACGCTGGCGGGGCGCAGGGACAGCAAACAGGCCTGGCAGCCCCTGAGCAATGGCGTGCTGTATCGCCTGACCCAGAATGGTCGGGACGTGGTGCAGGATGAATTGCAGCTGCCGGGCCAGACGGTTGCCGAGCTCAAGTTGACTGTCGATGAGCGCGGTGGCGGCTTGGGTGTCGAGGCGCCGGCGCTGCGTTTTGCGGTACGTGCCACGCAATTGGTGTTCCTGGCACGGGGCGAGCCGCCGTTCACCCTGGCGTTGGGCAATGCGTCGGCCAAGGCGGCGAACCTTCCGCTCTCGACCTTGATCCCCGACTACAGCGCCGAGCGTCTCAAGACGTTGGGGCAGGCAACGGTCACCGGGGAAATCGCCACTGCGCCGCCCGCCGTCGCGCCCGCTGCCGATGCCGGAGCAGACTGGAAAAAACTCGGTCTTTGGGCCGTGTTGCTGCTCGGCGTGGCGGCACTGGGCGCCATGGCCTACAGTTTGCTGCGCAAGCCGCCGGTGGCACGTTAAATAAAGTCCATGAACTCTATTGGGTTTAAATCCTCTGATAGGAGGAAATACGCCCCGACTCGCGTTAAACTGCGCGGGTTTTCAAGCCCCCCCTTTTCCGGAGCCTTACATGTCCCGCGTTACCTTGAGTCGCTATTTGATTGAGCAGACCCGCAGCAACAACACGCCTGCCGATCTGCGCTTCCTGATCGAAGTGGTGGCGCGTGCTTGCAAGGAAATCAGCCACGCCGTGTCCAAAGGCGCACTGGGTGGTGTCCTGGGCAGCATGGGCACCGAAAACGTGCAGGGCGAAGTGCAGAAGAAACTCGACGTGATCTCCAACGAGATCCTGCTCGAAGCCAACGAATGGGGCGGTCACCTGGCCGGCATGGCGTCCGAAGAAATGGACAATGCCTACCAGATCCCCGGCAAATACCCGAAAGGCGCCTACCTGCTGGTGTTCGACCCACTGGACGGTTCGTCCAACATCGACATCAACGCACCGGTCGGCACCATCTTCTCGGTACTGCGTTGCCCGAACGAATACCTGAGCCAGAACGAGCCGCTGAACGAGAAAGCGTTCCTGCAGCCAGGCACCCAACAGGTCGCTGCCGGCTACGCCATCTACGGCCCACAGACCATGCTGGTGCTGACCTTGGGCGACGGCGTCAAGGGCTTCACCCTGGACCGCGAAATGGGCAGCTTCGTACTGACCCACGAAGACATCACCATTCCTGCTTCTACTCAGGAATTTGCGATCAACATGTCCAACCAGCGTCACTGGGAAGAGCCTGTGACCCGCTACGTGGGCGAGCTGATGGCTGGCGAAGAAGGCCCGCTGAAGAAAAACTTCAACATGCGCTGGGTGGCCGCAATGGTTGCCGACGTGCACCGTATCCTGACCCGTGGTGGCCTGTTCATGTACCCACGCGACAGCCGCGAGCCGTCCAAGCCAGGCAAACTGCGCCTGATGTACGAAGCCAACCCGATGTCCTTCCTGGTTGAGCAAGCGGGCGGCGCGTCCACCGATGGCCACCAGCGCATCCTCGACATCCAGCCTGAAGGCCTGCACCAGCGTGTGGCGGTGTTCCTGGGCTCGAAGGAAGAAGTTGAGCGTGTGACGGCGTATCACAAGAAGTAAGTTGATGCGATAAGTGGCCGGCATTGTTGTGAGCCGGTTCACCCCTGAAGAAGCCCCGAAACGTTTCAGCGTTTTCGGGGCTTTTTTGTTTTCGCTCATCGGGAACCAGACACCTCTTTTCCCTTCTAAGCTTCTGGCAGATACCCACGCTGCTTCGTCCCTCCAGGAGTTTTTCCATGTCGTTACGCCGTCTCGCTTTGCTGGCTTTTTGCGTGCTGTTGGCCGCTTGCAGCAAGGTCAACCAAGAAAATTATCAAAAATTGTCGGCTGGCATGGCCAAGGCTGAAGTGGAGTCGTTGCTGGGTAAGCCGACCGATTGTTCCGGCGCGCTGGGTATGTCCAGCTGCACCTGGGGCGATAAAAACAGCTTTATCAGCGTTCAATATGCCGGTGACAAGGTTCTGATGTTTTCCGGGCAAGGCCTGAAGTAAACCGGGGCGAGAGCCTGCGGGAGAAGAAGAATGATGCGTTTTGTTTTGTTCCTTTGTGCCAGCCTGTTTTTGGCGGGCTGCGCCAGCCATTCTGGCGATGATCTGCAACCCAAGACAGCGAGCAACGTCAACCTCAAGCGTTACCAGGGCACCTGGTATGAGTTGGCCCGATTGCCGATGTACTTCCAGCGCAATTGCGCGCAGTCCGAAGCCCGCTACACCTTGCTGCCCGATGGCGACATGTCGGTGTTCAACCGCTGCCTGACGACCGAATGGAAGTGGGAAGAAGCCAAGGGCACCGCCACCCCGCAAGTGCCGGGCAAGACCGACAAGCTCTGGGTGGAATTCAACAATTGGTTCACCGCGCTGTTGCCGGGCGTCGCCAAGGGCGATTACTGGGTGCTGTACGTCAGTGATGACTACAAGACCGCGATTGTGGGCAGCCCGAGCCGGCGGTACATGTGGATATTGTCGCGCACGCCGACGGTCAGTGCGGACACCCGCGAAGACCTGCTGAGCAGGGCGCGGCAGCAGGGGTATGACACCACGCGGTTGATCTGGCGCACGTCGGACAAGCAGATGGCGAAGACCTCGCAGTAAGTAAAAAAACCGCCGCCCGGATAAGGCGGCGGTTTTTTTCAGCCCAGCAAATCCCTCAAGACGTGCGTGAACGCCCGGCTGCTTTCTTCCTCACCGGCATGATGCCCATCGCGCACCACCCAATTTCCGTTCACCAGCACATCCCGTACCTGCCGATCGCCGCCCGCGAACAGCCAGCGGTTGAGAATTCCGTCCTCAGTCGCCGTCGCCAGGTACGGATCATTACCGTCCAGCACAATCCAATCCGCACGCTTGCCCACTTCCAGCCGACCAATCGGCTGCCCCAACGCCTGGGCACCGCCGTCCAGCGCGGCGTCAAACAGCGTACGGCCGACCATCGGCTGATCACTGCGATACAAACGATTACGCCGCTGATCGCGCAGGCGCTGACCATATTCCAACCAGCGCAATTCCTCCACCACGCTCAATGACACATGGCTATCGGACCCGATGCCCATGCGTCCGCCCTGGGCGAGAAAATCCACCGCCGGGAAGATCCCATCACCCAGGTTGGCCTCGGTGGTCAAGCACAGGCCAGCAATCGCGCGGCTCTTGGCCATGCGTGCGACTTCATTCGCATCGGCATGAGTGGCATGCACCAGGCACCAGCGCTCATCCACTTCAATATTGTCATACAGCCATTGCAGCGGGCGTTTGCCGCTCCAGGCCATGCAGTCGTCGACTTCCTTTTGTTGTTCGGCGATGTGGATATGCACCGGGCACGCCTTGTCGCTGGCGGCAAGCACATCATTGATTTGCTGCGGCGTCACCGCGCGCAGCGAGTGGAAGCACAGCCCCAACTGCTGCGCCGGTTGTGCGGCGAGGAGGGGTTTCAGCTGCGCCTGCAGGTCCAGGTAGTTTTCAGTGCTGTTGATAAACCGCCGCTGGCCTTCATTCGGCGCCTGGCCGCCAAACCCCGAGTGGGTGTACAGCACGGGCAGCAATGTCAGGCCAATCCCGCTGCTGGCCGCCGCCTGGCTGATCTGTCGCGACAGTTCCGTGCGATCGGCATACGGTTGACCGCTGACGTCATGGTGCACATAGTGAAATTCAGCCACCGACGTGTAGCCGGCCTTGAGCATTTCGATATACAACTGGCGCGCGATCACCTGCAATTGGTCCGGGCTGATCTTGCCGACCATGCGATACATCAGGTCGCGCCAGGTCCAGAAACTGTCATTCGGGTTGCCAGCAACTTCCGCCAAACCCGCCATGGCGCGTTGAAACGCATGGGAATGCAGGTTCGGCATACCCGCTAAAACCGGGCCTCTCAGCCGTTCGGCAGCCTCTGCGCTGGCATTGGCCTCAACCTTTGTCAGCAGCCCATCGGCGCTCACTTCAAGACGTACATCGTTGGCCCATCCATTAGGCAGCAGCGCGCGTTCGGCAAAGAAAGCGGACATGATCAAGGCACCCCGGTCGTGTGTTTATTTGTATATACATATACAGACGTTTGCCTGCTCGGTAAACTCCGGCAATCTATGCATCTTTTCCCCCTGCAAGGATTCCCTGTGCCGACTCCGCCTGCCAAGTCTTCGCTGGCTGCCCACATGGACGAAAGTCCGGCGCCCTTGTATGCCCGCGTCAAACAGATGATCAGCCAGCAGATTCTCAACGGCAACTGGCCGCCCCATTACCGCGTGCCGTCGGAGAGCGAACTGGTCAGCCAGCTGGGTTTCAGCCGCATGACCATCAACCGCGCCCTGCGCGAGCTCACCGCTGAAGGTTTGTTGGTGCGCATGCAAGGTGTCGGCACCTTTGTCGCTGAGCCCAAGAGCCAGTCAGCCCTGTTCGAAGTGCATAACATTGCCGATGAGATCGCCTCCCGCGGTCATCGGCATACCTGCCAGGTCATCCACCTGGGCGAAGAGGCTGCCGGTTCCGAGCGCGCCGTCGCCTTGGAGATGCGTGAAGGCGGGCGCGTTTTCCATTCATTGATCGTGCACTTCGAAAACGATATTCCCGTGCAAATCGAAGACCGTTTCGTCAACGCCTTGGTCGCGCCGGAATACCTGCAACAGGATTTCACCCAACAAACGCCGTATGCCTACCTGAACCAGGTGGCGCCGCTGACCGAAGGCGAGCACGTGGTGGAAGCCATCCTTGCCGACGCCGCCGAGTGCAAGCTGCTGCAGATCGAACCCACCGAGCCGTGCCTGTTGATTCGCCGACGCACCTGGTCGGGCCGCCAGCCGGTGACCGCCGCGCGTTTGATCCACCCCGGTTCCCGTCACAGCCTGGAAGGACGCTTCAGTAAATGAGTTCCGTAAAAGTCTGGCGCGCCGCCGATTACGTACGCATGCCTTGGAAAAACGGCGGCGGCAGCACCGAAGAAATCACCCGTGATGCCGGTACAGGGCTGGATGGCTTTGGTTGGCGCTTGTCGATTGCGGATATCGCGGAATCCGGCGGCTTCTCCACCTTTGCCGGCTACCAGCGCGTGATCACCGTGATCCAGGGCGCCGGCATGGTGTTGACCGTAGACGGCGAGGAGCAGCGCGGGTTGCTGCCGCTGCAAGCCTTTGCGTTCAAGGGTGACAGCCAGGTGTCATGCCGTTTGATTACCGGGCCGATCCGCGACTTCAACCTGATCTATTCTCCCCAGCGTTACCACGCACGGCTGCAATGGATCGATGGCGAACAGCGCTTCTTCAGCACCGCGCAGACGGTGCTGGTGTTCAGTGTTGCGGATGAAGTGAAGGTGCTGGACCAGAAACTTGGTCATCACGACTGCCTGCAAGTGGACGGTAACACTGACCTGCTGGAGGTTGCCGTGAGCGGTCGCTGTTGCGTTATCGAACTGAGCAACCGCTGAGCGCTTGTATGGCCGGCGCTCAGCCAGTATGGAGAGATGGGTTTACTTAACGCACATTAGTTGAAAGCCCATCGAAGAATCGCCAGCGGGTTTGTTGTCTCCCACTTTCAGCGTTAAAACGTTGACGTAGTTGATCGCCGGGACGCTCCCCAACTTGGCGTGGCCGTAGAAGATGTGATCATTGGAGCTGACGTCCGTCACCGACACGGTGCAAAACCGTGGCGCGTCCTTGAACACTCCCGGCACAAACCTGACTTTGTAATCGGAGAAGTAATCAGGTTGGGCGGTGAGTTTCACGTCCTTGATCCACTTGGGTGACTGCGCAGTAACTTTTCCTGTTTTATCAAGGGTCGCAGTAAAGGTGGCGGCAATGGCCTGGACTGAAGCCATGCTTGTCGCCATGAGTACGATAAAGATGCCTGCCCGTTTTAGAGTGGTCACGATAAGTCTTCCAGGGTGTTGGGTGTGTGAACGCCGACTCTAAACCACTGAATATACGAAAAAATCCGTTTTTACTGGGCTACAGATAACTCAGAAAAATCGTCGTTGGGACGCGCCTTTTGCCTGGCAGGCCAGGCGCGCTATTTCACTGCTACGCATGCCCACCCTCGCTTCCCAACCGTGCGCACCATTTTGTTACCGAATGCCCCAATGCGGCGCAACGCTGCGTTGGGGTGACAAACTCCTCTCCCGGCAAGAAACGGCTGCAAGAAATTTCATCAAGCCTCAAAGTCTCAATTTCCAAGGCTTGCACACCCCTCCACGAAAAATCCCGACGACGCCTTTCTAAAGTTGGCCGCTTGATTGCATATGCTTGTATGTACAAGTAAAGATGTGTGCGTAAGACTCTCCTTCGCACCATCCATGTTCGCGCATCGTGCCGAGGAGTCCAGCAGTGACCGATTTTTCTAAAGCCAAGCCTACAAAATACCGCGACGTCGAAATCCGTGCCGCCCACGGTAACAAGCTCACCGCCAAAAGCTGGCTGACTGAAGCGCCGCTGCGCATGCTGATGAACAACCTCGACCCACAAGTGGCCGAGAACCCGAAAGAATTGGTGGTGTACGGCGGTATCGGCCGTGCGGCGCGCAACTGGGAGTGCTACGACCAGATCGTCGAGAGCCTCACTAACCTGAATGACGACGAAACCCTGCTGGTGCAATCCGGCAAACCGGTCGGCGTATTCAAGACCCACAGCAACGCCCCGCGTGTACTGATCGCCAACTCCAACCTGGTGCCGCACTGGGCCAGTTGGGAACACTTCAACGAACTGGATGCCAAGGGCCTGGCCATGTACGGCCAGATGACCGCTGGCAGCTGGATCTACATCGGCAGCCAGGGCATCGTCCAAGGCACTTACGAAACCTTCGTCGAAGCCGGTCGCCAGCATTACAACAGCGACCTGACTGGTCGCTGGGTACTCACCGCCGGTCTCGGCGGCATGGGCGGCGCGCAACCTTTGGCCGCAACCCTCGCCGGTGCCTGCTCGCTGAACATTGAGTGCCAGCAGGTCAGCATCGACTTCCGCCTCAACAGCCGCTACGTCGACGAACAAGCCACCGACCTCGACGATGCTTTGGCGCGTATCGCCAAGTACACGAAAGAAGGCAAGGCCATCTCCATTGCGCTGCTGGGTAACGCCGCAGAAATCCTGCCGGAACTGGTCAAGCGCGGCGTGCGCCCGGACATGGTCACCGACCAGACCAGCGCCCACGACCCACTCAACGGCTACCTGCCAGCCGGCTGGACCTGGGACGAATACCGCGCCCGCGCCAAGACCGAGCCGGCTGCCGTGATCAAGGCCGCCAAGCAGTCGATGGCTGTGCACGTCAAAGCCATGCTGGAATTCCAGAAACAAGGCATCCCGACCTTCGACTACGGCAACAACATCCGCCAGATGGCCCAGGAAGAAGGCGTGGAAAACGCCTTCGACTTCCCAGGTTTCGTCCCGGCCTATATCCGTCCACTGTTTTGCCGTGGCATCGGCCCGTTCCGTTGGGCGGCACTGTCCGGCGACCCACAAGACATCTACAAGACCGACGCCAAGGTCAAAGAACTGATCCCCGACGACGCTCACCTGCACAACTGGCTGGACATGGCGCGCGAGCGCATCAGCTTCCAGGGCCTGCCGGCGCGTATCTGCTGGGTGGGCCTGGGCCAGCGCGCCAAGCTCGGCCTGGCGTTCAACGAAATGGTACGCAGCGGCGAGCTGTCGGCACCGGTGGTGATCGGCCGTGACCACCTCGACTCCGGCTCGGTATCCAGCCCGAACCGCGAAACCGAAGCCATGCAGGACGGTTCCGACGCCGTGTCCGACTGGCCGCTGCTCAACGCCTTGCTCAACACCGCCAGCGGCGCGACCTGGGTTTCGCTGCACCACGGCGGCGGCGTGGGCATGGGCTTCTCCCAGCACTCCGGCATGGTCATCGTCTGCGACGGTACCGACGAAGCGGCCGAGCGTATTGCCCGAGTACTGCACAACGACCCGGCCACCGGGGTGATGCGTCACGCAGACGCCGGCTACCAGATCGCGATTGATTGCGCCAAGGAGCAGGGCTTGAACCTGCCGATGATCAAGTAAGCCAGCACCCCCCTGAAAACAATCCATCAGAGGTTGAACATCCATGGCTGCAAATGACACCACCCCGTTGATCGAGAAACGTTCGATCGACTACATCCCGGAAGCGGAAAGACACGGTCGTCTATTGAGCCAGTTCACCCTGTGGATGGGTGCCAACCTGCAGATCACCGCGATTGTCACCGGGGCCTTGGCCGTGGTGCTGGGCGGTGATGTGTTCTGGTCGTTGATCGGCCTGTTGGTCGGTCAATTGATCGGCGGCGGCGTGATGGCGTTGCATGCGGCGCAAGGGCCCAAGCTGGGATTGCCGCAGATGATCTCCAGCCGGGTGCAGTTTGGCGTGTACGGCGCGGCGATTCCGATCGTGCTGGTGTGCCTGATGTACCTCGGCTTCACCGCCACTGGCACCGTGCTGTCCGGCCAGGCGCTGGGCCAGTTGTTCGGGGTCAGCGACAGCACTGGCATCTTGATTTTCGCCAGTGTCATCGTGCTGGTCACGGTGCTCGGTTATCGGGTGATCCACTTCATCGGTCGCGTTGCCAGCGTCATTGGCGTGATCGCCTTTGTCTACCTGTTCAGTCGTCTGATGAGCCAGACCGACGTTGGCGCACTCCTGCAGATCCGCCACTTCAGCTGGAGCAGTTTCCTGCTGGCGGTGTCGCTTGCGGCGTCCTGGCAGATCGCTTTCGGCCCTTACGTGGCGGACTACTCGCGCTATTTGCCGAGCAAGACCCCTTCGGTAAAAACCTTTCTCGCCGCCGGTGCCGGCTCGGTGAGTGGCGCGCAGGTGGCGATGGTTCTCGGCGTGTTTGCCGCGGCCATGTCCAACGGGCAATTCGCCGGTCATGAAGTGGCCTACATCGTCGGCTTGAGTGGCACTGGGGCCACTGCGGCGCTGCTGTACTTCAGCATCGCGTTCGGCAAGGTCACCATCTCCACGCTGAACTCCTACGGCAGCTTCATGTGCATTGCCACTATCATCAGCGGCTTCCGTGGCCGCCTGGAGGTCACGCGCTTGCAACGCCTGGTGTTTGTGCTGGCGATTGTCGGCACCGCGACCTTGATCGCCTTGCTCGGTCAGCATTCGTTCCTCGGCGCGTTCAAGTCTTTCATCCTGTTCCTGCTGGCGTTCTTCACGCCCTGGAGCGCGATCAACCTGGTGGACTACTACTGCATCACCCGTGAGCGTTATGACGTACCGGCGCTGGCCGATCCGAACGGTCGCTACGGTCGCTGGAACCTGCTGGGGATCAGCGTGTACGTGTTCGGCGTGCTGGTGCAATTGCCGTTCATCTCCACCAAGTTCTACACCGGTCCTTTGGTGGCTGCGCTGGGTGATGTGGACATTTCCTGGATCATCGGTCTGGTACTGCCGGCAGCGCTGTATTACCTGTGTGCGAAAAAATGGCACGGCACGGTGCCCGATCAACTGATCCTGCCAACAGAGCAGGGCGCTATACCAACAACAACCGGGCTGGCGGCACAAGCCTGATGGGACGTGGACAGGGCAGGATGCCTACTGACTGCCGTAATCCATTTCAAGATTGGGAGCGTCACAACAATGAAAATGCATAAGACCCTGATGGCCACCCTGCTCTCTGCAGGTTTGCTGGCAAGCGCTGGCGCCCAGGCAGCCGGCTGGTGCGAATCCGGCAAGCCGGTGAAATTCGCAGGCCTGAACTGGGAAAGCGGCATGTTGCTCACCGACATCCTGCAAACCGTGCTGGAAAAAGGCTACGACTGCAAAACCGACAGCCTGCCGGGCAACTCCATCACCATGGAAAACGCCCTGAGCAGCAACGACATCCAGATCTTTGCCGAAGAATGGGTGGGCCGCAGTGAGGTCTGGAACAAGGCTGAGAAGGCCGGCAAAGTCGTCGGCGTCGGCGCCCCAGTAGTCGGTGCCATCGAAGGCTGGTACGTGCCGCGTTATGTGATCGAAGGCGATGCCAAACGCAAGCTGGAAGCCAAGGCCCCCGACCTGAAAAACATCGCTGACCTGGCCAAGTACGCCTCGGTGTTCAAGGACCAGGAAGAGCCCTCCAAAGGCCGTTTCTACAACTGCCCGGCCGGTTGGACCTGCGAGCTGGACAACAGCGAAATGCTGAAAAGCTATGGCCTGGAAAATTCCTACACCAACTTCCGCCCAGGCACCGGCCCGGCGTTGGATGCAGCGGTGCTGTCGAGCTACAAGCGCGGCGAGCCGATCCTGTTCTACTACTGGTCGCCAACCCCGCTGATGGGCCAGGTCGACCTGGTCAAGCTGGAAGAAAAACCCGGTGTGGATAAAAGCGTGAGCATCAAGGTCGGCCTGTCCAAGACCTTCCACGAGCAAGCCCCGGAACTGGTGGCCGTGCTGGAAAAGGTCAACCTGCCGATCGACCTGCTGAACCAGAACCTGGGTCGCATGGCCAAGGAGCGAATTGAGTCGCCAAAACTGGCGAAAATTTTCCTCAAGGAACATCCTGAAGTCTGGCACGCCTGGGTGAGCGACGACGCAGCCAAGAAAATCGACGCGGCCTTGTAGGTCAAGCGTGCCCGGCTACCCTGAGGGGCAGCCGGGCGCCTGGCCACAACCCACTGGATCGAGAGCACGATATGTTTCCTGAGAGTTTTACGTTTTCCATCGCCGACTGGGTCAACGGTTGGGTGGACTCATTGGTCACCAACTACGGTGATGTGTTCCGGCACATTTCCGACACCCTGCTATGGGCCATCGTCAACCTGGAAGGGCTGCTGCGCGCAGCGCCCTGGTGGCTGATGCTGGCCATCGTCGGCGGCGTCGCCTGGCACGCCACCCGCAAGGTGGTGACCACGGCGGTGATCGTCGGTTTGCTGTTCCTGGTGGGCGCGGTTGGCCTGTGGGACAAGCTGATGCAGACCCTGGCCTTGATGATGGTCGCCACGGTGATCTCGGTGCTGATCGGCGTGCCGCTGGGCATTCTGTCCGCACGCAGCAATCGCCTGCGCTCGGTGCTGATGCCACTGCTCGACATCATGCAGACCATGCCGAGTTTCGTGTACCTGATCCCCGTGCTGATGCTGTTCGGTTTGGGCAAGGTCCCGGCGATTTTCGCCACCGTGATCTACGCCGCGCCGCCGCTGATCCGCCTCACCGACTTAGGCATTCGCCAGGTCGACGGCGAAGTCATGGAAGCTATCAACGCCTTTGGTGCCAACCGCTGGCAGCAACTGTTCGGCGTGCAACTGCCGCTGGCGTTGCCGAGCATCATGGCCGGGATCAACCAGACCACCATGATGGCGCTGTCGATGGTGGTGATCGCCTCGATGATCGGAGCCCGTGGCTTGGGTGAAGACGTCCTCGTCGGCATCCAGACCCTCAACGTCGGCCGTGGCCTCGAAGCCGGGCTCGCGATTGTGATTCTCGCAGTGGTCATCGACCGCATTACCCAGGCCTATGGTCGTCCACGGCATGAGGCGAGCAAATGACTACTGTCAGCAAAATCGAAGTTAAAAACGTCTTCAAGATCTTCGGCGCCCGCTCTAAGGATGCGCTGGCCATGGTCGGCCAGGGCAAGACCAAGGACCAGGTGCTGGCCGAGACCGGTTGCGTGGTCGGCGTGAACGATTTGTCGTTGAGCATCGGCACTGGCGAGATCTTCGTGATCATGGGGCTGTCGGGTTCCGGCAAGTCCACCCTGGTGCGCCACTTCAACCGCCTGATCGACCCCACCAGCGGCGCGATCCTGGTGGACGGCGAAGACATCCTGCAACTGGACATGGAAGCCCTGCGCCAATTCCGTCGGCACAAGATCAGCATGGTATTCCAGAGCTTCGGCCTGCTGCCCCACAAGAGTGTGCTCGACAACGTCGCCTACGGCCTGAAAGTGCGTGGCGAAACCAAGCAGGTCTGCGCCGAACGCGCCCTGCACTGGATCGAAACCGTGGGCCTCAAGGGCTACGAAAACAAATACCCGCACCAGCTTTCCGGCGGCATGCGCCAGCGCGTCGGCCTGGCCCGCGCCTTGGCGGCGGACACCGACATCATCCTGATGGACGAGGCTTTCAGTGCACTCGACCCACTGATCCGCGCCGAGATGCAGGACCAGTTGCTGGAGCTGCAAAAGACCCTGCACAAAACCATCGTCTTCATCACCCACGACCTCGACGAGGCCGTGCGCATCGGCAACCGTATTGCGATCCTCAAGGATGGCAAGCTGATCCAGGTCGGCACCCCTCGGGAGATCCTGCATTCGCCGGCGGATGAATATGTGGATCGGTTTGTTCAGCGGCGGGCGGCGGTGGTTTGAATTGAAGAGGTCAACCATGTTCCAGGCAGCAAAAATCATCATTGCCGACGCCCCGCTGCGCTGGCAGGACGTCGTCGCCGTCGCCCGCCAAGGCGCGGTGCTTGAACTCTCGGGCCAGGCCTGGGCGCGCATCGACAATGCCCAGGCCATCGTGCAACGCATCGTCACCAGCGGTGAGCGCGCCTATGGCGTGAACACCGGCCTGGGCGCGCTGTGCAATGTGTCGCTCAAGGGCGAGCAACTCAGCCAGCTATCGCGCAATACCTTGCTGAGTCATGCCTGTGGCGTTGGCCCGGTGCTGAGCGACGAGCAGACCCGTGCGATCATCTGCGCGGCGATCATCAACTACAGCCACGGCAAATCCGGCCTGCATCCGCAGGTGGTGCACTCGTTGCTGGCGTTGCTCAACCACGGCATCACACCGCAAGTGCCGTCCCAGGGTTCGGTGGGTTACCTGACCCACATGGCCCATGTGGGCGTGGCCTTGTTGGGCGTGGGCGATGTGAGTTACCGAGGCCGCATCGTTCCGGCTCAAGAGGCCTTGAGCGCGGAAGGATTGCATCCGGTCGTGCTTGGCGCCAAGGACGGCCTGTGCCTGGTCAACGGCACGCCGTGCATGACCGGCCTGAGCTGTCTGGCCCTGGCCGACGCCCATCACTTGCTGCAGTGGGCCGACGTGATCGGCGCCATGAGTTTTGAAGCCCAGCGCGGCCAGATCGACGCGTTTGACGAAGAGATCATCGCCTTAAAACCGCACCCTGGCATGCAACACGTCGGCATCAACCTGCGCGCCTTGCTCGATGGCAGTGAAGTGATCGCCAGCAGCAAAGGCATCCGCACCCAGGACGCCTTGAGCATCCGTTCGATCCCACAGATCCACGGTGCAGCCCGCGACCAGGTGGAACACGCCACCCGCCAGATCGAGACCGAACTCAACAGCGCCACCGACAACCCGCTGGTACTCGGCACGCCAGACCATTACCGCGTGCTGTCCCAGGCCAACCCCCACGGACAATTCGTGGCACTGGCGGCGGACATGCTGGCAATCGCCATGGCCGAAATCGGCTCGGTGGCCGAACGCCGCCTGGACCGCCTGATCAACCCGCATGTCAGTGGCTTGCCGGCGTTTCTGGTGAGCAACCCTGGGGTCAACTCCGGGATGATGATCGTGCAGTACGTCGCCGCTTCGCTGTGTGGGCAAAATCGTCAGTTGGCGCAACCGGCGGTGCTCGACAACTTCGTCACCTCGGGCCTGCAGGAAGACCACCTGAGCATGGGCACCAATGCCGCGCTCAAGCTGCACCAGGTGTTGGCCAACGTGACGCAGATCCTCGCCATCGAGTACTTGCTGGCGGCCCAGGCGTTCGAATTCTTGAAGGACCAGCGCTTCGGCGCCGGCACCGACCGCGCCTGGCGCCTGTTGCGTGAAGTGGTCCCGGCCTACGAGCAGGACCGCTGGCTGGCGCCGGACATTGCGGCCGCTGCCCAACTGCTCAAAGACACCGACTTACCGAATTTGCACTGAAGCCTTATTCAAAAGAACAATTCAAAAGGAGTATGAATGTGACTGCGCTAAACCTGATTCCAGGCCAACTGAGCCTTGCCCAACTGCGAGCCATCTACCAGCAGCCGGTAACCCTCAGTCTGGATGACAGCGCCACGGCGCAGATCGACGCCAGTGTTGCTTGCGTGGAGCAGATTCTCGCCGAGAACCGCACCGCCTACGGCATCAACACCGGTTTCGGCCTGCTGGCCTCGACCCGCATCGCCAGTGAAGACCTGGAAAACCTCCAGCGTTCCCTGGTGCTGTCCCACGCCGCCGGCGTCGGTGAGCCGATCAGCGATGCCCTGGTGCGGCTGGTCATGGTACTCAAGGTCAACAGCCTCAGCCGTGGGTTCTCCGGGATCCGCCGCCAGGTGATCGACGCGCTGATCGCGCTGATCAACGCCGAGGTGTACCCGCATATTCCGCTGAAAGGTTCAGTCGGTGCGTCCGGCGACCTGGCGCCCTTGGCGCACATGTCCCTGGTGCTGCTGGGCGAAGGCAAGGCGCGCTACAAGGGCGAATGGCTGGAAGCCACCGACGCGCTGAAAGTCGCCGGCCTGACGCCGCTGACCCTCGCCGCCAAAGAAGGCCTGGCGCTGCTCAACGGCACCCAGGTGTCCACCGCGTACGCCCTGCGTGGCCTGTTCGAAGGCGAAGACCTGTTCGCCGGTGCCCTGGCATGCGGCGCGCTCACCGTGGAAGCAGTGCTGGGTTCGCGCTCCCCCTTCGACGCACGCATTCATGCCGCACGCGGCCAGCGTGGGCAGATCGATTCAGCAGCAGCCTATCGTCACCTGCTGGGCGAAAGCAGCCAGGTGTCTCAGTCGCACCAGAACTGCGACAAGGTGCAGGATCCATACTCGCTGCGCTGCCAGCCGCAAGTCATGGGCGCGTGCCTGACCCAGTTCCGCCAGGCCGCCGAGGTGTTGGTGGTAGAAGCCAACGCCGTATCGGATAACCCGCTGGTCTTTGCCGCCGAAGGTGACGTGATTTCCGGCGGTAACTTCCACGCCGAACCGGTGGCCATGGCCGCCGACAACATGGCACTGGCCATCGCTGAAATCGGCTCGCTCAGCGAGCGCCGTATCTCGCTGATGATGGACAAGCACATGTCGCAACTGCCGCCGTTCCTGGTGGGCAATGGTGGTGTGAACTCCGGCTTCATGATCGCCCAGGTGACCGCTGCCGCGCTTGCCAGCGAAAACAAGGCGCTGGCCCATCCCCATAGCGTCGACAGTCTGCCGACCTCGGCCAACCAGGAAGACCACGTTTCGATGGCCCCGGCTGCGGGCAAGCGCCTGTGGGAAATGGCCGAGAACACCCGTGGCGTTCTCGCCGTGGAATGGCTGGCCGCGTGCCAGGGCCTGGACCTGCGCGAAGGCCTGAAAACCTCGCCTGCGCTGGAAAAAGCGCGCGGGATCCTGCGCGACAAAGTGGCGTTCTATGAGAAGGACCGTTTCTTCGCACCGGACATCAACGCCGCCAGCGAGTTGTTGGCCAGCCGCTGCCTGAATGAGCTGGTGCCGGCCAAGCTGCTGCCGAGCCTCTAAGGGCGACATTCTGTAGTGAGCGGGGCAAGCCCGCTCACTACAGTTGTCAGGCGACAGGGTCGAAATTTTCTCGGGATAAAAATAACTAGGGAAGAGAAATGCACCAGCAAGAGAAAGGATTGAAACGCGGGCTCAGCGCCCGACATATTCGCTTCATGGCACTCGGTTCCGCGATCGGCACCGGGCTGTTCTATGGCTCCGCCTCCGCCATCCAGATGGCCGGTCCCGCTGTGCTGCTGGCCTACCTGATCGGCGGCGCCGCTGTATTCATGGTGATGCGCGCCCTCGGCGAAATGGCCGTGCACAACCCGGTGGCCGGTTCGTTCGGCCAGTACGCAAGCACCTACCTGGGCCCCATGGCCGGGTTTATCCTCGGGTGGACCTACGCCTTTGAGATGATCATCGTCTGCCTGGCCGACGTCACCGCCTTCGGTATCTACATGGGCTTCTGGTTTCCCGACGTCGCGCGTTGGGTCTGGGTGCTCGGCATTGTGTTTTTGATCGGCGGCCTGAACCTGTGCAACGTCAAAGTGTTTGGCGAAATGGAGTTCTGGCTGTCGCTGCTCAAGGTCGGTGCCATTGTGGCGATGATCCTCGGCGGGTTTGGCATCATGCTGTTCGGCATTCATTCGGCCGGTGAAACCCAGGCCAGCGGCCTCAGCAATCTGTGGGCCCACGGCGGTTTCATGCCCAACGGCATTGGCGGCCTGATCGCCTCGTTCGCGGTGGTGATGTTTGCCTTTGGCGGCATCGAAATCATCGGCATCACCGCCGGTGAAGCCAAGGACCCACAGCGCGTGATCCCCAAGGCGATCAACGCGGTGCCGCTGCGCATCCTGTTGTTCTACGTTCTGACCCTGTTCGTGCTGATGGCCATCTATCCATGGCCGCAAATCGGCAGCCAGGGCAGCCCGTTCGTGCAGATCTTCAGCAACCTCGGCATCGGCTCGGCGGCGACCATTCTCAATATCGTGGTGATCTCGGCGGCCGTTTCGGCGATCAACAGCGACATCTTCGGCGCCGGCCGCATGATGTACGGCCTGGCCCAGCAAGGGCAGGCGCCCAAAGGCTTTGCGCAATTGTCGAAACACGGCGTGCCGTGGATGACTGTTGTGGTGATGGGCGCGGCGCTGCTCGGCGGTGTGGTGCTCAACTACCTGATCCCGGAAAACGTGTTCCTGCTGATCGCCTCGATTGCCACCTTCGCCACCGTGTGGGTGTGGCTGATGATCCTGTTCACCCAGGTCGCCATGCGCCGTTCGATGACTAAAGAGCAGGTGGCCGAACTGAAATTCCCCGTGCCGTTCTGGCCCTATGCGCCGGCGGCCGCCATTGTGTTCATGCTGTTCGTGTTTGGCGTGCTGGGTTACTTCCCGGACACCCAGGCCGCTTTGCTGGTCGGTGCTGTGTGGATCGTGCTGCTGGTGGTGGCTTACCTGCTGTGGGTCAAGCCCGCTGCCGGGCAAGCGGCCAAGGTCCATTACGACCCGGCTTTGTCTCATCGTTAATCTAGGGAGGCGTTGATGAAAACGCTTTGGCAACACTGCCACGTCGCAACCATGGCACAGGGCAAATACTCGATCATCGAGGATGCCGCCATGGTCACAGCGGGTTCGCTCATCGAGTGGATCGGCCCCCGCAGCCAGGCGCCCACGGCGGATTACGCCCAGGTGCATGACCTGCAAGGCGCGTGGGTCACCCCCGGGCTGATCGACTGCCACACCCACACGGTGTTCGGCGGCAACCGCAGCGGCGAGTTCGAGCAACGCCTCGAAGGCGTGAGCTACGCCGAGATCGCGGCCAAGGGCGGCGGTATTGCCAGCACTGTGCGTGCCACCCGTGCGGCGACGGAAGATGAACTGTTTGCCAGCGCTGAAAAACGCCTGCGCAGTCTGCTACGCGATGGCGTGACCACCGTGGAGATCAAGTCCGGCTACGGCCTGGACCTGGCCAACGAACGCAAGATGCTGCGCGTCGCCCGTCGCCTTGGTGAAGCGCTGCCGGTCAGCGTGCGCGCCACGTGCCTGGCGGCCCACGCGTTGCCGCCGGAATACAAGGACCGCGCCGACGACTACATCGAGCACATCTGCGCCGAGATGCTGCCGGCCTTGGCGGCGGAAGGGCTGGTGGACGCGGTGGATGCGTTTTGTGAATACCTGGCGTTTTCCACCGAGCAGGTGGAGCGCGTGTTCAAGGTTGCCCAGCAACTCGGCCTGCCGGTGAAACTGCACGCCGAGCAACTCTCATCGCTGCACGGCTCCAGCCTGGCGGCGCGTTACCAGGCGCTGTCGGCGGACCACCTGGAGTTCATGACCGAAGAAGACGCCATCGCCATGGCCGCTGCCGGCACCGTCGCGGTGCTGCTGCCGGGCGCGTTCTACTTCCTGCGCGAAACCCAGTTGCCGCCGATGGACGCCCTGCGCAAGCACGGCGTGAAAATCGCCATCGCCAGCGACCTCAACCCCGGCACCTCGCCGGCTCTGTCGGTGCGCCTGATGCTGAACATGGCCTGCACACTGTTCCGCATGACCCCGGAAGAAGCCTTGGCGGGCGCCACTCAACATGCGGCCACTGCGTTGGGCATGGGCGATACCCACGGCTCCCTGGAAGTGGGCAAGGTCGCGGATTTCGTCGCCTGGCAGATTGATCGTCCTGCCGACCTGGCCTATTGGCTGGGCGGCGAGCTGGATAAACGCGTCGTGCGCCATGGCGTCGATGTCACTGTTTGAGGAGTACTGTTCGTGGATAAGGTTCTGAACTTCAAACAAGGCCGTGTGCCGCTGCTGATCAGCATGCCCCACGCCGGCCTGCGCCTGACGCCTGCTGTCGAGGCGGGGTTGATTCCCGAGGCGCAAAGCCTGCCGGACACCGATTGGCATATCCCCACGCTGTATGACTTTGCCGAGGAACTGGGTGCTAGCACTTTGTCGGCAGAATATTCCCGATTTGTGATCGACCTGAACCGGCCATCCGACGACAAGCCGCTGTATGTCGGCGCCACCACCGGGCTGTATCCGGCGACGCTGTTCGACGGCGTGCCCTTGTTCCGCGAGGGGCTGGAGCCGAACGAGACCGAGCGCGCCAGTTACTTGCAGAAAATTTGGGGCCCGTATCACCGCACCCTGCAGGAGGAACTGGCACGGCTCAAGGCCGAGTTCGGCTACGCCTTGCTGTTCGATGCGCACTCGATCCGTTCGGTCATCCCGCACCTGTTCGAAGGCAAGCTGCCGGACTTCAACCTCGGCACCTTCAATGGCGCCGCCTGTGATCCGGAACTGGCCAGCCAGTTGGAAGCTATTTGCGCGACGCATCCGCAGTACACCCATGTGCTGAACGGGCGCTTCAAGGGCGGCCACATCACCCGGCATTACGGTGACCCGGGCCAGGATATCCACGCGGTGCAGCTGGAGCTGTGCCAGAGCGCCTATATGGAAGAGTTCGAGCCGTTCCGGTATCGAGCGGATCTGGCCGAGCCGACGCGGGTGGTGCTCAAGCAATTGTTGCAAGGTTTGTTGGCGTGGGGGCAGAAGCGCTACGGCTGACCGTCTGTCGCCTGGGTGCAAAACCCGGTCGCCACAGGTCGCTTTTATCGAGGTCTCGCTGGGTAAGGTTGTGGATACGGCGCGTCAGACGCCACTCCTACAATAAAGCTGCCGAGTGAGACCTCTTCCATGAAAAAACTGTTGTTGACCCTCACCGGCGCCGCGTTGCTCAGCGCCAACGCCATGGCCGCCGAACCGGCCTCCTGCAAGAACATCCGCATGGGCGTGGTCAGTTGGACCGACGTGGTCGCCACTTCCGGCATGGCCGACGTGCTGCTCAATGGCCTCGGCTACGACAGCAAGCAGACCAGCGCCGTGCAGCAGATCATCTTTGCCGGCATCCGCGACAAGCGCCTGGATATTTTCCTCGGTTACTGGAAACCGGCGATGGACAACAACATCGCGCCGTTCCTGGCGGCCAAGCAGGTCAAGGTATTCGATACACCCAGCCTCGCCGACGCCCAGGCCACCCTGGCCGTGCCGCAATACGTGGCGGATGCGGGCTTGAAGACCTTCGCCGATATCGCCCGTTTCAAGGACAAGCTCGGCGGCAAGATCTATGGCATCGAGCCGGGCAGCGGTGCCAACACCGATATCCAGAAAATGATCGACACCAACCGCTTCGGCCTTGGCGGCTTCAAGTTGGTTGCCTCCGGTGAAGCCGGGATGCTGGCAGCGGTGCAGCGCGCGGTGAATCGCAAGGAATTCGTGGTGTTCGTCGGTTGGACCCCGCACCCGATGAACATCAATATGAAGATGGCCTATCTCACCGGCAGTGAAGACGTATTCGGCCCCGACGAAGGCCGCGCCACCGTCTCCACCGTCACTGCGCCGGATTTTGCCGAGCGCTGCCCCAATGCCAATCGTCTGTTGGAAAACCTCACCTTCACTGCTGCCCAGGAAAGCCAGTTGATGGTGCCGATCATGGAGCGCAAATCGCCGCAGGACGTGGCCAAGCAATGGCTGCGTGATCACCCCGAGGATTTGCAGCGCTGGCTGGCTGGGGTCAAGGCGTTCGATGGCAGCGATGGGGCGGCGGCAGTGCAGGCGAGTCTCAAATGAGTCGATACCCGATCTCGCCAGAATTGGCAGCGTTCGTGGAGAAGACTGAGTCCTTCACCCGTGACGACTCATCGCTGGCGGGCTTACGCCAAAACTACGACAGCATGTGCCAGGCATTCACCCCGGCGAAACCCGAAGGCTTGCAGGTCGAAGACTTGACCCTGGCCGGCGTAGGCGTGCGCAGTTATCTGCCGACCTCGCCGGTTCCTGCTGATGGCTGGCCTTGCCTCCTTTATATGCACGGCGGCGGTTGGGTCGTCGGCGGGCTGGATTCCCACGATTTCATCTGCTTCGAGCTGGCCACGGCCTTGCAGGTGTTGGTGATCGCCATCGATTACCGGCTGGCGCCTGAACACCCGTTCCCGGCCGCCTATGAGGATTGTCGCGCCGTGTGGCAGGCCATCCAGGCGAGGCAGGCGCCGTATGCCATCGACCTGCGGCGCCTGGTGGTCATGGGCGACAGTGCAGGCGGCAACCTGGCGGCAGCATTGTGTATGGGATTGCGCGACGACGGGCAACCGTTGCCGCGCGCCCAGGTCTTGATCTATCCGGGGTTGGGCGGCCCCTGCGACTTGCCATCGCGGCGCGACTGCATGGACGCGCCCTTGCTCAGCAGCGCCGACACCGATGGCTACCTGGCGCTGTACCTGCAGGGCAGTGGCAACCCGTCACCCTACGCGATGCCGCTGCTGGCCGCAGACTTCAGCGGTTTGCCCAAGGCGTTGATCGCCGTGGCCCAGTTCGACCCGCTGCGCGACGACGGCATGCTCTACGCCGAACGTCTGGAGGCGGCAGGCGTGGCCGCCGTGCTGTATCCCGGCAAAGGCCTGGTCCACGGCTGCCTGCGGGGGCGGCGGCAAGCGCCGGAAGTGGACCGGCTCTATGAATACCTGCTGGACTACCTGGGGAGCGAAGGGCTGACACAGGTCTAAGTGCTCTAGGACATGCTCATTGCACAATTCGGGTTTATAGTGCCAGACGGCAAAATAAAAGACGTCCCCCCAGGGATGAACCCGACCCCTTACGGAGCGCGCAATGCAGACTTGGTTCCCGCAGATCAAACCCCACGCCCGGCACGATCTGGCCGTCGATGACATCCACACGCTGTACGTCGATGAAAGTGGCTCCCCCGAAGGCTTGCCCGTCGTCTTTATCCATGGTGGCCCGGGTTCCGGTTGTGATGCCCAGAGCCGTTGCTATTTCGACCCTAACTTGTACCGCATCGTCACCTTCGACCAGCGTGGCTGCGGGCGCTCCACCCCGCGCGCCAGCCTGGAAAACAACACCACCTGGGACCTGGTCGCCGACCTTGAGCGCATCCGCGAGCATCTGGGCATCGACAAGTGGGTACTGTTCGGCGGCTCGTGGGGCTCGACCCTGTCACTGGCCTACGCGCAAACCCATCCCGAGCGTGTGCTCGGCCTGATCGTGCGCGGCATTTTCCTGGCCCGGCCGCAGGACATCCATTGGTTCTACCAGGAAGGCGCGAGCCGCCTGTTCCCGGATTACTGGCAGGACTACATTGCGCCGATCCCGCCGGAAGAGCGTCACGACATGATCGCGGCCTACCACAAGCGCCTCACCGGCAACGACCAGATCGCCCAGATGCACGCGGCCAAGGCCTGGTCCGGCTGGGAAGGGCGCATGCTCGGCCTGTGCCCGAGCCCGCAGCATGTGGAGCGGTTTTCCGAGCCACAGCGCGCGCTGTCCATCGCGCGGATCGAGTGCCACTACTTCACCAACAACTCCTTCCTGGAGCCCAACCAGCTGATCCGCGATATGCACAAGATCGCCCATCTGCCTGGCGTAATCATTCACGGGCGCTACGATATGATTTGCACTTTGGATAACGCCTGGGAGTTGCACCAGGCGTGGCCCAACAGTGAGTTGCAGGTGATTCGCGAGGCCGGCCATGCCGCGTCCGAGCCCGGCATCACCGATGCCTTGGTGCGGGCGACCAGCCAGATGGCACGTCGCTTGCTCGACCTGCCGCCCGAAGAAGCATGAAGGGCCTGCTGCAACGGGTGCGCGGCGCCCGGGTCGAGGTTGCGGGCGAAATCGTCGGCGCCATCGACCAGGGGTTGCTGGTGCTGGTGGCCGTCGAGCCTGCGGATACGCCGGAGAGTGCCGATAAGCTGTTACACAAGCTGTTGAACTATCGGGTGTTCAGCGACGACGAAGGCAAGATGAACCGGTCGTTGAAGGATATCGACGGCGGTTTGTTGCTGGTGTCGCAGTTCACCCTGGCGGCGGATACCAAGAGCGGGCTGCGGCCGAGCTTCTCTACAGCGGCCCCACCGGCCCTGGGAGCGGCGCTTTTTGATCACTTGCTGTTACAAGCGCAACAATTGCATGGCAAGGTGGCGTCAGGGCGTTTTGGCGCGGATATGCAGGTGCATTTGGTCAATGATGGCCCTGTGACCTTCCTCTTGCAGACGTGAATGTATTAAAAATGACTTTTAATGCCTAAAAACGCAGGGTTTCGCTACAAATACTTCGTTATCCCTGATGCGTTGTTTCGCGGGCTACTAGATAATCGCGCGCTACGGGGATCAGCGTTGTTTGGTCCATTTTTGACTTAGGTAGAGACTTGTCCGACAACCCATGGGGAATCATTTTGCCCCAGGGGAGTCGGAACAATGCTCGCCAACCTGGCATATAGATAGCTGGCCGTTGGTTTTTTGATCTGTTTTCGGCGAGGGTTGCTCGTGATTGTTAGTCCCTGTAATGCACCAAAATTGTCTGCCAAACGGTTACGAAACGCACTGGTGACGGGCTCCGCCCTGTTTTGCCTGTTCGGCGCGGGTCAACTGTGGGCATTCAGTCTGGATGATGTGTCGGCCAAGGCAAAAGAGCTGGCCGGGCAGAAATACGAAGCTCCGCGCAGCAATCTGCCGAACGAATTCCGCGAAATGAAGTTCGCGGACTATCAGAAGATTCGTTTCCGCAACGAAAAAGCCGAGTGGGCTGATCAAAACACCCCGTTCAAGCTGTCCTTCTATCACCAGGGTATGCACTTCGATACACCGGTGAAAATCAACGAAGTCACCGCCGACAGCGTCCAGGAAATCAAATACGACCCGACGCGCTTCGATTTCGGCGACGTGAAGTTTGATCCTAAAGCCACCGAACAGCTGGGTTATGCCGGCTTCCGTGTGCTGTACCCGATCAACAAGGCCGACAAACAAGACGAAATCATGACCATGCTCGGCGCGAGCTACTTCCGCGTAGTCGGCAAGGGCCAGGCGTACGGTCTGTCTGCCCGTGGCATGGCGATCGACACTGCATTGCCGTCCGGCGAAGAATTCCCGCGTTTCACCGAGTTCTGGATCGAGCGTCCAAAGCCGGGTGAGAAAACACTGGTGATTTTTGCCCTGTTGGACTCCCCACGCGCGACCGGCGCGTATCGACTGATCCTGCGTCCGGGCACCGACACCATTGTCGACGTGAAATCCCAGATGTTCCTGCGCGACAAGGTCAGCAAACTGGGCGTTGCCCCGTTGACCAGCATGTACCTGTTCGGCGCGAATCAGCCTTCCAAAGTGCTGAACTACCGTCGTGAGCTGCACGATTCCAGCGGTCTGTCGATCCATGCCGGTAATGGCGAGTGGATCTGGCGCCCACTGAACAACCCAAAACACCTGTCGGTCAGCAACTTCACCGTAGAAAACCCGAAGGGTTTCGGCCTGCTGCAACGCGGTCGCGACTTCAGCCACTACGAAGACCTCGACGACAACTACGATAAGCGCCCAAGCGCCTGGATCGAGCCTGAGGGCGACTGGGGCAAAGGCACCGTCAATCTGGTAGAGATTCCGACTGCCGATGAAACCAACGACAACATCGTTGCGTTCTGGAGCCCTGCGGAACTGCCGGAAGTCGGCAAGCCGCTGGACGTTTCCTACCGCTTGCACTGGACCATGGACGAAAAATCCCTGCACCCAAGCGACAGCGCCTGGGTCAAGCAGACCCTGCGTTCTACCGGTGACGTGAAGCAATCCAACCTGATCCGCCAGCCAGACGGCAGCGTGGCCTACCTGGTGGACTTCGAGGGCCCGTCCCTCAAGGCCCTGCCATCGGATGCCCCGGTGCGCAGCCAAGTGAGTGTCAGCGACAACGCTGAACTGGTTGAGAACAGCGTGCGCTACAACGAACACACCAAAGGCTGGCGCCTGACCCTGCGCATGAAGATCAAGGACGCAGGCAAGCCGACCGAAATGCGCGCAGCGCTGGTGCAAGATGTTGCCCCACCTGCGCCTGAACAGGACTCGAGCCACGTGCTCAAGGCTGACAAGGTCCTGGCCAAGCAGCACGAGAAACAGGCCAAGAAAGACGCGAAAGACAAGGAAGCCAAGCAGCCAGAAGCTGCCCCAGCCACACCGGAGCCGATCAAGACCGAACAAGTCCTGACCGAAACCTGGAGCTATCAGTTGCCTGCCGATGAGTAATTCTCAAGTCCAGCCAGAAACTCTGCAGGAGTATCTGGCGCATCTACCGATGACCGCTGAGCAGCGCGCCGAATTGGCGGGCTGCACATCCTTCACCGAGCTGCACGAACGCTTGTCGTCCTCGACCTTCGACGCGCCGGTCGACGCCGCCCAGGCGTCGGTTGGCACGCGGTTGACCCTCAACACCGCCGAAGAGCTGCAAGACGCCGAAATGCTGGCGGTCGACGCTGCTGGCCGCGTGTGCCTGAAGGCCACGCCGCCAATCCGTCGTACCCGCGTGGTGCCGGAGCCGTGGCGCACCAATATCCTGGTGCGCGGCTGGCGCCGACTCACCGGGCGCAGCAATCCTCCGGCGCCGCCGAAGGATGAGCGTGTATTGCCGGCCGCGCGCTGGCGTACCGTCGGTTCGATCCGTCGTTACATCCTGCTGGTGCTGATGCTCGGCCAGACCATCGTGGCTGGCTGGTACATGAAAGGCATCATGCCGTACCAGGGTTGGTCGCTGGTCGACTTCGACGAAATCCGCAACCAGACCCTGCTGCAGACTGCTACCCAGGTACTGCCTTACGCCCTGCAAACCAGCATCCTGATCATGTTCGGGATCCTGTTCTGCTGGGTATCGGCGGGTTTCTGGACCGCGTTGATGGGCTTCCTGGAATTGCTGACGGGTCACGATAAATACCGGATCTCCGGTAAAAGTGCCGGTGACGAGCCGATTCCGAAAGACGCCCGTACCGCGCTGGTGATGCCGATCTGCAACGAAGACGTGCCTCGGGTATTCGCCGGTTTGCGCGCCACGTTCGAATCGGTCGCCGCCACCGGTGACCTGGACCGCTTCGATTTCTTCGTGCTCAGCGACAGTAATGACGCCGACATCTGCATCGCCGAACAGCAAGCCTGGCTCGACGTGTGCCGCGAAGCCGGTGGCTTCGGCAAGATCTTCTATCGCCGTCGCCGCCGTCGCGTGAAGCGCAAGAGTGGCAACCTCGACGACTTCTGCCGTCGTTGGGGCGGTGACTACAAGTACATGGTCGTGCTCGACGCGGACAGCGTGATGAGCGGCGAATGCCTGACCAGCCTGGTACGCCTGATGGAAGCCACGCCGGATGCCGGGATCATCCAGACCGCGCCGCGTGCGTCGGGCATGGACACCCTGTATGCGCGCATGCAGCAGTTCGCTACCCGCGTGTATGGCCCGCTGTTCACCGCCGGCCTGCACTTCTGGCAGCTGGGTGAATCCCACTACTGGGGTCACAACGCAATCATCCGCATGAAGCCGTTCATCGAGCACTGCGCCCTGGCGCCGTTGCCGGGCAAAGGCGCGTTCGCCGGTTCCATCCTGTCCCACGACTTCGTTGAAGCGGCGTTGATGCGCCGTGCCGGCTGGGGCGTGTGGATTGCCTACGATTTGCCGGGCAGCTATGAAGAGTTGCCGCCGAACCTGCTGGACGAACTCAAGCGTGACCGTCGCTGGTGCCACGGTAACCTGATGAACTTCCGCCTGTTCCTGGTGAAGGGCATGCACCCGGTGCACCGTGCGGTGTTCCTGACCGGCGTGATGTCCTACTTGTCGGCGCCGTTGTGGTTCCTGTTCCTGGTGCTGTCCACGGCCCTGCTGGCGGTGAACACCCTGATGGAACCGCAGTACTTCATGGCGCCACGCCAGTTGTACCCGCTGTGGCCGCAATGGCATCCGGACAAGGCGGTGGCGCTGTTCTCCACCACCATCGTGTTGCTGTTCCTGCCGAAACTGCTGAGCATCATCCTGATCTGGGCCAAGGGCGCGAAAGAGTTCGGCGGCAAGTTCAAGGTGACCTTGTCGATGCTGCTGGAGATGCTGTTCTCCATGCTGCTGGCGCCGGTGCGGATGATTTTCCACACCCGCTTTGTACTCGCCGCGTTCCTCGGCTGGGCTGCGACCTGGAACTCGCCGCAGCGTGACGACGACTCCACCCCATGGAGCGAAGCGGTCAAGCGCCACGGTCCGCAAACCGTGTTGGGCTTCCTGTGGGCCCTGCTGGTGGTGTGGTTGAACCCGAGCTTCCTGTGGTGGTTGGTGCCGATTGTGGGGTCGCTGATGCTGTCGATCCCGGTGTCGGTGATCTCCAGCCGTGTCGGGCTGGGCCTCAAGTCCCGCGACGAGAGCCTGTTCCTGATCCCCGAGGAATACAATCCGCCGCAAGCGTTGCTGTCGACCGAGCAGTACACCCACGAAAACCGTTGGCATGCGCTGAACGATGGCTTCGTGCGCTCGGTGGTCGACCCGCAGCAGAACGCCCTGGCCTGCGCCTTGGCGACCTCGCGTCACCGTGAAGCGGAGCCGATCGAGTACCTGCGTACCGAACGTGTGCGTCACGCGTTGAAAGTCGGCCCGGCCGGCCTCAACAACGGTGAACGCCTGGCTCTGTTGAGCGACCCGGTCGCCCTGGCTCGCCTGCATGAGCACGTCTGGAACGAAGGCCATGCCGAGTGGCTCGCCGCCTGGCGTGACTCGATCAAGGCTGATCCGCACGCGCCGTTGCTGCCGCTGCAACCGCTGTCGTCCCAGGCCCAACCGGCCTGATTCAGACGCCCCCGAGGGTTCTCTTCGGGGGCGTTCCAAACGCTGGTCCTACAGCGTTTTCCGCTCCCTCCTATCTCCTGCTAACGTCTTGTTTTTTCGAAACAAAAGTCCCTCGTCCGAGGCATATTGCCGTGCCCGTGACTGAGTTAGCATCGCCCCGGATTTGGACTTGCCACAGGGGTATTCATGAGCAAAGGCTATTGTTTGGCGCTGCTGCTAAGCGCTGCCGCATTGATTCACACGGGGTTGGCGCAGGCCGGCGCGATTGACGACGCCGTTCGACGCGGCGTGCTGAAGGTCGGCACCACACCCACCTATGTGCCCTTCGAAATGACCGACAAACAGGGGCGAATCATCGGCTTTGAAATCGACCTGCTCAAGGTCATGAGCCAAGCACTGGGTGTGGAACTTGAGTTGGTCGCAGTGCCCTACACCGAGCTGGTGGCGGGGTTGCAGGCGAAGAAATTCGACCTGATCGGCAGCGGCATGACGGTCACCCAGGAGCGCAACCTCAAGCTGAATTTCAGCGACTCGTTCATTGTGGTCGGCCAGTCCGTACTGTTGCATCCGAGCCTGGCGGGCAAGGTCAGCAGTGTCGAAGACCTGGACGACGCCAGCTACCGGATCGCCACCACCGAAGGCACCACCGGCGAGCTGGCGGCGCGACGGTTTCTAGGGGCGGCCCGACTCAGCAGCTTCTCAACACCGGAGGAAGGAGTACGCCAAGTGGTACAGGGCAAGGCAGATGCTTTTATTTATGACGCGCCCTACAACCTGATCGCCCTGAACCGCCCGGAAAACACCACGCTACTGGCGCTCGAGCAACCTTTCACGTTTGAACCGCTGGCGTTTGGCTTGAAAAAAGGCGATTTCGACAGCCTCAACTGGATCAATCATTTTCTCAACCAGATTGCCCAGGACGGCACCTACGATCGTCTTCACGATAAGTGGTTTAAAGACACCGCCTGGCTGGCGGAGATCGACTGAAAGTCATAACTGCTTACATATCAAACCGTTGCTTCCATCGACCTTGCATGTGTCTACATCTGCCCTTTGCTGCGCGGTTGTGGGGCTTTTCCGACATACGCCGACAACAAATAGCCGTGAAACCTTTGTGACAGCAGGCGAGTGGGTTAGGATCGCACCCCGAAATGGTGCAGCCCGTTTGCGCGCCGACCTCATAAGAATCGTTCAGGGGACTTGATGATGAAAAAGTATCTTTCGATGCTGCTGCTTGGCGTCACCGCGCTGGTCGCGGTCAATGCGGCCCAGGCCGGCGCCATCGATGATGCGGTCAAGCGCGGCACGCTGAAAGTCGGCATGGACCCGACCTACATGCCGTTCCAGATGACCAACAAACGCGGCGAAATCATCGGTTTCGAAGTGGACATCCTCAAGGCCATGGCCAAGTCCATGGGCGTCAAGTTCGAGCCAATCTCCACCGGCTACGACGGCATCATCCCGGCCCTGCTGACCAACAAGTTCGACATGATCGGCAGCGGCATGACCCTGACCCAGGAACGCAACCTGCGCCTGAACTTCAGCGAACCCTTCATCGTGGTCGGCCAGACCCTGCTGATCCGCAAGGAACTGGAAGGCACCATCAAGTCCTACAAAGACCTGAACGACGAGAAATACCGCCTGACCTCCAAGCTCGGTACCACCGGCGAAATGGTGGCCAAGAAGCTGATCTCCAAGGCCAAGTACCACGGCTATGACAACGAGCAGGAAGGCGTGCTGGACGTGGTCAACGGCAAGGCCGATGCCTTTGTGTATGACGCGCCGTACAACGTTGTGGCCGAGAAAAAGGTCGGTAACGGCAAGCTGGTCTACCTGGAAGAACCCTTCACCTTCGAACCTTTGGCGTTCGGCCTGAAGAAAGGCGACTACGACAGCATCAACTTCATCAACAACTTCCTGCACCAGATCCGCAACGACGGCACCTACGATCGCATCCATGACAAGTGGTTCAAGAGCTCCGAGTGGCTCAAGGACATGGAATAAGGCTGGTTTGTAGTGAGCGGGCGGTGCGACGATTCGACAAGCCCGCTCACTACACAAAGGCGTTTGCCTTAGACTTTTTTGGATGTTGAGTAATGAAACAGAAAAAAGCCCAATGGCCCTGGCACCTGCTGACCGTGGTCGTGCTGGTCGGCCTGGCCGGCGCCTTGTACTACGCCACGTCGCTGATGTCCTACGAGTGGCGCTGGAACCGTGTACCGCAATACTTCGCCTACCAGGCTGAAACGTCCCAGCGCGCCGCTGATATCTCCACGGTCGTCGAGCTGGTACGCAAAGGCGATATCGCCGAAGTGACCTTGCGCAACGACGCGGGCGCCGAGCAAAAGCTGACCGTTGCCGACAACAGCCTGCAAGTGGCGCGTGACGACGATGTGGCCGAAGGCGATGTGGTCGGCGTGACCCGCCATTGGGCGTTGGGCCCACTGATGTGGGGTTTGTGGACCACACTGTGGCTGTCTGTTGTCTCTGGCATCCTTGGCTTGATCATCGGCCTGGCGACCGGGCTGTGCCGCTTGTCCAGCAACCCGACCTTACGAGATTTGTCGACGATCTACGTCGAACTGGTACGCGGCACGCCGCTATTGGTGCAGATCTTCATTTTCTACTTCTTTATCGGAACGGTGCTCAACCTGTCCCGTGAATTTGCCGGGATCGCCGCGCTGTCGCTGTTCACCGGCGCCTACGTGGCGGAAATCGTCCGCGCTGGCGTGCAGTCCATTACCCGTGGCCAGAACGAAGCCGCGCGGTCCTTGGGCCTGAGCGCGAGCCAGTCAATGCGCCATGTGGTATTGCCGCAGGCGTTCAAGCGCGTGCTGCCGCCATTGGCTGGGCAATTTATCAGCCTGGTGAAAGACACTTCGCTGGTCTCGGTGATTGCGATTACCGAATTGCTCAAGAGCGGCCGTGAGGTGATCACCACCTCGTTCTCGCCGTTTGAAATCCTGTTCTGCGTCGCAGGCCTGTACCTGCTGATCAACCTGCCGCTGTCGAAAATGGCCAGCCGGCTTGAGCGGAGGCTCGCGCAAAGTGATTGAAGTCCGCGATCTGGTAAAAGTCTTCGACACCCGTGGGCAGGTGGTCCGCGCGGTCGACAACGTGACCACCCAAGTGGCCAAGGGTGAAGTGCTGGTGGTGATCGGCCCGTCCGGCTCCGGCAAGTCCACCTTCTTGCGCTGCCTCAATGGCCTGGAAGAATTTGACTCGGGCTCGGTGAGCATCGACGGCCTGCAACTGGCCGACCCGAAGACCGACGTGAATGCCTATCGCCGCGAAGTCGGCATGGTGTTCCAGCATTTCAACCTGTTCCCCCACATGACGGTGCTGGAAAACCTGTGCCTGGCGCAGAAAGTCGTGCGCAAGCGCAGCAAGAAAGAGCGCGAGGCCAAAGCCCTGGCGTTGCTGGAAAAGGTCGGAATTGCACAGAAGGCCAATGAGTTTCCATCACGCTTGTCCGGTGGCCAACAGCAGCGCGTCGCGATTGCCAGGGCCCTGGCGATGGACCCCAAGGTCATGCTGTTCGACGAGCCCACCTCGGCGCTGGACCCGGAAATGGTCGGCGAAGTGCTGGACGTGATGAAGACCCTGGCCCTGGAAGGCATGACCATGGTCTGCGTTACCCACGAAATGGGCTTTGCCCGTGAAGTGGCTGACCGCGTGCTGTTTTTCGATCATGGCAAACTGCTGGAAGACGCCGCCCCGGCTGCGTTTTTCGATGCGCCGAAAGACCCACGGGCCCAAGCTTTCCTGCGTCAGGTCCTATAACCTGAATTTGCCCACCAGCGCTTGTAGATCCAGGCTCAGCCGGGTTAGTTGAACACTCGCCGCCGCCGTCTCCTCACTGGCGGCGGCAGTTTGTTCGGACACATCGCGCACCTTCAACACACTGCGATTGATCTCTTGCGCCACCGCGCTCTGCTCCTCGGCGGCAGCGGCGATCTGCGGGTTCATTTCCTGGATGATCGACACCGTGCGGATAATCGCCGCGAGTGCATCGCCTGCATCACGGCTCAGGTCGACGCTGTAGTCAGTCAGGGCGCGGCTGCCGTCCATGATATCGGCCACCTGCTGGGTGCCGGTGTGCAATCCGAGTATCAGCCCTTCGATCTCTTCAGCGGATGCCTGCGTGCGTAAAGCCAGGCTGCGCACTTCGTCTGCGACCACGGCAAACCCTTCGCCTGCCGAGCCAGCCCGCGCGGCTTCAATGGCGGCGTTCAACGCCAGCAAGTTGGTCTGCTGCGACACGGACTTGATCACGTCCAGCACGCCGCCGATCTTTTGGCTCTCCTGTTGCAGTGCAATCATCGCCTGGCCGGCGCGCGCCATTTCGTGGGCCAGATGACCAATCTGCTCGACGGCCTGCCCGACAACCTTGTCGCCAGCCGTGGCTTGTTCATCGGCCTCCCTGGCCGCCGCCGAGGCTTGTTCGGCATGTCGCGCGACCTCCTGGGCAGTGGCGAGCATTTCATTCATCGCGGTGGCCACCTGGTCGGTTTCGTCCCTTTGGTTACTGACCCCGGCGCGGGTCTGTTCGGTGACGGTGGAGAGCTGGGTGGCCGCGCTGGCGATCTGCCGGGCGCTGTCGCCGATGCCGCTGATCAAACTGCGCAGGTTGCGAGACATTTGCGCGATGCTTTGCTGAAGTTGGCCGAGTTCATCCCGACGCTCCACCACCAGGTTGTCGCTCAGGTTGCCCTCGGCGATGCGGTTCGCCGCGGCCAAGGCCTGACGCAACGGTAGGGCGATTTGCCGGGCGATCCACCAGGCCGCCAGCGCACCCAGCAACAGTGCGGCAACCGTGACGCTCACCAGCAACAGGCGAGTCTGTTGCGCCTCACCGTCACGCTTGACGATTTGCCCCTCGCTCACCCGGTCGGTTTTTTCGAGCAACTGGTTGAGTTGTTGCTCGAAGCGGTTCTGCACGGTTTCAGTCGTGACTTGAGCGTCCTTCAGCGCCAGTAACTGCGCGCGATAATTGGCCAGGTCGGTTTTGAGCAGCGCCGAGTCCACGGGCAGCTCCGTGACGGCGGCTTGAGCGATGTCCAGAGCATCGAGTGTTGTACCGAGCACTTCGACATAGGCTTTTAGCGATTCGGCAGCCCAGGCAGGGCTGCGGGCACGCTCTTCAGCTTGTTCCATGGTTTGCCGCAGGTTCTCGATGGCATCGAGTGCTTTTTGATCCTGCTGGTCGGGTAGTTCACTGGCTAATTGGGCGAGGGTGTCGCTGGCTTGTAGGGCGGATTTGCGCAGCACAGGCCGGGTGGTTTCGCGTTGTTCGATCAGCGGCGACAGTTCAACGAGTGCCGTTTTGAAGCTGACCACCAAACCCTTCGCTTCCTGGATACGTTGCAGGTCGGCTGTGTCTTTCAGGTGGTTTTGCAGGTAGTCGAGGTGCTGGTCGATTTTTTCGATCTGCAATTTCATTTTGCTTAGGCTGGCGGTGTCCGTCAGGGTGCGGTACACGATACGGTCGGCGCGCATGGCTTCTGCCACCGCGGCCAGCTTGCCCAGCTCGGTCAGGTTGCCCGAACGAAATAGCACGGCATTCAAGGCTTGCCAGCCGGTCATGGCGATGATGAAGCTGAGGATCAGCACCTGACCAAAACCCAGGGCGAGTTTGAGTCGGACGCTGGCATTGACCAGCAAGCGGGTCAGCCGAGAAAACATGATGAACCTCCGAATCTGAAGAAGCGTTTCGCAACAAAGGAAACGCTAATTCGATTCGGTGTAACGCTGGGCTGATAACTACGTAGGACGTTTCACAAATTTTGGATCAGATCCGGAAACGCCCCACCAGCGTTTGCAGGTAAATCCCCAGGCGGGCCAGCTCGGCGCTGGATGCAGCGGTTTCTTCACTGGCCGACGAGGTCTGTTCCGACACATCGCGCACGTTCAACACGCTGCGGTTGATCTCTTCCGCCACTGCGCTTTGTTGCTCGGCGGCCGTGGCGATCTGTGAGTTCATCGCCTGGATGGTCGAGACCGTGCGGGTGATGCTTGCCAAGGCGCTGCCGGCACGGCGGGTCAGTTCGACGCTGCTGTCGGTCAAGCCACGGCTGTTGTCCATGATGGTCGCCACTTGCTGCGTGCCGCTTTGCAGGCCGACGATCAGCTCTTCGATCTCTTCGGTGGACTTCTGGGTACGTTGGGCCAGGCTGCGCACCTCATCCGCCACCACGGCGAAGCCACGCCCGGCTTCACCGGCACGCGCAGCCTCAATCGCCGCGTTGAGGGCCAGCAGGTTGGTTTGCTGGGCCACGGACTTGATCACGTCGAGCACGCTGCCGATCTTGTCGCTTTCGCGCTTCAGGTCGCCCATGGCGACCGTGGAGTTGCCCACCTCGGTGGCCAGGCGTTCGATCTGGGCGATGGCTTCGCCGACCACCTTGTCGCCTTCACGGGCCTGCTGGTCAGCCGCCACGGCGGCTTCGGAGGCCTCCTCGGCGTTGCGTGCCACTTCCTGCACGGTCGCGGTCATTTCGTTCATGGCGGTGGCGACCTGGTCGGTCTCGACCTTCTGGCTGTTGACCCCGGCGCTGGTCTGTTCGGTCACGGCCGACAGTTGCTCGGCGGCGCTGGCGATCTGGGTGACACCGTCGCTGATACCACCGATCAGCTCGCGCAGGCCGACGGTCATGCTTTGCATGGCGCGTTGCAGCTGGCCCAGTTCGTCCTGGCGCGTGGAGGTCAGGTTGTGGCTCAGGTCACCGGAGGCGACGCGCTCGGCCACCTTGAGGGTCTGGTTCAGCGGAATGACGATCTGGCGGGTGATCGCCCAGGCGGCCACCAGGCCGAAGATCAACGCCAGCACGGTCGCCAGCAGCAAGAGTTGTTTGGCCTGCGCGGCGTCGGTGTCGCGCACCACGGTTTGCGAGGTGGTGAGTTTTTCGCTGTGGGCCTGCAGGATGTCACCCTGGGCGCTCATGATTTTCAGCGCCTCGGCGGCGGCGGTCTGGGAGTCGCGGTACTGGCTGACGGCCGCGCGGTAGGCCTGCAGCGAGGTGCTGGCCTGCTGCAGGTTGGCCTGATACTGCGCGGGCAGTTGGCCTTCCAGTTCGGTGATCTTCTTGATGGCGTTATCAATGGCATCGAGGGCCGGCTGTTCAGCCTCGACCTTGGCGCTATAGGTGTAGCCGCGCACCTGGAAGCGCGCTTGCTGAATCAGTTTGCTCAGGTCGACCACGCTGTTGAACTGGGTGACGCTGTCGCCTTGCAGCAGGCTTTTTTCGACCTCGCTGACTTTTTCCACGGCGTTGTCGGCGGTGTCGCCCAGTTTGCTGCGGGCACCTTCACGCTTGAGCCCGGCCTGGACCATGGCGGCAAAGGCCTTTTTATATTGGTTCAGGGCGTCTTGTTGCTGCTCCACCAGGGCCTTGTCGTCGGGTTGCTCGATCAGGTCGGCGGCGGTTTTCAGGCCGCTGTCCAGTTTGGTGATCAGGTTGTTGACCGCGTCGGTGCCTTGTTCGCCGCGACGCATTTCGAAGTCCAGGCGCGCCAGGCGCAAGTCCTTGGTCAGGCCGTTGAGGCTGGAGATATAGCCCAGCTTGTCACCGCGATTGATCACATCGCCCAGGCCGGTCCAGCCGGTGAAGGTGATCAACAGCGTCAGGATCAACACCAAGCCAAAGCCTACGCCCAGCTTGCGATTGACGCTTACATTCCCCAGCTTTTCGGCTAACCAACGATACATGCTGCGAACTCCCCTGGAACAAGGCTTGGACTTATTAAGAGCTTATCGGCAGCGTAGGTGAGTTCTGTAGGAACAAGGTCGAATGTCGGAGAGGGTTTGTGTGGTGAGCGGGCTTGCCCCGCGCTGGGTGGCGGAGCCGCCCTAAACCCAGGCATCGCGGTCTTGCTGATACACTGCGGCGTCCTTGTTGGGGCCGCTGCGCAGCCCAGCGCGGGGCAAGCCCGCTCACCACAAAAAGCCCATCCATCCGGAGTAAGCGGGGTTAGAACAAGCGGGCGAGCAGGGCGGTGACGGCGGTTTCGACGCGCAGGATGCGGGCGCCGAGCTGCACGGGCTGTAAGCCGGCCTTGGTCAGCAGGTCCACTTCGTAGGGGATCCAGCCGCCTTCCGGGCCGATTGCCAGGGTCACCGGCTCGTCCAGCCCGCGTGGGCAGGCCGGGTAATCACCGGGATGGCCGATCAGGCCCAGGGTGCCCGTGGTCATGGCTGGCAGGCGGTCTTCGACGAAGGGTTTGAAGCGTTTTTCGATGATGATGTCGGGCAGGATCGTGTCTCGTGCCTGTTCCAGGCCGAGGATCAGTTGCTCGCGAATCGCTTCGGGTTCCAGGAATGGGGTTTGCCAGAAGCTTTTTTCGACGCGGTAGCTGTTGAGCAGCACCACTTTGGGCACGCCCATGGCGGCCACGGTCTGCAGCACCCGACGCAGCATCTTCGGGCGCGGCAGCGCCAGCAGCAGGGTCAGCGGCAGTTTGGCCGGCGGCGGTTGGTCGAAGCTGACGTGCAGCTCTGCTTCCGCTGCTTCCAGACGCAGCAGTTGGGCATTGCCCATCTGCCCGCCGATGCGGCCGACGCGCAGGCTGTCGCCGACGGCGGCGCGATGGACTTCCTGCATGTGCACCAGGCGCCGATCACGCAGCACCACACGGTCGGCCGCGATGAAGTCGGCCTCTTCGAGGAGCAGCAGGTTCACGGCTGGGTCGCTGGCGGCTGGTCGTCGTCGGGTTGGTCATCCGGGTGTTCGCCGCGCTTGCTGATCAAGCCGCTGAACAGGATGCCGATCTCGAACAGCATCCACATCGGCACGGCCAGCAGGGTCTGGGAGAAGATGTCCGGCGGCGTAAGGATCATGCCGACCACGAAGCAGCCGATGATCACGTACGGGCGGATTTTCTTCAGGTACGCCACGTTGACCACGCCGATCCATACCAGCAGCACCACGGCTACCGGGATTTCGAAGGCCACGCCAAAGGCGAAGAACAGCGTCATCACAAAGTCGAGGTAGCTGGTGATGTCAGTCATCATTTCCACGCCGGCCGGGGTGGCGGCGGCGAAGAACTTGAAGATCAGCGGGAACACCAGGAAGTAGGCGAACGCCATGCCGGTGTAGAACAGCAGGATGCTCGACACCAGCAGCGGCACGGCGATGCGCTTCTCATGCTTGTACAGGCCCGGCGCGATAAAGCCCCAGATCTGGTGCAGGATCACCGGGATCGCCAGGAACAGCGAGACCATCATGGTCAGCTTCAACGGCGTGAGGAACGGCGACGACACGTCGGTGGCGATCATCGTCGCGCCGGCCGGCAGGTATTGGCGCAGCGGCGTGGAGACGAAGGTGTAGATCTGCTGGGTAAAGGCGAACAACCCAGCAAAGATGATGAAGATGGCCGCTACGCAACGCAGCAGGCGGGTACGCAGCTCGGTGAGGTGCGAGACCAGCGGCATATGCTGGTCGTTTTCCGGTTTATCAGCGCTCATGGGGCTCGCGGCGGCAATGTAGGGTCATGGGGCGCGGGCGACGCGGTGGGCGTCGGCGCAGGCTCGGTGGGCGCGGTCGGTGCCACGGGGGCGGCTTCGGCAACCGGTGCAATGCTGTTTTCAGGCACAGGCTCCGCCGGTTTGGCGGGCTCCTGCACCGGCGACAGAATCTTGCGGGCCTCCTGCTCCAACGACAGGATGTGCTCGTTGTGCAGTTGCCGGCGGATCTCGTCCGCGCCGATTTCCCGTTCAACTTCCTGTTTGATTGCGTTGAAACTGCGTTTCAGGCGCCCGATCCACAGGCCGGCCGTGCGTGCTGCACCGGGCAGGCGTTCCGGCCCCAGTACCAGCAGGGCCACGAGGCCGACGAGCAGCAGTTCAGAGAAGCTGATACCAAACATTAGTCAGTGCTCACGAGTCTTTGCGGGTCGGCTCTTCGACTTTCTCAGCCTGCACGTCGAAGGTGCGACGCTCGGTGATCGGCTGGGTGGCCTGCGGGTGCACAGGCTGCGCCGGAGGCACCGGGTTGGCGGCCGGGTCGGCGGGTTTTTCGTCGTCGTTCATGGCCTTGCGGAAGCCCTTGATTGACTCGCCCACGTCAGTGCCCAGGTTTTTGAGTTTCTTGGTGCCGAACACCAGTACCACCACCACCAGAATGACGATCCAGTGTTTCCAGTCAAAAATGCCCATGCTGCAAATCCTCAAGTCTTAGTTATTCAGGCGGACGGGCGCGAGGCTTTCTCGGCATGCCCGGACAAGCCGAAGCGTCGGTCCAGTTCATCCAGCACAGCCTGCGGATGCTGCCCCAGTTGGGCGAGCATGACCAGGCTATGGAACCACAAGTCAGCGGTCTCGTAGATTACATCGCTGTAATCACCGCTGATTTGCGCGTCCTTGGCTGCAATGATGGTCTCGACGGATTCTTCGCCGAGCTTTTCCAGGATCTTGTTCAAGCCCTTGTGGTACAGGCTGGCGACGTAGGAACTGTCGGCATCCGCGCCTTTGCGGTCTTCCAGCACCTGGGCCACGCGGTTCAGGGTATCGCTCATGTCTAGTGTCCTGCCGAGTAAATGGCGTCGGGGTCTTTGAGCACCGGCTCCACAACCTTCCATTCGCCATTCTCGAAAACGCGATAGAAGCAGCTGTGACGGCCGGTGTGGCAGGCGATGTCGCCGATCTGCTCGACCTTGAGGATCACCACGTCGGCGTCGCAGTCGATGCGCATCTCGTGCAGGGTCTGCACGTGCCCGGACTCTTCGCCCTTGCGCCACAGTTTGCCACGCGAGCGTGACCAGTAGATGGCGCGCTGCTCAGTGGCGGTGAGGCTCAGGGCCTCGCGGTTCATCCAGGCCATCATCAGCACGCGCCCGGTCTTGTAGTCTTGGGCAATGGCCGGCACCAGGCCGTCACTGTCCCACTTGATCTCGTCCAGCCAGTCTTTCATGTTCGGCTCCGGCAATTTGCGACAGTGTATAACCGGATTGGCTATCGACGCACGATCAGATAAACACCCACGGCGACCATGATGCCAGCCGGCCAGTGGCCCAGTTGGTTCAGCGGGCCACCGATGGCCAGCATCACCCCGCCGACCAGGTGCGCAGCGCCCAGCAGGCGCAGGAACCAGTCGTCCTTGCGCTGCTTCCAGGGCGGCGCCGGGTCCTTGGCGTGGGGCTGGGACATGCGCTCCAGCAGGTCGCGGGTCATGTTGGCCAGGTGCGGCAGTTGTTCCATCTGGCTATGCAGGTTGCCCAGCACGGTTTTCGGGCTCATACGCTCGCGCATCCAGCGTTCGAGGAACGGCTGGGCGGTGTTCCACAGGTCAAGGTCAGGATACAACTGGCGGCCCAGGCCTTCGATGTTCAGCAGGGTTTTTTGCAGCAAAACCAACTGCGGTTGCACTTCCATGTTGAAGCGTCGCGCGGTCTGGAACAGGCGCATCAACACCTGGCCGAAGGAAATATCTTTTAACGGTTTTTCAAAGATTGGCTCGCACACGGTGCGGATCGCCGCTTCGAATTCGTTGAGCTTGGTTTCTGCCGGCACCCAGCCCGAATCAATGTGCAACTGCGCCACGCGGCGGTAGTCGCGCTTGAAGAAGGCGAACAGGTTGCGCGCTAGGTAGTCCTGGTCTTCCGGGGTCAGGCTGCCGACGATGCCGCAGTCGATCGCAATGTACTGCGGGCTCCACGGGTTCACGGTGCTGACGAAGATGTTGCCGGGGTGCATGTCGGCGTGGAAGAAACTGTCGCGGAACACCTGGGTGAAGAAGATCTCCACGCCGCGCTCGGCGAGCATCTTCATGTCGGTGCGCTGGTCTGCCAGGGTTGCGAGGTCGGTGACCTGCACGCCGTAGATGCGCTCCATCACCAGCACTTTCGGGCGGCACCAGTCCCAATACACTTGCGGCACGTACAGCAGGGGCGAGCCTTCGAAGTTGCGCTTGAGCTGGCTGGCATTGGCGGCTTCGCGCAGCAGGTCGAGTTCGTCGTAGATGGTTTTTTCGTAGTCGGCGACCACATCCACCGGGTGCAGCAGGCGCGCATCGGCCGAGAAACGCTCGGCGGCGCGGGCGAGGATGAACAGCCACGCCAGGTCCTGGCCGATGATCGGCTTGAGGCCGGGGCGGATCACTTTCACCACCACTTCTTCGCCAGTCTTGAGCTGCGCCGCGTGCACTTGGGCCACGGAGGCCGACGCGAGAGGCTCGACGTCAAAGCGGCTGAAGACTTCGCTGATCTTCTTGCCCAATTGTTCTTCGATCAGCGCCATCGACTGTTGGGAGTCGAACGGCGGTACGCGGTCCTGCAGCAGCATCAGCTCGTCGGCGATGTCTTCAGGCAGCAAGTCGCGGCGGGTCGAGAGGATCTGTCCGAACTTGATGAAGATCGGCCCTAGGTCCTGCAACGCCAGGCGCAGGCGCGCGCCACGGCTGAGCTCCAGCTTCTTGCGCGGGAACCAGCGCCACGGCAGCACATAGCGCACCGCCAGCAGGAACCACGGCAGGGGCAGGGCGAACAGCAGGTCATCGAGTTGGTAGCGGATTACGACGCGCTGGATACGAAACAAACGGCGGACGGCGAGCAGCTTCATGCGTTATCGCTTGGATCAAGGGAACGGCTCAGGCGCTCGAAGCGGGCCTCAAGGCGTTCCAGGTCGATTTTGGCCTTGTCGAGTTCACGAAAGCGCGCTTGCGCTTCCCGTTCTCCGACCAGGGTGCGCGATTCTTCGCTCAGGTATTCGGCGAGGTTCTGGTTGAGGCTGGCGAACCCTTGTTGGTACCAGCGCGAACGACTGCGCAGGTGCCCGCTGATCAACTGGGTGGCGACGGGGCCGATCCAGCGTGACAGCTCGTATTCCCAGTCCAGTTCCAGGTCTTGCAGCACGGCGGCCAGGTCCATCAGCACCGAACTGTCGCCTTCCAGCTCCACTTCGGCGCTGTGCAGGATGGCGGTCTTGTTGCGGCTCAGGGCCAGGTGCAACAGGCTCGATGCCGGCGCACGCAGGGTGCAGTCGGCTTCGGCGGCCCACTGGGTCGCGAGCATCAGGCCTTCATCGCTGGGCAGGATAAACAGCTGCAAGGCGGGGCTACGGCAGTCGACGGCAATCACTTTGCCATTGAGGTGCGCAAGCCGCGCCAGGGCGGTGCTGTCCAGGCGCAGCACACGGTTGAGGCCGTGTTCAACGCTGGCGAGAAAGCCTGCGAGCAACATCAGGGCTTGATGCCACGGTGCAGGGCGACGATACCCGAGGTCATGTTGTGGTAGGTCACGCGGTCGAAACCGGCTTCTACCATCATCGACTTCAGGGTTTCCTGGTCGGGGTGCATGCGGATCGATTCGGCCAGGTAGCGATAGCTCTCGGCGTCATTGGTGATCAGCTTGCCCATCAACGGCATGAAGGCGAAGGAGTAGGTGTCGTAGACCTTGGACATGATGGCGTTGGTCGGCTTGGAGAACTCCAGCACCAGCAGGCGGCCACCCGGCTTGAGCACGCGCAGCATCGAGCGGATCGCGTCTTCCTTGTGGGTAACGTTACGCAGGCCGAAGGCGATGGTGACGCAGTCGAAATGGTTGTCGGGGAATGGCAGTTTTTCTGCGTCGGCCTGGACGAATTCGATATTGCCGGCCACGCCTTTATCCAGCAGGCGGTCGCGCCCGACCTTGAGCATCGAGCCGTTGATGTCGGCCAGTACCACTTGGCCAGTCGGGCCCACCAGCTTGGAGAACTTGGCCGCCAGGTCACCCGTGCCGCCGGCGATGTCCAGCACACGGTTGCCAGGGCGAACACCCGACAACTCGATGGTGAAACGCTTCCACAGGCGGTGCATGCCGCCCGACAGTACGTCGTTCATCAGGTCGTACTTGGCCGCGACCGAGTGGAACACCTCAGCGACTTTTTCCGCTTTCTGGCTTTCCGGGACGTTCTTGAAGCCGAAGTGAGTGGTGGGTTCGGCATCGCTGCCTTTGCGCTGATCAGTCATATCGCTGTCACCAAAAGAGAATGCGGGACATGATAATCCCCAAGGCCTGCTTTGTCTTGGCAAGGCTGCAGGTAAGATGGGTGGTCACCGAGACCTTTTGCCGCATCGAAGGTATTCACGTCCCTATAAAGAGGAGTCATTGCAATGGCCCGTATAACCGTTGAGCGCGCACATTCACTGGGTAAAGAGGGCGCGCGGGCGAAGGCCGACAAGTTGGCGCACAAACTCAAAGAGCAATATGGCCTGGAGCCGTCGTGGTCCGGCGATACCTTGAACCTCAAGCGTTCGGGGGTTAAGGGCACGGTATTAGTCACTGAAGATTCGTTGCGCATCGATGTGGAACTGGGCCTGTTGATGTCGGCCATGAGTGGCACCATCAAGTCCGAAATCGAAAAAGCCCTGGATAAAGCCTTGGTGTGATCCGTCTGTTCTTAGGGTGCCGATTCTAATTTTCCAGCCTACTTTGTGCCCAAGCCCTCAACTCCTGCGGGCCGTTCCTCCCCCCTAATCTGCGTGAGGTGCACCATGGCCAAAGTTATCCTGAAGAAAAAAATCGACGCCCAGACCACTACCCTGAGCGAGGTTAAATCCTACGCCCGCAAGATCTGGCTGGCAGGACTTGGTGCTTACGCCAAGGTTGGAAGCGAAGGCGGCGAGTACTTCAAAGAGCTGGTTAAGACCGGTCAACATGTTGAAAGTAAAGGTAAAAAAGTTGCAGTTGAACAACTTGAGGCCGCCAACAGTCAGATTGACCAAGTAAAGAGTAATGTCTCCTCCGTCAAAGGTCTGGTAGAAGTTCAGCTGGATAAAGTTGAAAAAGCTTTTGATACTCGCGTTGCCAGTGCCTTGAATCGAATCGGCATTGCGTCTAAACATGACGTTGAGACACTCTCTGCTAAGCTCGAAGAGCTGACGACATTGCTAGAACGTGTCGCGCGTAAACACTAAGGAGACATCGGGATGGCTGTTAAAAAGACTACTCAGAAAGAAGGCAGCTCGTGGGTCGGGGAAGTTGAAAAATATTCCCGTAAGATCTGGCTTGCTGGTTTAGGCGTGTACTCGAAGGTTAGCAGTGACGGCGGCAAATACTTCGAGACTTTGGTCAAGGACGGCGAGAAGGCCGAGAAGTTGACCAAAACCACGGTTGGTAAAAAAGTTGAAGCCGCCAAGGCAACTGCCGGCTCCGCCAAGTCGAGCATTTCTGACACGTGGGGCAAGTTGGAAGAAACTTTCGACAAGCGCCTTAACAGTGCCATTTCGCGACTGGGCGTGCCGAGCAAGGCAGAGCTGAAGACGCTGCACAGCAAGGTCGATACCCTGACCAAGCAAATCGAAAAACTGACCGGCGCTAAAGTGGCTCCCGCGAAAACGGCTGCTGCCAAACCGGCTGCCAAGCCTGCGGCTAAAACCGCAGCGGCCAAACCGGCTGCGAAATCGGCCGCCAAGCCTCTGGTAAAAGCGGCCGCCAAGCCGGCTGCCAAACCCGCTGCCAAGGCTCCCGCCAAAGCGGCGGCTAAACCAGCCGCCAAGCCTGCGGCAAAAACCGCCGCTGCCAAACCGGCCGCCAAGCCTGCCGCTAAACCAGTTGCCGCTAAAGCTGCTGCCAAGCCAGCCGCCAAACCAGCAGCCAAGGCCGCCGCTAAACCAGCCGCCAAGCCTGCGGCCAAAACTGCAGCTGCAAAACCCGCTGCCAAGCCAGCCGCTGCGAAACCTGCAGCCAAGCCGGCCGCCGCTAAACCGGCTGCCAAGCCTGCTGCAGCCAAGCCAGCGGCAAAACCAGCCGCCGCGAAGAAGCCAGCAGTTGCAAAAAAACCAGCAGCACCCAAGCCTGCTGTTGCGGCCAAGCCTGCAACGGCGCCAACCGCTTCCACAGCCAACTCGGTGTCCGCACCGACCCCTGCTGCTGTGACCCCGACTGCAACGCCGGCAACCCCGACGCCATCCAGTCAGTCCTGATTTTTCCCAGGACACAAAAAATGCCCGGCCTGCAAAGGCCGGGCATTTTTTTGCGTCTGTATCAGTTGTAAGTGATAGACACGGTCACAGCGCTGGCCAAGCTGCCTTGAGTGATGGCTTCACCGGTTTTATGGTAAGCCGCTGCAAGCGCAAGGACAGCTTTGTTGCCGCTGGTTGCAACCGTTCGGCTGCGCTGGTCAGGGGTGCCATTGGCCGGGATGGTTGAAAGCGCGGGTGCGCGATGCGCCAGTAACAGCGCGGTGCCTTTCGAGCCACCGGTATTGGCAAATAATTCGCCATTCCCCGCTGAGGGCGTGCCGGTAAACAGGAAGATCACGTTGCGGATATCGGATTCACAGTCGGCGGAGACCTCGAAATCGAGCTGCCCGGCGGAGGGGGTCGCGTCCAGGTCGGAAATCTTGATGGTTGGCAAGGTAATGGTGCGGTTCTCGTCGCCGGCGGCCAGGTTGCAGGTGCCGGCGTCGACCTGCCCGGCAAAGGTCAAGGTGCCGGTTGTCGCGGCCTGGGCGCTGAAGCTGGCGAGCCCGCCGGTCATTGCCAACAGAAGGGGAATGCTGCGTAGGTACATCGGGTTTTCCTCAGGTTTCAGTTGTAGGTGATGTTGACGGTGGCGGTACTGGCCAGGGAGCCTTGGCTGACCGTGCCGTTTTTGTGATACGCGGCGCTAAGTGGCAAGACCGCGCGGTCGCCGGACACCGCCACGGTGCGTTCTTCGTTGGCGCTGATGGTCTGGGGCACGCCGTTGAGGCGTGAGTACAGCCACAGGTCTACGCCGCCGGCAGTGCCGGTGTTGTCGAAGAGCAGGGGGTTGCCCGGTGCCGGGGTGCCGCTGAAACGGAAGGTGACGTTGGTCGCATCGCTGCACTGGGCGGTCAGCTCGAAGTCATGTACGCCCGTGTAGACAACGTCCTTCAAGGCGCTGGCTTGTATCGTGGGGAGCGTGATTGTGCGGTTGACGTCACCGGCGGCCAGGTCGCAGGTGGCGGCGGGCCTGACAAAGCGCACCGCGTTGCCGAGGTCAAGACGGTAAACCTCTGGGGTGTGTATCCAGCGGTGCTCCCAGAGGTTTCCGGCCGGGATCGTTCCGTCTGTGACAGGCCCCATTTTGTAAAAGTGCGCCGTCGCAGAGGTGTAGCTGGGGATCTTGCCGTAAACCTGCTGGGGCGGCTGGGTGTGAATGGCGAAGAACGCTTCGTTGACCCCGTCGGCCCACGTCAGGGAAATGCGTACGCCAATACCGGGGACCTCGGTGCGGTAAATGTTGGAGCCTGGGTATCGCTGGTCCGGGTATCGCCCGACATACCATCGGCGCACAGCCACAGGGCAATTGGCGACGAAGGCCGGAGACGGACCGCTGAAGGCCTGGCTGGTGATGAGGCTCCCGTCAGGCAGGCTGTCCGGCACCGTGATGGTCGCCGGCAGGTTGAGGGTCAGCGTCGAGTCTGGATACCGATCGCAATACGCTTGGGCGGTCAGCGGCAGGCTCAGTACTGTCAAAACGAATTTGATGGAGTGTTTCATCTTCAGTCCCGTCGTAAGAAATAGGGCGTTCGAGCGCGCCTGATCAACCGTTGGCCGCGGCTTGGCAAGTGCCTGCGTCCAGATGGCGCAATCGGTTGCCGCCCTCCGGCCCCCGCTGCGGGCCCACGCCGTATTGCAACCGGCAAGAAGCATTGGCCCCCCACTTGACCTTCAACTGCCCCTGCGGGCGAGAGACCCGCACAAAGGCTTTACCGCCTTGCCCGACAATGCCCACGCTGGCGCCGTCTTCATCGAACACATCCGAACCGAAAGGCAGCGAGCTACCGTCCTCGCGCAGGGCCGTGATCAAGATCGCCTGGCCGCTGACCGTGTCGAATTGCAGCTTCACCACCGAGCCCGCACGGGGTGCGACGTTTTGCGCGGCGGTCTTGAGCTCTACGTCGACGGACAGGTCCTTGGGGTCCAACTCGACCACGTTCTGGCGATAGGGAGTGAGGTGGGGCACCACGGCATAACCGCGCTTGCCGACCTGGGCGCCGTGGTTGCCGTTGATCCGCGCACCCTGCGCGTCCGGCGCCTGGACGATGCCAAGGGTGTCGCCCAGTTCCGGGGCGAAAATCACGCCATCGGCGTGGGCGACGATGCCGCCGGTCATGCCCAGGGAGGTCGCACGGTAGGCGTTGCTTTGCCCGAAACCGGCGGACAGCACGCCATGGCTCGCCTGGTATTTCATGTCGGCGGTCACTGAGTTGCTGCTGCCCTGCGTGCGACTGCCGCCCACGCCGTAGCTGAATTGGCTGCGTTCGCCCAGGGTGCCGCCGAGGTTCATCCGCTCACCGCTGCTTTGATCGCCGCGATAGGCGGTGGTGGTCAGGGTAGGTGCGCGAGCGTCGCTGCCCAGGGGCAGGCTCAGGGTCAGTTCCACTTGTTTGTCGACCCGATCACTCAGCAGATCCTTGGTGCGCTGGGCACTGACGGTGTAGTGCAAGCCCTTCCAACTGCCGCTGTAGCCGGTGGTGAAGGTCAGGTTGCCGCTGCTGCGGTTCCAGTAGTTTTGCGAGGAGCCGGTCAGGTAGACCGTGCCGTTCGCCAGGCCTTGGTTGAGGCTGATGTCCATCCGGTCGCGCAGGCGCGAGACGTTATCCAGGTTGTTGCCGTCGATGGCGAGGTCGCGAACCCGTGCAGCGTCGGCGACGCTCAGAAAGCCTTGCGTGGAGTAGCGGTAGGCGCCGAGGGCAAAGTGGGTGCCGGTGTCGGTGAAGTTCTTGCTGTAGCGCAACTGCAGGCTTTGCCCTTGGCGAGCGCCGTGGCCGGGTAGCGCTGCGTTCGAGTGGGTCAGGTCAAGGGACAGTGCGCCATACGGTGTGTTGAACGCCGCCCCCAATAGCTGCGACAGATAGTCGTCACCCGCCACCGCCCCGGTGTAGCCGGTCAGCAGGTTGCTGAGGCCGTGCTGGTAAGTGGCTTGCATCAGCCTTGGGGGATGGCGCAGGCCGATTTCGTCGAGCAGGCCGGCGCTCAGCGAATAGCGGCTGTGGCCTGTGCGCAACAGGTTGGCGTTGGCGGCGAACGGCACGATGAATTCACGCTGACGGCCATCGGCCTCGGTCACTGTGACGGTCAAGTCACCGCCATAGCCGGTGGCAAACAAGTCGTTGAGCACGAACGGGCCAGGTGCGACCGACACTTCATCCAGCAACACACCGCGCTGACGCACGGTGACCCGCGCGTTGGTCTCGGCGATGCCGCGCACGACCGGGGCAAAGCCGGTCTGGGAATCCGGCAGCATCCGATCATCGCTGAACAGGCTGGCACCGCGCAGGCGCACGCTGTCGAACAACTGGCCTGGGGTATAGATCTCGCCGACCATCAGCTGTGATCGCAACGGGCTCAATTCGCGCTGCACATAGGTGCTGCTGCTCTGGTAGCCCGCGACGGCATCGGTCTGGCTGAAGCTGCCGTTGTGGCGCCAGTGCCAGTCACCCAGGTTGAGCCCGGTGTTCAGGCCCAAGTAATGAGAGTCGATGGAGCGACCATTCGTACGCGTCGTGAAGGTGTTGGCGTTGTAGCGCACAAACGCCGCATCGACCCCGCCGTCCCAGTGTTTGGGGTCGACATACCCGCGCGCTTTACGCGCCAGGTAGATCTGTGGAACCTGCAACGTCAGGCGGTTTTCGCCCGAGTCGAATTGAGCGGTGCTGCCTGGCAGGTAGGTTGCAATGTCTTCGCAGGGGGCGAATGCGGGAATAGGCGCCTGACCGGCTTCGGCGGGTTGATTGTGCGGCGCCTCCAAGTCGATGCCGAACCTGAGCACGGCGTCGCGCTCCAGGCACATCTGTGCAGCGTCCCGGCCCTTGACCGCGACGAACGCCAGGGTTTCGCGCCCGATCCATTGGCCATTGAGATAAACGTCGGTGCGGTAACTGCCGGGCAGCACCACGTTGCCCTGGCTGAATTTGGCGATATCGACCTGCCGGCCGCCCACGCCATCCGGAAAGAAGGCGGGGTTGAACCCGACGTTCTCGGCACCTTGGGCGCCCACGGCATAGGCGCTGCTCAGCAGCCAAAGGCAGCGCGTCATCAGCGTCCAACGATGACGTGCAAGGAGCCAGCTGTTCGGGCTGGCGTGGGTGTTCAGACTCATGTGTACCCTTTCCAAAAAGTGGGCGCTGTCCGAATTCGGGCAAAGCAAAGCCCTGCCCCGAGAAATGGGCATCAGACGAACGTGTGCGGTGAGGTCAGTCGTCGGCCAGACTGGCCGTGTGGGTCATGTCGAGAGCGGGCTGCTGTGGGTGCTGCGCACGCCGTAGTCGTCGAGCGTCTGGAACTCCACCGTGGCGGCGCTGCCCGGCGGTTTTTTGAGGCTGGGTAGTTCAAAACGCGTGCGACCGTCAGGCGGCACCATGTTCCCGGCACCAGAAGCCGAGGGTTTGCGTGCATGACGCTGCTGAGCGTCCAGTACGTCGACCTGCTCGAAGGTCACGTGATAGGGCGTGGGGTTATAGACTTCCAAGGCCTGGCCGTGCTCGGTCGACTCACGCCGCCATTGCAGTTTTCCGGGCGCGGCGTCGACGCCATACGGCAGGTTCGGTGGCCGGAAAAACAGCTTGATCCGCGAACGGAAGGCCAGTTGCAGCTGATTGGCCTCCTGGGAATGCGCGGGCACCTCCAGCAGGTTGAACCAGAACAGGCTTTCCCGTTCCGTCGGCAGGCTGTCACCCGTGTACGCCAGGCGTAGAACCTGTTGCTTGCCCGGTTCCATACGAAAGATCGGCGGCGTGGCGATAAACGGCACCGTGGCCCGATCCGGGGTGGAGTGTTCGTCACCGCTGTCCAGCCACACCTGGATCAGCACGGGCGCCTGGTTCTTGCTTTCCAGCCGGACCGTCACCTCCTTGTCGTCCTGTGGGTAGATGATCCGGGTGCTGCTGATGACCACGCTGGCCTGCGCGGCGGCGCTCAGCAGTGCAAAGGCCAACGCGATCAGGCGGGCCGACAGGTGTGAAGCGAAAACGGCGTTCATGGTCTGTTACCCGGCGACTGGAGGCGTAAGGTCTGCCGAGTGGCGAACGCGGGCACCGAAGTCGCTGACGGCGGTGAATTCGACCTTGAGCGCACCGTTAGGGCGTTCGCGCAGCGACGGCAGCGCGAATACTTTCACGTCGCCGGCCGGCATCATCAGGCTGTCGTTGGCTTCCTTGTTGGCGGCTTTGCCGAAGCGCCTTCCTTCGCTCACCAAGACCACTGAACTCAGGGAAACATGGTACGGCGTGGGGTTGGTCGCTTGCAGGGCATAGCCCTGGTGGTGGGCAACCAGTTTCCATTGCAACTTGGACGCCGCGCTGCCCACCGAGTAAGGCAATGCCTGCGGTCGCAGAAACACCCGCAAGCGAGTGCGAAAGGCCAATTCGATCTGGTTGTTCTGTTCGGCACCGGCGGTCAGCGGTGGGACTTCCAGCACGTTCAGCCAGTACAGGCTTTCGCGGTCGGCGGCCGCGCCCTCCCCGGAATAGCGCAGGCGCAGCGCCTGTTGCTGGTGCGGCTCGATGCGGAAGATCGGTGGCGAAACGGTAAACGGCGTCTGCGCCGTGGCTGGCGTGGAGCGGATGTCGCCCGTGTCCAGCCAGGTTTGTACCAGGGCCGGGCGGTCACCTTTGTTTTCCAGGCGCACGACCACTTCCTGCTGATCGGCGGGGTAGATCACGCGGGTGCCATAAATAATGACCCCAGCCTGGGCGGGAAATGCGTGTAGCAGTAACCCTGCGATACCCCAGGTGGCAAGCGCGAGGCAGACCAGCTTTTTCATGCTCAATGTTCTCTACGAATCAGGCGGATGGGCCTGCCTGGCAACTGCAGGCCCGCTTGCGGTTTAGTTGTCGTACACGACCATGAAGCCGACGCGGGTCTTGACCGTGCCTTCAGTTGCGGCACCGCTGGCGTACATCTGCGCGGCCAGTGGGATGACCGCCTGGTTGTCGGCGATCACTACGCCTTCGGATTTTTCGGTGTAGACGTTGATCGGCAAGCCGTTACGGTTCGTCACTTCAACCTGGACGTTCTTGGCGTTGGTGGTGTCGGACGGGTCATCGTAGCCGTCGATGTTCAAGCGTCCGGTTGCCACATCAATGGCCGGGCTGGTGGGGTCGAAGGCAACCATCGCGGTGCGGCCGTTGGTGCAGCCACCTTCGCCAGGCGCACCAATGCGAATGGTGAAACCGGTGAGGTTGGCGCGATCACCCGGCTTCGCCAGGCGTGCGGCAGACACACCGCCGAGGTTGACGTCTTTGACCACGGCACCGGTGCCCGGCGCTGCGCCTTCGATGGTGCAGGTCGTATCGTTCACCAGCCCGGTGAAATTGATGGTTCCGTCGTTGGCGGCGTGTGCCGTTTGCGATACGGCCGCAGCCAAGGCAAGTGCGGCGGCAAGGGTGGAGAAAGTGTTGACTGTCATAGAGCTCCCAATCGTGAGTTATTTGCGTAACCCGCCGCACAGTGATGTGCTGCATCGGTAATTTGTTTCGTTTTTTTACCGAATTGCGGGGAGCTCTAATTTGGCTGGGAACGTTAACGATGCCTATAGAGATGTAACGAGATTTATCTCGTAATTGTTCGAAGTCCAAAATATTAATTAAAACAATTGTATGGGTCTGCGTCTGTAAGAATCAGGTGTAAGGCATATATGTAGGATTAAGTTGTAAGGGCGGGTCGAGTTGATTTTTCTATGTTGAAGCATCAAAAAAGCTGCGCTATACCCTGTTCGTGCAATGAGCGTATTTGAACTAAGTTGTACCTACTTGGGCGAACTTTCTGGTGGCCGATATGCACACCATCATGTTGTTGGATGATCACGAGATGGTTCGACAGGGGATCGAACTGGGCCTGCGTAAAGAGACCGATCTGGATGTCATCGGCTCATTCAGCACGTCCAGGGCGTTACTGGATGCGCTCACACAGCGACCTGCGGATGTGGTGGTGATGGACTTTACGCTGGGGCCGTCGGACATCGATGGCCTCAGCCTGATCCAGATGCTGAGCCGGCGCTTTAAGCGCTGCAAGGTGCTCGTTGTGTCGTCGCACTGCACACGTGCAAGGGTCACGCTGGCGCTGAAGGCTGGAAGCCTGGGGGTACTGGGCAAGACCCAACAGCTCACGGAATTGGTCGTGGCTATTCGAACCGTCGCCCAAGGGCGGATTTACCTGCAACGTTGCATGTTGTCGGTATTGCAGGAGGGTGAGTCTGCTTTGCGGCAGATGAATATCGAGTCGAAACTTGAAACGGCTATGCCGTTGCGATTAAGTGGCGCTTTAACGCCCAAAGAACAAGAAGTATTGCGTTGTTTTTTGGATGGCATGTCCGTGAACTCAATTGCGGCAAAGTTTTCGCGCAGTGCAAGTACCATCAGTACACAAAAACAATCGGCTTATCGAAAGCTGGGGATCAGGACCGACAGTGAACTTTTCATGTTCACTAAACAGTTTGGTCGACCTGATTGATTTCAATGAGTCTTTAAGTCGGATTGTCCAGATAACGCAGCGCCCATTGCTCTGTGGCCTGTCGTGCCGGCGACTGCAGATGGGGCGCCACCAGCATCATGATCTGGTAGATCACTACTTGCACCTCACCTTCGCGATCGAGAATCCGCTGGTAATCCAGGGAGAACAGCAAGGTCATGGTGATTTGCTCAACCAGTTGCCCCAGCGCCTGGGTGTCGCTGACCAATTGCCCGGCGGCCTTGAGCCGTGCCAGCAGAGACGCCAAGGTCCGTTTGAGCGCCGTCAGCAGGTTGCGAATGCCCTTGGCCAGCTTTGGCAGGCGTCCCGCCAGGTTCGACAAGTCCTGGAACAAGAACCGGTAATGCGCCATGCGCTCGACGATCAGGTGCAGGAACAGCCAGTAATCCTCGGCTTCCAGTTGCGCGTCCGCCGGAGGGTCGAGCAGGGGCGCCAACTCATTCTGGAAACGCTCGAACAACCCGAGCACCAACGGTTCCTTGCCATGGAAGTGGTAGTAGAGGTTGCCGGGGCTGATCCCCATTTCATTGGCCACCTCCATGGTCGACACGTTCGGCTCGCCCTTTTGGTTGAACAACTGCAGGGCACATTCAAGGATACGGTCGCGGGTCTTCATCCAGTCTTCTTAATGTGATCGTTGAGCTCAGCGCACGCGCACATAGGTGCCGGGCGCCGCTTCCATCGGTGGGTAATTCTGGTTGCCCAGGGCGGTAAGGGTTTCCCGTTGCGCGCCGGAGCGCTGCTGGATCCAGTCCAGCCACTGCGGCCACCAACTGCCTTCGACGTGGTTGGCGTCGTAGTACCAGGCGCGCGGGTCGCTGCTCAGCTTGGGGTTCTCGACGTAGTTGGCCTTGGGGTTGCCCGGCGGGTTGAGAATGCTCTGGATATGCCCGCTGTTGGACAGCACGAAGCGCCGCTCGCCGCCCAGCAATTGGGTGGAGCGATACACCGCGTCCCACGGCGTGATGTGGTCGTTGATGCCCGCCACACTGAAGCTGTCCACCGTGACCTTCTGCAAATCGATCGGCGTGCCGCACACTTCCAGGCCACCGGGATGACTCAGCGGGTTGTGCTTGAAGAAGTCCAGCAGGTCGCCGTGCAGCGCGGCGGGCAGGCGCGTGTTGTCGTTGTTCCAGTACAGGATGTCGAAAGCCGGCGGTTCCTTGCCCAGCAGGTAGTTGTTGATCCAGTAGTTCCAGATCAGGTCATTGGGGCGCATCCAGGCGAACACCTTGGCCATGTCGCGGCCGTCCAGCACGCCTTGCTGGTAGGAGCGGCGCTTGGCGGCTTCCAGGGTTTGTTCATCGGCGAACAGGGTGGCGGGGCTGTCGATCTGGCTGTCCAGCAGGCTCACCAGGTAGCTGGCGCTGGAGATGCGGCGCAGCTGGCGCTTGGCCTGCAGGTGGCCTTGCAGCGCGGCGATGGTCAGGCCACCGGCGCAGGCGCCCATCAGGTTGACCTCGCGGGCGCCGGTGATCGCGCGGCACACGTTGAGGGCTTCTTCCAGCGCAGCGACGTAGGTGGACAGGCCCCATTCGCGATGCCGCACATCCGGATTGCGCCAGCTGACCATAAAGGTCTGCAGGCCATTCTTGAGGGCGTACTGCACAAAGCTGTTGGCGGGGCTCAAGTCGAAAATGTAGTACTTGTTGATTTGCGGCGGCACGATCAATAGCGGCTTGGCGTACTGCTTTTCGCTCATGGGTTTGTACTGGATCAGCTCCAGCAGCTCATTGCGAAACACCACCGAGCCTGGGGTGGTGGCGACCGTCTTGCCCACCTCGAAGGCGTGCTTGCTCACCTGGCGCGGCAGGCCATTGTTGTGCAGCAGGTCTTCGAACAGGTTGGTCACACCGCGCACCACGCTGTTGCCGCCGGAATTGAGCAGTTCCTTGATCGCCAGCGGGTTGAGCAGGGTGTTGGAAGGGGAGACCGCATCGTTGATCAACGAGAAAGCAAAATGCGCTCGGGCGCGGTCATCGGCGCTCAGGTTGCTGTCATCGATCCAGTGGCGCGTCTGCTTCTGCCAGCTCAGATAGGCTTGCAGGCTACGCCGGTACAGCGGATTGAGTTTCCAGGTGGGGTCGGTGAAGCGGCCGTCGTTGGGGTTGGGTTCGTGCACGGTTTCACCGAGCAGCACGCGGCCCAGTTGACCGCTCAACGCCCAGGCATGGCGAGCGGTATGCACCGGGTTGCGCAAGCCATGGGCGGCCACGCTGCGCAGGGTCGACAGCAGGTCCCGACCGCGCAGGCCGGTGATCGCATTTTGCGCATTGATGAACGCGGCAGGGGTGGGCGCCGGGTTCGTCACGGGTCTTTCTCGCATGAGCCAACACTCCTTCGTCAAGCCATCAAACAGGCACGCCAATTCAGAACCATAGCCGGTTCCTGGCAAGTTGCGCGGCGGTGTGGTCCTTACACGGCCGGTCGCGGATGGATCACCGCGCGCATGCGCTCCTCTTCGAGAAATTTCATGATGATCGGCGCCACGGCTTCCGCCCGGGTGATCAGGAACAGGTGGCCGTCATCGATGATGTGCAACTGTGCATTGGGGATGCGCCAGGCCAGCATGCGCATGTTGATCAGCGGGATCAGCGGGTCATCGTCCCCCGCCAGCACCAGGGTGGGTTGGCGGATCTTGTGCAGCCAGTGGATGCTGGTCCAGCCCAACCCGGCGAACAGCTGCCAGTAGTAGCCCAACTTGCCGGCCGAGCGCACTTTGCTCGCGTGTTCGGCGGCCAGTTTCGAATCGCGGCGGAACGAGCCGCCGTAGATCATCGGCGCGATGCGCACCACATGGGACGGTTGGATGTAACGGCGCGGGCTGGCCATCAACCACAACACTTTCGGCTTGCCCGGCACCATCACCGCACCCGCCGCTGTGGCCGCCAGGATCAGCTTCTTGCAGCGCTCCGGGTAGTCGTAGGCAAACTGCTGCGCCAACGCGCCCCCCCAGGACACACCCACCGCGTTCACCTGGCCATAGTCCAGGTAATCGAGCATACGTGCGGTGAGCTTGGCCAGGCCGGGAAAACGGTACGGTCGATTGGGTGTGGAGGAACCGCCCACGCCGGGCACATCGAACGCGATCACTTCCAGGTCTGGGTCCAACGCCTGGACGAACGGAAACACCAACTCAAGGTTGGCGCCGATGCCATTGAAGATCAGCAGCGGCGTCAAGTGAGGCTTGCCCGGGCGCACCGCCGTGCGGATGGTCTGGCCATCCAGGTCGATGGTGCGGAAGATGAACGGTTGCGGCATGGGCTTACCCTACGGGTGAGGATTATCGTTCGTGTACATAAGTGCCCGGCGCCGCTTCGGCCGCCGCATAGGTTTTGTTACCCAGGCTTGTAGGTGCTTTCTTCAACTTACCCGCCCGTTCCGCCTGCCAGGCTTGCCAATGCAGCCACCACGAATCGGTGTGCTTGGTGGCATTCTCCTGCCACTCCAGCGGCTTCGCCGTCAGGCTGTCGCTGGTCTGGTAACGCGCCTTGGGGTTGCCCGGCGGGTTGAGGATGCTCTGGATATGCCCGCTGCTGGACAGCACGAACTCCACCTTGCCGCCAAACAGCTGCGCCGATTTGTAGCACGACTGCCACGGCGTAATGTGGTCATTGGTGCCAGCCAGGGAATAGATATCGGCAGTGACCTGCTTGAGGTCGATGGGCGTGCCGCACACTTCCAGTGCGTTGGCGCGCACCAGTGGGTTGTTCTTGAACAGCTCGATCAGGTCACCGTGGAATGCCGCCGGCAACCGCGTGGTGTCGTTGTTCCAGAACAGGATGTCGAACACCGGCGGTTCGTTGCCCAGCAGGTAGTTGTTGACCCAGTAGTTCCAGATCAGGTCGTTGGGCCGCATCCAGGCAAACACCTTGGCCATGTCGCGGCCTTCCAGCACGCCGGCCTGGTAGGAGTGGCGCTTGGCCGCCTCCAGAGTCTGTTCGTCGACAAACAGTGCCACCTGGGTGTCCAGCGTGGTGTCCAGCACACTCACCAGCAGGGTCAGGGCGTTGACCTTCTTCTCGCCCAGCGCCGCGTAGTGGCCGAGCAGGGCAGTGCAGGTGATGCCGCCGGAGCAGGCGCCGAGCATGTTCACATCTTTGCTGCCGGTAATCGCCGTGACCACATCCACCGCTTCCTTGAGCGCCTCGATATAGGTCGACAGGCCCCACTCGCGCTGGGCCTTGGTCGGGTTGCGCCAGCTGACGATAAAAGTTTGCTGGTTATTGCGCAGGCAGAAGCGCGCCAGGCTCTTCTCCGGGCTCAGGTCGAATACATAGAATTTGTTGATCTGCGGCGGCACCACCAGCAGCGGGCGTTCGTGCACCTGTTCGGTGATCGGCTTGTACTGGATCAGCTCCAGCACGTCGTTGCGAAACACCACGGCGCCTTCGGTGGTGCCCAGGGTCTTGCCCACTTCAAAGGCGCCCATGTTGACCTGGCTCGGCATGCCGCCGTTGTGCACCATGTCCTTGGCCAGGTGGGACAGGCCATCGAGCAGGCTCTTGCCGCCGGTTTCAAAGAAACGTTTGACCGCCGCCGGGTTGGCCGCGCTGTTGGTGGGCGCCATGGCTTCGGTCATCAGGTTGATCACGAAGTGGCCGCGGCTGATGTCCTGTTCCGACAGGTTGCTGTCGCCGATCCAGTCGTGCAGTTCCTTGCGCCACGCCAAGTAGGTTTGCAGGTAGCGTTTGTAGAGCGGGTTCTGGCTCCAGGCCGGGTCCTGGAAACGACGGTCGTCGCTTTCGGGCACCAACGCGGATTTGCCGAACATCACGTTCTTCAACTCGACGCCAAAATGCGCGACGTGCTTGACGCTGTGCAACGGTTGTTTGATGGCTTGGGTCAGCACCATCTTCGCCGAGGCGAGTAAATCCTTTTTACGTAACGCGATGATCGGGTTGAGCCCCAGGGTGTTTTCCGAGGCCTGGCGTTTCAAGTCATCGTTGTTCTTGTTACTCATCTACGACGCTCCATTGTCCGAAAGACGAGTACCGGGGACCGCTGCGCACCCAGTTTCGATACACAACACAAGCCTGGTACTGCGACTCGGGTGACCGTTGATACCGCATCGTCAAATGCAGGGAACTTGCCAGCTCCATTGGTTACCCGAGTTTAATTTTTTTCGCAAGCGGACCAATCGTTGGTCACGCGACAGGGCATTCAAGCAGATGAAATTAGAAAATGCCCTCTAAAGAGCAAGAGGCCTGTGCTAGAGCATCAGCCGTACGACCGACTGATCCGGATCGCGGGTTTTGCCGGCGGCTTTGAGTTCGGCCAGATAATCGACCCACAACGCGTCTTGGCGCACGGCGAGTTGGTAGAGGTAGTCCCAGGTGAACAGTCCGCTGTCATGACCGTCGTCGAAGGTCAATTTCAGTGCGTACTGGCCAGCGGGTTCTACCTTGATCAACTTCACGTTGAGTTTGCCGAATTGCAGGATCGGTTTGCCGTGCCCCTGGACCTCGGCGGAAGGCGAGTGGGTGCGCAGCAGCTCGGCGGGGAGTTGGTACACCTCGTCGGGCCCGTAGGTGAGGCCGAGGGTGTTGGAGGTTTTGTGCAGGTTTACAGCGGTGGGAAATTTTGACATTGGGAAGACCTTGGGCTGCAAGCTACAAGCTTCAAGTTGAATGGGGTCAACTTGTCGCTTGTAGCTTACAGCTTGAACTCTACAGAATGTAGCGCGACAGATCTTCGTTCTGTGCCAATTCGCCCAAGTGGCTGTTGACGTATCCAGCGTCGATCTTGATCACCTCGCCATTCTGCGCGCCAGCCAAATCGCCAGCACTGAAGGACACTTCCTCCAGCAGCCGCTCCAGCAAGGTATGCAAACGACGGGCACCGATGTTCTCGGTCTTCTCGTTGACCTGCCAGGCGATCTCCGCCAGGCGCTTGATGCCGTCCGCTTGGAACTCGATACCCAAGCCTTCGGTTTTCAGCAGCTCACGGTATTGCTCGGTGAGCGACGCGTGCGGCTCGCTGAGGATGCGCTCGAAGTCGCCTGGGGTCAGCGCCTTTAGCTCCACGCGGATCGGCAGGCGGCCTTGCAGCTCCGGCACCAGATCGCTTGGCTTGCTCAGGTGGAACGCGCCGGAGGCAATAAACAGGATGTGGTCGGTCTTGACCATGCCCAGCTTGGTGTTCACCGTGCAGCCTTCGATCAGCGGCAGCAGGTCGCGCTGTACGCCCTCGCGGGACACATCGACACCGCCGGAGTTGCCGCGCTTGGCCACCTTGTCGATTTCGTCGATAAACACGATGCCGTGCTGCTCGACCGCTTCCAGGGCCTTGGCCTTGAGTTCTTCCTCATTCACCAGGCGCCCGGCTTCTTCGTCGCGCACCAGTTTCAGCGCTTCCTTCACCTTGAGCTTGCGGCTTTTCTTCTTGCCCTTGCCCATGTTGGCGAACAGGTTCTGCAACTGGCTGGTCATTTCTTCCATGCCAGGCGGGGCGGAGATATCGACGCCGGAGACTTCAGCGACTTCGATCTCGATTTCCTTGTCGTCCAGCTGGCCTTCACGCAGGCGCTTGCGGAACAGCTGGCGGGTGTTGGAGTCCGAGGCCGGCGCGGCGTCTTCATTGAAACCCATGCGTGCCGGTGGCAGCAGGGCGTCGAGGATGCGTTCTTCGGCGGCGTCTTCGGCGCGGTGGCTGACCTTGGTCACTTCCTGTTCGCGCAGCATTTTCAGGGCGGCGTCGGCCAGGTCACGGATGATCGACTCGACGTCGCGGCCCACGTAGCCCACTTCGGTGAACTTGGTGGCTTCGACCTTGATGAACGGCGCATTGGCCAGCTTGGCCAGGCGACGGGCGATTTCGGTTTTACCGACGCCGGTCGGGCCGATCATCAGGATGTTCTTGGGCGTTACTTCAACGCGCAGTTCTTCGGGCAGTTGCATCCGGCGCCAGCGGTTACGCAGCGCAATGGCTACGGCGCGCTTGGCATCGTCCTGGCCGATGATATGGCGGTTGAGTTCATGGACGATTTCGCGGGGAGTCATGGACATAGTGTTTGGCGGCCTCAAGCGGAATAAGCCTACGGCTTACTCAGCGAGGTCCTGCTCCTCAATGGTCTGGTTGTGGTTGGTGAACACGCAGATATCACCGGCAATACCCAGGGCGGTCTCGACGATTTCGCGAGCCGACAGGTCGGTTTTCTTCAACAGTGCGCTGGCGGCCGCTTGGGCGTAGCCACCGCCGGAACCCATGGCGATCAGGCCATGTTCAGGCTCAACCACATCGCCGTTGCCGGTGATGATCAGGGAAGCGTCTTTGTTGGCGACGGCCAGCATGGCTTCCAGGCGGCTGAGGGAGCGATCGGTGCGCCATTCTTTGGCGAGTTCAACCGCAGCGCGCACCAGGTGGCCCTGATGTTTCTCTAGCTGGCCTTCGAAACGCTCGAAAAGGGTGAAAGCGTCGGCGGTGGCGCCGGCAAAGCCTGCGAGAACCTGGCCGTGGTACAGGCGACGCACTTTCTTGGCGTTGCCTTTCATCACGGTATTACCCAGGGAAACCTGGCCGTCGCCGCCCATGACGACTTTGCCGTGGCGACGTACTGAAACGATGGTGGTCAAGGGGAGAGTCTCCACGCAGCGGGGCGAAAATGCCCTGATGGAAACTGATATGGGGGTGGTGGGGGGGATTTCAACTGTAGGACGGGAGGGTGGACGAGTGGTGTTTATAGGCCTTACACAATTTTGAGGACACCCGAAACCAAATGTGGGAGCTGGCGTGCCTGCGATGGCGGTGTGTCAGTCACTGAAAATATTGACTGTTACACCGCCATCGCAGGCACGCCAGCTCCCACAATTGTACTGTGTTGGCTGCGAGCTAGCGGCTCTGGCGTTGTTGTAACAACAGGTTGCTAAAGCCCGCGCCAGCCAGTTGTTTCTGCGCCACGGTCAGCTGTTCACGGTTGCTGAACGGCCCCACCAGCACGCGATACCAGGTCGCATCCTTCACCGTACCCGACTCAACCGTCACCGACTGGCCCAGCAGAATGATCTGCGCCCGCACGCGATCCGCATCCGCCTGTTTCGGGAACGAGCCCGCTTGCAGGAAGAACTTCGTCACCGGCGCGGCTTTGGTCTCGGCAACCGGCGGTGCTGGCGGCGGCGTAATGCCAGCCAGCGCAGCCTGGGCGCGCGCCGTGTCGATTTTCGCCGCTTCCGCTGGGGTGACCGGGGTGGTCGGTACCTGTGGCGTCGGCAGGGTTTTCTCCGGCACGGCGTCAGGCGGCACGATCACTTCCGATTCCGGCAGCAGCGTGTAGAAGTCGTACTTCGGCTTCACAGGTGCGGTCGGGCTTGGCGCCGTCTTGTTGGCTTCGGCCATTTTCGTGGCCTTCTGCTGTTCCTGCTTGACCCGTTTGACGTCATCGCCCTTGCCCGGATCCAGCTTCATCAGGAACACGATAAACGCACCGACGGTGAGGCCGATCGCCATCCACAACCAGCCCGGGATCGGCTTCTTCGCCGGGGCCTGGTAGCGGCTGGCGCCGCGCTTGGGTGCAGGTTTTTTCTTGGCAGCCAACTTACATACGCTCCAGAGTTTCCAGGCCCAACAGTTCCAGGCCTTGCTTGAGGGTCCGTCCCGCCAAGGCGGCGAGGCGCAGGCGGCTTTGCTTCTGGGCTTCGTCGTCGGCGCTCAGGATCGGGCAGTTCTCGTAGAAGCTGGAGAACAGGCCCGCGACTTCATACAGGTAAGTGCACAGGATATGCGGCGTGCCTTTCTCGCCGACGCTGTTCAGCACTTCGCCGAATTGCGCCAGTTTGGCGGCCAGTTCCTGTTCGTGCGGGGCGTCCAGCACGATCTGGCCTTCAACCTCGCTGAAGTCCTTGCCCAGCTTGCGGAAAACGCCCGCCACACGGGTATAGGCGTAGAGCAGGTACGGCGCGGTGTTGCCTTCGAAGTTCAGCATCAGCTCGAAGTTGAAGCTGTAGTCGCTGGTGCGGTGCTTGGACAGGTCGGCGTATTTCACCGCCCCGATGCCCACCACGCGGGCGATGTTGCGAAGGTCGGCCTCGGCCAGCTCCGGGTTCTTTTCCTTCACCAGGTTGTAGGCACGTTCCTGGGCTTCGGTCAGCAGGTCGATCAGCTTCACGGTGCCGCCGTCACGGGTCTTGAACGGGCGGCCATCGGCGCCGTTCATGGTGCCGAAGCCCATGTGTTCCATGTGCATCGGGTGGGTGACGAAGCCGGCGCGACGCGCCACTTCGAACACCTGCTGGAAGTGCAGGGCCTGGCGCTGGTCAACGAAATACAGCGCGCGATCAGCCTTGAGCACGCCGCTGCGGTAGCGCACGGCGGCCAGGTCGGTGGTGGCGTAGAGATAGCCGCCATCGGCCTTGACGATGATCACCGGCAGCGGTTCGCCTTCGGCGGTCTTGAACTCTTCGAGGAACACGCACTGCGCGCCGTTGCTTTCTACCAGCAGGCCTTTGGCCTTGAGGTCGTTGACCACGTTGATCAGGTCGTCATTGTAGGCACTTTCGCCCATCACGTCGGCCATGGTCAGCTTGACGTTGAGCAGCTCGTAGATTTCCTGGCAGTGGGACAGGGAAATCTCACGGAAGCGGTTCCACAGCTCCAGGCATTCCTTGTCACCGGCTTGCAACTTGACCACCAGGCCACGGGCGCGGTCGGCGAATTCTTCGGATTCGTCGAAACGCTTCTTGGCAGCACGGTAGAAGTTTTCCAGGTCCGACAGCTCGTTGCTGGTGATCGGGTTTTCCTGCAGGTAGGCCATCAGCATGCCGAACTGGGTGCCCCAGTCGCCCACGTGGTTCTGACGGATCACGGTGTCGCCGAGAAATTCCAGGACCCGCGCCACGCCGTCGCCGATGATGGTGGAGCGCAGGTGGCCCACGTGCATCTCTTTGGCCAGGTTCGGTGCCGACAGGTCAATCGCCACGCGTTGCAGCGGGCCGGCTTTGCGCACGCCGATCTTGGCGTCGGCCAGGGCCGCATCCAGGCGCGAAGCCAGGGCCTGGGTGTTCTGGAAGAAGTTGATGAAGCCTGGGCCGGCGATTTCAGCCTTGGTGACGCTTTCGTCCACCGGCAGCGCGGCGATGATTTTCTCTGCCAGGTCGCGCGGCTTCATGCCCGCAGGCTTGGACAGCATCATCGCGATGTTGCTGGCGAAGTCACCGTGGGTCTTGTCGCGGGTGTTTTCCACCTGGATCGCCGGCGTCAGGCCTTCAGGCAACACACCTTCGTTGACGAGTTGGGTGAGGGCTTGTTGGATCAGCTGGCGAATGGTGTCTTTCATGGTGTTCTCTTTCAACCGCAAGCGGCGGCGCGCGATGCGCAGGTGGAAAAACTGGGCATTATCCGTGGCGAGGGCGGGCTTGCCAACCTTCGCGGGACCTATGGCCAGGCTTAATACAAATCTACCGGGTCTACGTCCAACGACCATCGCACTTGGCGACCGCTGGGCATTTGCTCCAGGGCAAGCAACCAGCTACTTAATAGTCGATGCAGGGGCGCGCGCGAGGTTGCCTGCAAGAGTAGCTGAGCGCGATAACGTCCGGCGCGGCGCTCCATCGGGGCGGGCACCGGGCCGAGCAGTTCGATGCCGCTCAGGCCCAGTTCGCCGAGCAAACGTTCGGCGGCGCTGCACGCCTCATCCAGAAAACTTTCCGCCTGCCCTGGTTTGTGGGCTTCGGCGCGCAGCAGGGCCAAATGGGAAAACGGCGGCAGGCCCGCCGCGCGACGTTCGCTCAGCGCCTGCTCGGCGAAGGCGAAGTAGCCTTGTTCGGTCAGCTGGATCAGCAGTGGATGGTCGGCCAGGTGAGTCTGGATGATCACCCGGCCGGGTTCTTCGGCGCGGCCCGCACGACCGGCGACCTGCACGATCAACTGCGCCATGCGCTCGCTGGCGCGGAAATCCCCGGAGAACAACCCGCCATCGGCATCCAAGATCGACACCAGGGTCACCCGTGGAAAGTGGTGCCCTTTGGCAAGCATCTGCGTGCCGATCAGGATGCATGGGTGGCCTTTCTGGATGGTCGCGAACAATTGGTTCATCGCGTCCTTGCGCGAGGTGCTGTCGCGGTCGACCCGCAAAACCGGGTAATCCGGGAACAGAATGCCGAGGCGCTCTTCAGCCCGTTCGGTGCCGGCGCCCACCGGTCGCAGGTCGACTTTGCCGCACTGCGGGCAGTGGCGCGGTACGCGTTCCACATGGCCGCAGTGATGGCAACGCAGTTCGCCGTAGCGCTGGTGCACGGTCATGCGCGCATCGCAGCGCTCGCATTCGGACATCCAGCCGCAGTCGTGGCACAGCAGGGTCGGTGCAAAACCGCGCCGGTTGAGGAATACCAGGACCTGTTGGCCAGCGGCGAGGGTCTGGCCGATGGCTTGTTGCATCGGCCCGGAAATCCCGCTGTCCAGTGGACGGCTTTTGACGTCCAGGCGCAGGAATTTGGGTTGCTTGGCGCCACCCGCGCGCTCGTTGAGGCGTAGGAGGCCGTAACGCCCGGTGTAGGCGTTGTGCAAGCTCTCCAGGGATGGCGTGGCCGAGCCCAGCACAATCGGGATGTCTTCCTGGCGTGCACGCACCAGTGCCAGGTCGCGGGCGTGGTAACGCAAGCCTTCCTGCTGTTTATAGGAGCCGTCGTGCTCCTCGTCGATGATGATCAGCCCGGGGTTTTTCATCGGGGTAAACAGCGCCGAGCGGGTGCCGATAATAATGTCGGCCTCGCCATCCCGTGCGGCCAGCCAGGACTCCAGGCGCTCACGGTCATTGACTGCCGAGTGCACCAGGGCGATGCGCGCGTTGAAGCGCTGTTCGAAGCGCGCCAGGGTCTGTGGGCCCAGGTTGATCTCGGGGATCAGCACCAGCGCCTGTTTGCCGGCTTGCAGGGTTTCGCGGATCAACTGCAGATAGACTTCGGTCTTGCCGCTGCCGGTGACGCCCGCCAGCAGGAACGCATGGAAACTGTCGAAGCCGGCGCGAATCGCTTCATAAGCGGCGCGTTGCTCGGGGTTCAGTGGCAGTTCCGGTTGGGCCAGCCAGTGTTCGTGGCGGGCATCCGGGGCGTGCTTGCGGATTTCCACCTGCACCAGGCCCTTGGCGAGCAACAGGTCGAGGCTGTCTTTGCTCAGCATCAGCTTGCTTAACAGCTGGTGCGCGACGCCATGGGGGTGCTGGGCCAGTGTCGCCAGGGCTTCACGCTGGCGCGGGGCGCGTGCGATGCGCGGGTCGTCGAGGCGCGCACCGGGCACCATCGACCAGAAACGTTCCTGGCGCGCTTCGGCCAGTTCGCCCTGGCGCAGCAGTACTGGCAGCGCCCAACTGAGCGTATCGCCGAGGCTGTGCTGGTAATACTGGGCGGTCCACAGGCACAGCTTGAACAGGGCAGGCGGCAACGGTGGGGTGGCGTCGAGCATCGCCAGCGCAGGCTTGAGCTTTTCCGCCGGGACTTCGCTGTGGTCCGCGACTTCCACCAGAATGCCGATCATTTCGCGCCGGCCAAACGGCACGCGCACGCGCATGCCCGGCTGCAACTGCGCCCGCAGCACGCCGGCCGGGGCCCGGTAATCGAACAGGCGGCGCAGGGGCGAGGGCAGGGCTAGGCGCAAAATGGCGTCGGGCACGCGGGGGGTCTCATATAAAGGCAGGCGGTGGCGCAGGGGCGGGAGCCTAGCAGACGGGGGAGGGCTTGGGTATGCCATGGTTTTCTGATGAAAGGCGGTTTTCAGCCGGATACGCGGCTTGCGCGATTAAAAAGGTCTGGTAGAATCCGCGGCCTAATTACGTGCGGTATTCGACAATAGTGTCGAGTGGCGGCACGCTAGCCCGAGGAAGTGCCATGAAAGCCGATATCCATCCAGCGTACGAAGTCATCGACGTAACTTGCAGCTGCGGCAACAAGTTCCAGACCCGTTCGAACCTGTGCAAGCCACTGGGTACTGACGTATGCAACGAGTGCCACCCGTTCTACACCGGTAAGCAGAAAACTCTGGACACCGGCGGCCGCGTACAGCGCTTCGCAGATCGCTTTGGTGCTTTCGGCAAGAAGCCTGCTACTCCAGCAGAGTAAGGCTCAAAAGCCTTATGGGCTTTTGCCAGCTGTTGAAAAAGGCGTCCCTTGTGGGCGCCTTTTTTGTGCCTGGGATTTGGCTGCCGGCTGCCCAGGCCGAGGTGTTTTGCCCCGCGCCGGCCTCCTTGGTCCCGGTAGAAGTGCAGCGCGTGGTGGATGGCGACACGGTGCGCCTCACGGATGGCCGCAGCGTGCGGATGATCGGCCTCAATGCCCCGGAAACTGGCAAGAAAGGCCGCCCCGACGAGCCTTACGCGGTTGCTGCCCGCCAGCGTTTACAGGTATTGGTCGACGCGAGCGACGGTCGCGTCGGGTTGGTGCCTGGGCGCGAGAGCAAGGACCGCTATGGCCGCACGTTGGCCCACCTGTACGGCGCGGATGGCGAGAATCTTGAGGCGCGGCTGCTGGCCGAAGGCCTGGGCTTTCAGGTAGGTGTTGCGCCCAACGTCGATCTTGTCGACTGCCAGCAGGCCGCTGAAAACAGCGCCCGTGATACGCGGTCGGGCCTGTGGCGGCAATCTCCGGTGCAAAACGTGGCCCGGCTCAAGCAATCCGGCTTCGCCTTGGTCAGCGGCCGGGTGAGCAAGATCGAACGCAATCGCGGCGGAATCTGGATCGAATTGCAGGGTTCACTGGTATTACGCATTGCACCCGACCTCGTCAAACAATTCGACTCTGCAACCCTCAGTGGTCTGCAAGGCAAGGCAATCGAGGCGCGTGGCTGGGTGCAGGATCGCGCCAAGCGCGGTGGCCTGAAAAACGGCCACGCACGTTGGGTACTGCCATTGACCGACTCCAGCATGCTCAAATCGACTGATTAAGAAAAAATTGTAGACATTTTTTTAATCGATTGTGAACAGTTGAGCCCTTGTATCCCGTGGCTCTTGGCCAAAAGTCGTAGCGCAGGGCCCTTGACACCTGTGACTGCCCAGTCTTGTAGGGACTTTGCGACACGCGTATCCTCGGCGGTCCGTCGACCAACAGTAAAAGCGGAATGCCGATATGTCTGATTTGAAAACTGCCGCTCTCGAATATCATGCCCATCCTCGTCCAGGAAAGCTGAGTGTAGAGCTCACCAAAGCCACTGCCACCGCTCGCGACCTGTCGCTGGCCTACAGCCCTGGTGTTGCCGAGCCCGTACGTGAAATCGCCCGCGACCCTGAACTGGCGTACAAGTACACCGGCAAAGGCAACCTGGTTGCAGTGATTTCCGATGGCACCGCGATTCTGGGCCTGGGCAACCTCGGCCCATTGGCTTCCAAGCCAGTCATGGAAGGTAAGGGCGTGCTGTTCAAGCGCTTTGCCGGCATCGACGTTTTCGACATCGAAGTCGACTCCGAAAGCCCGCAGGCTTTCATCGACACGGTCAAGCGCATTTCCATCACCTTCGGTGGCATCAACCTGGAAGACATCAAGGCACCTGAGTGCTTCGAGATCGAAAAGGCCCTGATCGAACAGTGCGACATTCCGGTATTCCACGATGACCAGCACGGCACCGCGATTGTTACTGCGGCCGGCATGATCAACGCCCTGGAAATCGCTGGCAAAACCCTGGCTGACGCACAGATCGTCTGCCTGGGCGCCGGCGCTGCGGCCATCTCCTGCATGAAGTTGCTGGTGAGCATGGGCGCCAAGCTGGAAAACATCTTCATGGTCGACAGCAAGGGCGTGGTCCAGTCCGAGCGTACCGACCTGAACCAGTACAAGGCGATGTTCGCTCACGCCACCGACAAGCGCACCCTGGCTGACGCCCTCGACGGTGCAGACGTGTTCGTCGGCCTGTCCGGCCCGAACCTGCTGAGCGCCGAAGGCCTCAAGTCCATGGCGGCCAACCCAATCGTATTTGCTTGCTCCAACCCTGATCCAGAAATCTCTCCGGAACTGGCGCACGCCACCCGCAGCGACGTGATCATGGCCACTGGCCGTTCGGACTACCCGAACCAGGTCAACAACGTATTGGGTTTCCCGTTCATCTTCCGTGGTGCCCTGGACGTTCGCGCCAAGCGCATCAACGAAGAGATGAAAGTGGCTGCCGCCAACGCCCTGCGCGAACTGGCCAAGCTGCCGGTGCCTCAGGAAGTGTGCGACGCCTACGGTGGTATCAAGCTGGAATTCGGTCGTGAGTACATCATTCCGAAACCAATGGACAAGCGCCTGATCACCCTGATCTCCGATGCCGTGGCCAAAGCCGCCATCGAGACCGGTGTGGCCACCCTGCCGTATCCGAAGCACTACCCGCTGCAAAGCGTGGATGATGTGTTCAACGGCTAAGCCGTTGTAGCGCACCAACAAAAAGCCCCGGCTCTTGCGAGTCGGGGCTTTTTTGTGGCGAATCATTTTGTGCTGGGCAGGCTCTTGCGGTGAGCCCTGCTTCCAACCTCAGAACAGATCAATCGGCGCCGCCTCATCCGCCGGCAGCGGGCTGCCAGGCACAACGCCATTGCCCAGCTCGTTGACCGACGGCGGCGTGTCTTCGCTCTTGAACAGTTCGAAGTACGCATTCGGCGTGCTTGGCGACGCTGCACGGCCACTCACCGGGTCGATGCGCAGGCTGAGGATACCTTCCGGCTCCGGCTGGGTATGCGGCGGCTTGTCCTTCAGGGCGGCGCCCATGTAGCTCATCCAGATCGGCAGCGCGACGGTGCCACCAAACTCGCGGCGACCCAGGCTTTCCGGTTGGTCGTAGCCGGTCCACACGGTGGTCACGTAATCGGCGTTGTAACCGGAGAACCAGGCATCCTTGGATTCGTTGGTGGTACCGGTCTTGCCCGCGATATCCGGACGGCCCAGGGCCAAGGCGCGGCGGCCGGTGCCCTTCTTGATCACGTCTTCCAGGATGCTGTTGAGGATGTAGGTGGTACGGCCATCCACGATGCGCTCGGCCACGGCAGGCGCCTGCGGCTCGGTTGCAGCAGTGTTGGTGGCAGGTGCGGCACCTGGCGTCGGCTCAATGGTGATACCGCCATTGCTTGGGGCCTCCAGCCCATCCGTCGCCGCCACGCCATTGACCACATCCCCCGGCACTCGCGGCGGGTTGGCAGTGAACAGGGTGTCGCCGTTGCGGCTTTCAATCTTGTCGATCAGGTACGGCGCGATCTTGTAGCCGCCGTTGGCAAAGGTGCTCCAGCCGGTGGCGATTTCCATCGGTGTGAGGGTCGCGGTGCCCAGGGCCAGGGACAGGTTTGGCGGCAGGTCCGACTTGTTGAAGCCAAAGCGCGTCATGTAGTCGATGGTCTTGCCGACGCCCATGGCCTGCAGCAAGCGGATCGATACCAGGTTACGCGACTTGTACAGCGCTTCGCGGATACGGATCGGGCCGAGGAAGGTGTTGGTGTCGTTCTTCGGGCGCCACACCTTGTCCAGGTACTCGTCGACAAACACGATCGGCGCATCGTTGACCAGGCTGGCGGCGGTGTAGCCATTGTCCAGCGCGGCGCTGTAGATGAACGGCTTGAAGCTCGAACCCGGCTGGCGCTTGGCCTGGGTGGCGCGGTTGTAGTTACTTTGCTCGAAGGCGAAGCCACCGACCAGCGCGCGGATTGCACCATTCTGCGGGTCCAGCGACACCAGCGCGCCCTGGGCGAGCGGCACCTGGCTGAACTTGAGGCTGTCGTCCTTCTGGCGTTGCACGCGGATCAAATCACCCACCTGGGCCACGTCAGACGGCTGCTTGGGCAGCGCGCCCATGCTGTTGGTGTTCAGGAAGGGACGCGCCCATTTCATGCTGTCCCACGCTACATGGGCTTCGCCGGTGCGGGTCAGCACCTGTACGCCGTCTTTCTTGACCTGGGTGACGATAGCCGGCTCCAGGCCACTGATGGCGCGCTGCTTGCCCAGTTCGGTGGTCCACGCGCTCAGGGTCTTGCCTGGCAGGCGTGATTCAGGGCCACGGTAGCCGTGGCGCTGGTCGTAGGTGATCAGGCCGGAATGCACCGAGTCATTGGCGATTTCCTGCAGGTTGCTTGGCACCGTGGTGGTCACCCGGAAACCTTCGGTGTAGGCCTCACTGCCATAGCGGCCGACCATCTCGGCGCGCGCCATTTCAGCAATATAAGGCGCGTTCACTTCCGGCGTCGGCACGTGGTAGCTGGCGTTCAGCGGTTCGGCGATGGCGCTTTCGTAAGCGGCCTGGTCGATCTTGCCCAGCTTGTACATGCGGCCCAGGATCCAGTCGCGGCGTTCTTTGCTGCGCGCCGGGTTGGCCAGGGGGTTGAAGCGTGAAGGGGCCTTGGGCAGGCCGGCAATCATCGCCATCTGCGCCAGGCTGGCGTCACGGATGGACTTGCCGTAGTAGACCTGCGAAGCCGCCTCGATGCCGTAGGCACGGTTGCCCAGGTAGATCTTGTTGACGTACAGCTCAAGGATCTCGTCCTTGGTCAGCTGGCGTTCGATCTGCAGCGCCAGGAGGATCTCGGTGGCCTTGCGCGAAAAGCTGCGCTCGCTGGTGAGGAAGAAGTTCTTCGCCACCTGCATGGTGATGGTGCTGCCGCCGGACTGGATGTGTCCGCTTTTTACCAGTTGTGTCGCCGCACGCACCAGGCTGCTGGGGTCGACGCCATAGTGGTTGGCAAAATTATCGTCTTCAGCTGACAAAAGGGCGCTGATGAAATTGGGCGGAATATCGGCAAAACGGATCGGTGTGCGGCGCATTTCGCCGAACTCCGCGATCAGTTTTTCATCGCTGCTGTAGACCCGCAAAGGAATCTGCAACTGGATACTTCTGAGGGCCTCTACCGAGGGCAAACCCGGACTAAGGTAGAGGTAGGCCCCGCTGAGCACGAGCAGCAGCCCGCAAACGATGGCGACAATGGAGTACCCGAAAAACTTCAGCAGACGAATCAAGGCTTTTGGATTTCCAGAGAAAAGAATGAGTTAGGCGTCGGGGCATGCATGGCAAACGATGGATCGACCCGAGCTGCAGATAAAAAGCGGGAAAAAACGCTGGGCATTAAAGCATTTTTCGACTTGGGACGTCATTCGCACCTGTTCAACAAGTCGACCGAATGCATGGCGCCCAGCGGCAATCAGGCGGTATGACAGGCAAAGCTTTAGGGAGTTTTATGGGAAAGGGATTTTTCACGGGAAAAGGCGGCGCCTTGCTGGGTGTTGACATCAATGACACGGCCATCCGCTTGATCGAGCTGGGCCGTTCAGCTTCAGGCTACAACGTTCAAGGCTACGTCACGCAAGCGCTGCCGGCGCAAGCGGTAGTCGACAGCACCTTCCTTGATCTAGAAGGGGTAGGGCGCGCCCTGCGCAGCGCGTGGTCGCGATTGTCGACTTCGGTTCGTGGTGCTGTCGCTGCGGTGTCCGGGCCCTCGGTGATCACGCGGATGATCGAGATGGACGCCGGGCTCTCTGATGATGAGATGACCTGGATGATCCAGATGGAGGCGGACCAGTACATTCCTTATCCGCTGGATGATGTGGCTATCGACTTTCAAGTGCGCGGGCCGACGGCCCTGGATCCGAGTCGGGTCGAGGTACTGCTGGCTGCATGCTTGAAGGAACACGTGGAGGCCCGCGAGGCGGTTTTGACCCTGGCGGGGCTGGTGCCGAAGGTGATCGATATCGAAGCGTTTGCATTGGCGCGCGCTTGCCGTCAGGATTTCGCCAGCTTCACGCCGAGCCATCGCGTCGATGGTGCACAATGGGCCGTGGATGCCCAGGGGATGGGAATTGCTTGCGGGTTGGCCCTGAGGAGTTTCGCTTGAAGACACGAATCAACCTACTGCCTTGGCGTCAGGCGCTGGCAGAGCGGCGACGCAAGTATCTACTGGCGTGCTTGCTGGCGTTCGCCTGTGCGGCGCTCGCGACCGTGTGGCTGGCGGACCAGGTCATCGACCAGGCCATCGATCGTCAAGTGACCCGCAATGACCATCTGGGCAAGGAGGTCATCGGCCTGGATTCACGCATCAAGACCATCGACGATCTGCAGGAGCAAAGCCAGCAATTGGCCCAGCGCATGAAAGTCGTGCAAGACCTGCACGATGCCCGCTCGCCAGGCGCGCAGCTATTGGACCAACTGGCGCGCGCGGTCCCCGACGGCGTGCACCTGCATGAAGTGGTCGCCAAGGGCGATACGGTCAGTATCAGCGGCAGCGCTGAGTCCAGCCAGGACGTCGCCCAATTGATGCGTCGCCTGGAGGCGGCGGAAGGTGCCCATTCCACGCGTCTGCAGCATGTGCGAACGGATGGCGCGCGCGGTAACAATGAATTCCAGCTGATGGTGCGTCAGGGAGAGTCCTCCGAGGCTCAACCTTGAGCCTGCCAAGGCTCAATCTTTCTGCACTCACTCACAACGCTGCAAAATGGCCCCTACCTGGCAAGGCCCTGTTGGGCTGTGCGCTGGCGGGCGTGGTGTTTGTGGTGGGCGACCTTGTGTACCTGAGCCCTTCGCGGGAGCGGTTGCGTCAGGTCGAAGCGCGGGAAGTGGCCCTACAACAGCAAATCGCACACAAGACTGGCCTGGCCGCCAGCCTTGAAGCGCGCGCACAGCAGCTTCAACGGATGCAAGTTAAGGTCAATGAACTAACGCAGGCGTTGCCCGGCGAGTCCGAAATGCCTGGCTTGCTCGAAGATATCGCGCGCCTGGCACTGGCCAATGGTTTGCTGGTCGAGAGCGTCACGCCGTTGGATGAGGAGTCTCAGCCGTTCTTTCACGAACAACTCGTGCAGGTCGGCGTCATGGGCACTTATCACGATCTGGCAATGTTCCTCACGGGTCTGGGCAGCCTGTCGCGCATCGCTACGGTGCACGATATGGCCCTGCGGCGTGATGGCAAGCTGCTGCGTCTGGACCAGCTGGTCAAGACTTACTGGCATGCGCAGGGCGGCGGGCAGCGTGCACCGCGACAGCTTTTTGCCTACGGCTTGTCGGGGTTGCGTGATCCCTTTCAACTGCTCGCAGCGCAGGTCGACCCTGTGAAGGGGCGGCCGGCCCGGGCGCCGGATCTCACCCGACCGCGTGGCGTGCTGGAAAGCCTCGCGGTTGACCAGTTTGAAATGGTCGGCACGCTGTCCCGTGGGGTGCAGGTTTTTGCCTTGCTACGTGCTGCCTCCAAGGTCCATCGCCTGGCGGTCGGAGACTACTTGGGGCCGGACCATGGTCGGATCACGGCCATCCATGAGCGCGCTATAGAACTGGTCGAGCTGTTTCCCGATGGTCAGGGCGCATGGCTGGAACGCCCGCGAACCTTGTTGTTAAACATCAACTCATAACGGAATCAAACAATGAAAAGGACTTTCTCGTCCTTCGGTGTGGCGCTATGGATAGCGTTCACGGCACCGATGGCTGCTGCTGTGCCCAATCGTGTGGATCTGATCCAGTTGCCGCCACCCGGCGTCGGTACACTGAGCGCCTACACAGGCGATAAGATCACCCTCAACTTCCAGAGCATCGAGTTGCGCACCGCGTTGCAACAAATTGCCGATGTGGCGGGCCTCAACTTGGTTGCCAGCGATGATGTGCAAGGCTCGATCACCCTGCGTCTCAAGGAGGTGCCCTGGGATCAGGCGCTGGACCTGGTGCTGCAAGCCAAGGGTCTAGACAAGCGGGTCAAGGCCGGTGTGTTGCTGGTGGCGCCGGCCGAGGAACTGGCTGCGCGTGAGCTGCTGACGCTGGAATCGCGCAAACAGATGGCCGAATTGGCGCCGTTGCGCCGGGAGCTGCTGCAAGTCAATTACGCCAAGGCGGCGGACCTGGCCAAGTTGTTCCAGTCGGTCACCGGCCTTGAAGGCGTGACCGATGAGCGCGGTTCGGTGGCGGTGGATGATCGCACCAACAACATCATCGCCTACCAGACCGTTGAGCGGCTGGAGGAGCTGCGGCGGATCGTGGCACAGCTGGATATTCCGGTACGCCAGGTGATGATCGAGGCGCGGATTGTCGAGGCCAATGTCGATTACGACAAAAGCCTGGGCGCACGTTGGGGTGGCCGGCTCAATCGGGGCAACTGGGGCGCGGGAGGCATTCCGAAGCCCCTGTCTGAAGGCGCGGAACCGCCGGAAAATCCACCCAGTTCGCCTTTCGTGGACTTGGGGTCACTCACCGGCACTTCGGGCCTGGGCATCGCCTATATCACCGACAACCTGCTGCTGGACCTGGAACTCACCGCCATGGAGAAAACCGGCAACGGTGAAATCGTCTCGCAACCCAAGGTGGTCACGTCCGACAAGGAAACCGCGCGCATCCTCAAGGGCACCGAGATTCCCTATCAGGAATCCAGCTCCAGTGGCGCTACGTCGGTTTCATTCAAGGAGGCCTCGCTATCGCTGGAAGTCACCCCGCAAATCACCCCGGATGACCGTGTGATCATGGAGGTCAAGGTCACCAAGGACGAGCCCGACTACCTGAACAAACTCAACGACGTACCACCGATCAAGAAGAACGAGGTCAACGCCAAGGTGCTGGTCAAGGACGGCGAGACCATCGTCATCGGCGGGGTTTTCTCCAATACCCAAAGCAAAGTGGTAGATAAAGTGCCATTTTTGGGCGATGTGCCGTATCTTGGCCGCCTTTTCCGGCGCGATGTGCTGGCGGAGAAAAAATCCGAGCTGCTGGTATTCCTGACTCCGCGTATTATGAATAACCAGGCGATTGCTGTGAGTCGTTGATTCTGTGCGAAATTTGATTCTTGTAGGACCGATGGGCGCTGGAAAAAGCACCATCGGCCGTTTGCTGGCCAAAGAGCTGCGCCTGCCGTTCAAAGATTCCGACAAGGAAATTGAATTGCGCACGGGTGCCAATATCCCATGGATCTTCGATAAGGAAGGCGAGCTGGGCTTTCGTGACCGCGAGCAGGCGATGATCGCCGAGCTGTGCGGCCTCGACGGCGTGGTATTGGCCACCGGCGGCGGCGCAGTGATGCGCGAAGAAAACCGCCGCGCGCTGCATGCCGGTGGTCGGGTGGTCTATCTGCATGCGTCGGTCGAGCAGCAGGTGGGCCGCACCGCCCGCGATCGCAATCGCCCGTTGCTGCGCACGGCCAACCCGGAAAAAACCCTGCGGGACCTGCTCACGCTGCGCGATCCCCTGTATCGGGAAATCGCCGATCTGGTGGTGGAAACCGATGAGCGGCCACCTCGGATGGTGGTCCTCGACATTCTTGAGCGCCTGCAACGGCTGCCACCCCGTTAAAGCCCGGCTCGAAATGCGCTATTCTCGGCGGCGCGCTATCACCCTGTGGGGTGTGGCGTAGAGCCATCAGGTGACGTCAGAACGTGACGTCATCGGTCGTCACAATATCTCTAACGCGGGGACACATGCAGACACTTAAGGTCGATCTAGGCGAGCGCAGCTACCCGATCCATATTGGCGAAGGTCTGCTGGACCAGCCCGAGTTGCTCGCACCGCATATTGCCGGGCGGCAAGTGGCGATCATCTCCAACGAAACGGTCGCGCCGCTGTATCTTGAGCGTCTGAGCCGCAGCCTGTCGGCCTATTCGGTGATCTCCGTGATCCTGCCCGACGGCGAAGCCCACAAGAACTGGGAAACCCTGCAACTGATCTTTGATGGCCTGCTCACCGCACGTCATGACCGCCGCACCACCGTGATCGCCCTGGGCGGCGGCGTGATCGGCGACATGGCCGGCTTTGCGGCGGCCTGTTACCAGCGTGGCGTGGACTTTATCCAAGTGCCGACCACGTTGCTGTCCCAGGTCGATTCGTCGGTGGGCGGCAAGACCGGCATCAATCACCCGCTGGGCAAGAACATGGTGGGCGCGTTCTACCAGCCTCAAGCCGTGCTGATCGACACCGCGACCCTCAACACCTTGCCGCCGCGCGAGCTGTCGGCGGGCCTGGCGGAAGTCATCAAGTACGGGTTGATCTGCGATGAGCCGTTCCTGGCCTGGCTGGAAGAACACGTCGACGCGTTGCGCAACCTTGACCAAGTAGCACTCACCGAAGCGATTTCCCGCTCCTGCGCCGCCAAGGCGCTGGTGGTGAATGCCGACGAACGGGAGTCCGGTGTACGGGCCACCCTCAACCTGGGCCACACCTTCGGCCATGCGATCGAAACCCACATGGGCTATGGTGTGTGGTTGCACGGGGAGGCTGTAGCGGCTGGCACCGTGATGGCATTGGAGATGTCGCAGCGCCTGGGCTGGATCAGCGCCGAGGAGCGTGATCGCGGCATCCGCCTGTTCCAGCGCGCCGGTTTGCCGGTGATCCCGCCGGAGGAGATGACTGAGGCGGATTTCCTCGAACATATGGCAATAGACAAGAAAGTGATCGACGGTCGACTGCGACTGGTGCTGCTGCGCCACATGGGCGAAGCGGTGGTGACCGACGATTATCCGAAAGAGATTTTACAGGCCACGCTGGGAGCGGATTACCGCGCCCTGGCCCAGCTTAAAGGTTAATAAGATCCCGATGACTAGTTTGCATGCCGACGAGGCGTTCCTCGGCCATTACCAGTTAAGCCACGACCCTTTTGCTCCACGGGTGCCTGGCTTCAAATTTTTCCCGGCCCAGCGCAAGCCAGTGCTTGGCCAGCTGCACCACCTCGCACGTTACAGTCAGCTGCTGCTGGTCGTGACCGGCCCGCTGGGCAGCGGCAAGACCCTGCTGCGCCAGGCCCTGGTGGCCAGCACCAACAAGCAGTCGGTGCAGAGTGTGGTGGTGTCGGCCCGTGGTGCCGGTGATGCGGCGGGCGTGCTGCGCCAAGTCGCCCAGGCGCTGGATGTAGCGACTGCCGAGCCGAATGCGATCCTCAAGCAAGTGGTGCAGCTGGGCCTGACCGGCCAGGAAGTCTACCTGCTGGTGGATGACGCCGAGCAGCTCGACGAATCCGCCCTGGAAGCGCTGCTGGCGCTGGCAGCCGGTACGCCGGAAGGTCGCCCGCACGTGTTCCTGTTTGGTGAGTCGTCGCTGATCGCCGAGTTGGAGCAGATCAGCGGTGACCAGGAGCTGTTCCACGTCATCGAGCTGCAGCCGTACGAAGAGGAAGAAACCCGCGAATACCTGGCTCAACGCCTTGAAGGCGCAGGGGCCGGTATCGAACTTTTCTCCGCTCAGCAGATCTCTGATATTCACGAAAGCTCCGACGGCTGGCCTGGCACCATCAACCAGGTTGCCCGCGATGCCATGATCGAAGCCATGATTGCCAGCCGCACTGCGGTCAAGCGTCCAAAGATGGGGTTCACTATGCCTAAGAAACACGTATTGGCTATTTCCGCCGTTGTCGTGGTCGCTGTCGCCGCCGCCTGGTTGATTCCAGGCCGCAGCAAGGCACCGACCACGGCCGGCGCGCCAACCGAACAGGCGCAGTTGCCACTGGGCAAGCCCACGCCAAACGTCGAGTTCGCCAACTCCGGCCAACCGACCAACCTGCCGATGGTCGGCCAGCCTGTGATGCGCGGTCCGCTCGCCGAAGAAGCCGGTGGCATCTCCGAAGGCGACGACGGCGTGCCGCTGGAAGGCTCCAGCGCCACACCACCTACCGTGACCACCACTGCGCCGCCTGCGGGCGTTCCAGCGGGCCAGCCGGCTGCGGTTGCCAAGCCGACTCCGGCACCGACTGTCGCCACCGCCAAGCCAGCGCCTGTAACCAAGCCGGTCGCGCCTGCGCCAGCCGCCAAGCCAGCACCGGCTGCGGCTGCCAAGCCTGCTGAAAAACCGGCCGCCACCGTTGCTAAAGGCGGCGCTGCTGGCGGCAGCTGGTACGCCAGCCAGCCGACCGGCAACTTCGTGGTGCAGATTCTCGGCACCAGCTCCGAAGCCAACGCCCAGGCGTTCGTGAAAGAGCAGGGCGGCGAGTACCGTTATTTCAAGAAAGTGCTCAACGGCAAGCCTCTCTACGTGATCACCTACGGCAACTTCTCCAGCCGTGCAGCCGCCGATTCTGCGATCAAAACCTTGCCAGCGAAGGTCCAGGCTGGTAAACCTTGGCCTCGCACTGTTGCCAGCGTTCAACAAGAACTCGCAACAACTCGCTGAAGATCCGGCGGCCTTACCCAGGCCGCCCTCCCGGCACCTCAAAAAATAACCGCAAGTGCGTGCAGTCTCTAGAGACCGCGCGCTTTGTGGTGTCTGCGTCACAGTAGCTTTTGAGTCGTAGCGGTCAGAATTAAAAAAGTTTTGACTAGCACAGCATATCGCTTTAAACCTTTCATAAATGCGACATAGATTTGCGACATTTCGTCGCTAAATTTGTGAGCGTCTGTGTCGGTGTGTACAATGACCTCCCTTTTGCCCCCGCTAAGCCGGCGTACGTTCGGCGTGGAAGGTAACCGGTTGAATTGAAAAGAAATTTGCCTCGATATAAGAGGCAGCCTGGTGAGAAAGTGTCTATGAAAGCAGGTCTGTACCAACCCGATGAATTCAAGGATAACTGCGGTTTCGGCCTGATAGCCCATATGCAGGGCGAGCCCAGTCATACCCTTTTGCAAACGGCCATCGAGGCCCTGACCTGCATGACCCACCGCGGTGGGATCAACGCCGACGGCAAGACCGGTGACGGTTGTGGCTTGCTGATTCAAAAGCCCGACCAGTTCCTGCGCGCTGTCGCAAAAGAGCAATTTGCGGTCGACCTGCCCAAGCAGTACGCCGTGGGCATGGTGTTTTTCAACCAGGACCCGGTCAAGGCCGAAGCCGCCCGCGAGAACATGAACCGCGAGATCCTGGCCGCCGGCCTGCAACTCGTCGGCTGGCGCAAAGTGCCAATCGACACCAGCGTACTCGGCCGCCTGGCCTTGGAGCGCCTGCCACAGATCGAACAAGTGTTCATCGCCGGCGAAGGCCTGAGCGACCAGGACATGGCGATCAAGCTGTTCACCTCGCGTCGTCGTTCGTCGGTTTCCAACGCCGCCGACACCGACCACTACATCTGCAGCTTTTCGCACAAGACCATCATTTATAAAGGCCTGATGATGCCGGCGGACCTCACCGCCTTCTATCCAGACCTGAGCGATGAGCGCCTGCAAACCGCAATCTGCGTGTTCCACCAGCGCTTCTCCACCAACACCCTGCCGAAATGGCCGCTAGCCCAGCCATTCCGCTTCCTCGCCCACAACGGCGAGATCAACACCATCACCGGCAACCGCAACTGGGCCGTGGCCCGTCGCACCAAGTTCGCCAACGATTTGATGGACCTGGAAGAGCTCGGCCCGCTGGTTAACCGCGTGGGTTCCGACTCCTCCAGCATGGACAACATGCTCGAACTGATGGTCACCGGCGGCATCGACCTGTTCCGTGGCGTGCGCATGATCATTCCGCCAGCGTGGCAGAACGTCGAAACCATGGACCCGGACCTGCGTGCGTTCTACGAGTACAACTCGATGCACATGGAACCGTGGGACGGCCCGGCCGGCGTGGTCATGACTGACGGCCGCTACGCGGTGTGCCTGCTTGACCGTAACGGTCTGCGCCCGGCGCGTTGGGTCACCACCACCAACGGCTTCATCACCCTCGCGTCGGAAATCGGCGTGTGGGACTACAAGCCTGAAGACGTTATCGCCAAAGGCCGCGTGGGCCCTGGCCAGATTTTGGCCGTGGACACCGAAACCGGTCAGATCCTCGACACCGACGCCATCGACAACCGCCTGAAGTCCCGTCACCCGTACAAGCAATGGCTGCGCAAGAACGCCCTGCGCATCCAGGCGACCATGGAAGACAACGACCACGGTTCGGCTTTCTACGATGTCGACCAGCTCAAGCAATACATGAAGATGTACCAGGTCACGTTCGAAGAGCGCGACCAGGTGCTGCGTCCGCTCGGCGAGCAAGGCTACGAGGCGGTCGGTTCCATGGGCGATGACACGCCAATGGCCGTGCTGTCCCAGCGCGTGCGCACGCCGTACGACTATTTCCGCCAGCAGTTCGCACAGGTGACCAACCCGCCGATCGACCCGCTGCGCGAAGCCATCGTGATGTCCCTGGAAGTGTGCCTCGGTGCCGAGCGCAACATCTTCCAGGAATCGCCTGAGCACGCCTCCCGCGTGATCCTCAGCTCGCCGGTCATTTCCCCGGCCAAGTGGCGCTCGTTGATGACCCTGGATCGCCCAGGCTTCGACCGCCAGATCATCGACCTGAACTACGACGAAAGCCTCGGCCTTGAAGCCGCTGTGCGCAACGTCGCTGACCAGGCCGAAGAAGCCGTGCGCGCCGGTCGTACCCAGATCGTGTTGACCGACCGCCATATCGCACCAGGCAAGCTGCCGATCCACGCTTCCTTGGCGACCGGCGCAGTGCACCACCGCCTGACCGAAAAAGGCCTGCGCTGCGACTCCAACATCCTTGTGGAAACCGCCACCGCCCGCGACCCGCATCACTTCGCGGTGCTGATCGGCTTCGGCGCCTCGGCGGTGTACCCATTCCTCGCGTACGAAGTGCTGGGTGACCTGATCCGTACCGGTGAAGTGCTGGGCGACCTCTACGAGGTGTTCAAGAACTACCGTAAGGGCATCACCAAGGGCTTGCTGAAGATCCTGTCGAAGATGGGCATCTCCACGGTTACCTCGTACCGCGGCGCACAGCTGTTCGAAGCCATCGGCCTGTCCGAAGAGGTTTGCGACCTGAGCTTCCGTGGCGTGCCGAGCCGTATCAAGGGCGCGCGTTTCGTCGACATCGAAGCCGAGCAAAAAGCCCTGGCAGCCGAAGCCTGGAGCGCGCGAAAGCCGATCCAGCAAGGCGGTCTGCTCAAGTTCGTGCACGGTGGCGAATACCACGCCTACAACCCGGACGTGGTCAACACCCTGCAAGCCGCCGTGCAGCAGGGCGACTACGCCAAGTTCAAGGAATACACCTCGCTGGTGGACAACCGCCCGGTGTCGATGATCCGCGATTTGTTCAAGGTGAAGACCCTGGACACGCCGATGGACATCAGCGAAGTCGAGCCGCTGGAGTCGATCCTCAAGCGCTTCGACTCTGCCGGTATCTCGCTGGGCGCCTTGTCGCCTGAGGCTCACGAAGCCCTGGCCGAAGCCATGAACCGCCTGGGTGCGCGTTCCAACTCCGGCGAAGGCGGTGAAGACCCGGCGCGCTACGGCACCATCAAAAGCTCGAAAATCAAGCAGGTTGCGACCGGTCGTTTCGGTGTGACCCCGGAATACCTGGTCAACGCCGAAGTGCTGCAGATCAAGGTGGCTCAGGGCGCCAAGCCCGGTGAGGGTGGCCAGCTGCCGGGCGGCAAGGTCAACGGTCTGATCGCCAAGCTGCGTTACGCAGTGCCGGGTGTGACCCTGATCTCGCCTCCGCCGCACCACGACATCTACTCCATTGAAGACTTGTCGCAGCTGATTTTCGACTTGAAACAAGTCAACCCGCAGGCGCTGGTCTCGGTGAAGCTGGTAGCAGAAGCCGGCGTGGGCACCATTGCCGCTGGCGTGGCCAAGGCCTATGCCGACCTGATCACCATTTCCGGCTACGACGGCGGCACCGGCGCTTCGCCGCTGACCTCCATCAAGTACGCCGGCGCACCGTGGGAACTCGGCTTGGCCGAAACCCACCAGACCCTGCGCGGCAACGACCTGCGCGGCAAGGTCCGTGTGCAGACCGACGGCGGCTTGAAAACCGGCCTCGACGTGATCAAGGCCGCGATCCTCGGCGCCGAAAGCTTCGGCTTCGGGACTGCGCCAATGATCGCCCTGGGCTGCAAATACCTGCGCATCTGCCACCTGAACAACTGCGCCACCGGTGTCGCCACTCAGAACGAAAAGCTGCGCAAGGATCACTACATCGGCACCGTCGACATGGTGGTGAACTTCTTCACCTACGTCGCCGAAGAGACCCGTGAGTGGCTGGCCAAGCTGGGCGTGCGTTCCCTCGAAGAGCTGATCGGTCGCACCGACCTGTTGGAAATCCTTGAAGGCCAGACCGCCAAGCAACATCACCTGGACCTCACGCCGCTGTTGGGCAGCGATCACATTCCGGCCGACAAACCGCAGTTCTGCGGCGTCGAGCGCAACCCGCCCTTCGACAAAGGCCTGCTGGCCGAAAAGATGGTGGAAATCGCCGGTTCGTCGATCAACGATGCCAGCGGTGGCGAATTCGCCCTGGATATCTGCAACTGCGACCGTTCCATCGGCGCACGCATCTCCGGCGAAATCGCGCGCAAGCACGGCAACCAGGGCATGGCCAAGGCGCCGATCACCTTCCGCTTCAAGGGCACTGCGGGCCAGAGCTTTGGCGTGTGGAACGCCGGCGGCCTGCACATGTACCTGGAAGGTGACGCCAACGACTACGTGGGCAAGGGCATGACCGGCGGCAAGCTGGTGATCGTTCCGCCAAAAGGCAGCGTCTACAAGACTCAGGACAGTGCCATCATCGGCAACACCTGCTTGTACGGCGCCACCGGTGGCAAGCTGTTCGCCGCCGGCACCGCCGGTGAGCGTTTCGCCGTGCGTAACTCCGGTGCCCACACCGTGGTGGAAGGCACTGGCGATCACTGCTGCGAGTACATGACCGGGGGCTTTGTCGCGGTACTGGGCAAGACCGGTTACAACTTCGGTTCGGGCATGACCGGCGGTTTCGCCTACGTGCTCGACCAGGACAACACCTTCGTCGACAAGGTCAACCACGAGTTGGTCGAGATCCAGCGGATCAGCGGCGAAGCCATGGAATCCTACCGGAACCACTTGCAGCACGTGCTGGACGAGTACGTCGAGGAAACCGGCAGCGAATGGGGCCGCAACCTCGCCGAAAACCTCGATGATTACCTGCGTCGTTTCTGGCTGGTCAAGCCCAAGGCTGCCAACCTGAAATCGTTGCTTTCCAGCATCCGTGCCAACCCGCAGTGATATGCGCCTGAAGAGTTTGATGAGGTTTTAACATGGCTGAACGTCTGAATAACGACTTCCAGTTCATCGATGTCGGGCGCAAAGATCCGAAGAAGAAACTGTTGCGTCAACGCAAGAAAGAGTTCGTGGAAATCTACGAACCCTTCAAACCCCAGCACTCGGCCGACCAGGCCCACCGCTGCCTGGGTTGCGGTAACCCGTATTGCGAATGGAAGTGCCCGGTGCACAACTTCATTCCCAACTGGCTCAAGTTGGTGGCCGAGGGCAACATCCTCGCCGCCGCCGAGCTGTCGCACCAGACCAACACGCTGCCGGAAGTCTGCGGCCGGGTGTGCCCGCAGGACCGTCTGTGCGAGGGTGCGTGCACCCTTAACGACGGCTTCGGCGCGGTGACCATCGGTTCGGTGGAGAAGTACATCACCGACACCGCGTTCGCCATGGGCTGGCGTCCGGACATGTCCAAGGTCAAGCCGACCGGCAAGCGCGTCGCCATCATCGGCGCCGGTCCTGCCGGCCTGGGCTGCGCCGACGTGCTGGTGCGTGGCGGCGTGACCCCGGTGGTGTTCGACAAGAACCCGGAAATCGGCGGCCTGCTGACCTTCGGCATCCCCGAGTTCAAGCTGGAAAAAACCGTCCTGAGCAACCGTCGTGAAGTGTTCACCGGTATGGGTATCGAGTTCCGCCTGAACACCGAAATCGGCAAAGACGTGACCATGGAGCAACTGCTCGAAGAATACGATGCTGTGTTCATGGGCATGGGCACCTACACCTACATGAAGGGCGGTTTTGCCGGTGAGGACCTGCCGGGCGTGTATGACGCGCTGGACTTCCTGATCGCCAACGTGAATCGCAACCTGGGCTTTGAAAAGTCGCCGGAAGATTTCGTCGACATGAAAGGCAAGAAGGTTGTGGTGCTGGGCGGTGGCGACACCGCGATGGACTGCAACCGCACCTCGATCCGCCAGGGCGCCAAGTCGGTGACCTGTGCCTATCGCCGTGACGAAGCCAACATGCCGGGCTCGCGCAAAGAGGTGAAGAACGCCAAGGAAGAAGGCGTGAAATTCCTCTACAACCGCCAGCCGATTGCGATTGTCGGTGAAGACCGCGTCGAAGGCGTGAAGGTGGTCGAGACCCGTCTCGGCGAACCAGACGCCCGTGGCCGTCGCAGCCCTGAGCCGATCCCGGGCTCCGAAGAAATCATCCCGGCGGATGCCGTGGTCATTGCTTTCGGTTTCCGCCCAAGCCCGGCGCCGTGGTTCGAGCAGTTCCAGATCCAGACCGACAGCCAGGGCCGCGTCGTGGCCCCGGAACAAGGCCAGTACAAGCATCAGACCAGCAACCCGAAGATCTTCGCCGGTGGCGACATGGTGCGTGGTTCCGACCTGGTGGTGACGGCGATCTTCGAAGGGCGCAATGCTGCCGAAGGGATCCTGGATTACCTGGGCGTCTGAGCCCTGATACCCGCGACAAATTGACCCGATAGACAAAAGGCACGGCTCATACCGTGCCTTTTGCGTCTGGCTCTGAGAAAATGCCCGCACTTTTTTTGCGGATGCCGACATGACTGCCCTCAAGAACGACCGTTTCCTTCGTGCCCTGCTCAAGCAACCTGTGGACGTCACCCCTGTGTGGATGATGCGCCAGGCCGGTCGCTACCTGCCGGAATACCGCGCCAGTCGCGCCAACGCCGGCGACTTCATGAGCCTGTGCATGAACCCGGAGTTCGCCTGCGAAGTCACGATGCAGCCGCTGGACCGCTACCCGCAACTGGACGCGGCCATCCTCTTCTCCGACATCCTCACCATCCCTGACGCCATGGGCCAAGGCCTGTACTTTGAAACCGGCGAAGGCCCGCGTTTCAAGAAGGTCGTCAGCACCCTGGCCGATATCGAAGCGCTGCCGATCCCGGATCCGCACAAAGACCTCGGCTACGTGATGGACGCCGTGAGCACCATCCGCCGCGAGCTCAATGGCCGCGTGCCGCTGATCGGCTTCTCCGGCAGCCCCTGGACCTTGGCCACCTACATGGTCGAAGGCGGCTCGTCGAAAGACTTCCGCAAGACCAAGGCCATGCTCTACGACAACCCACAGGCCATGCACCTGCTGCTGGATAAGCTGGCGCAGTCGGTCACCGCCTACCTCAACGGCCAGATCATGGCCGGTGCGCAAGCGGTGCAGATTTTCGACACCTGGGGCGGCAACCTGTCGGCGGCGGCGTACCAGGAGTTTTCCCTGGCCTACATGCGCAAAATCGTCAGCGGCCTGATCCGCGAACACGAAGGCCGCAAAGTGCCGGTAATCATGTTCACCAAGGGTGGCGGCCTGTGGCTGGAAAGCATTGCCGACGCCGGTGCCGATGCGCTGGGCCTGGACTGGACCTGCGATATTGGCGAAGCCCGCCAGCGCGTGGGCAACCGCGTCGCCCTGCAAGGCAACATGGACCCGACCGTGCTGTATGCCAAGCCGGAAGCGATCCGCAGCGAAGTCGGCCGCATCCTCGCCAGCTACGGCAAAGGCACTGGGCACGTGTTCAACCTCGGCCATGGCATCACCCCGGAAGTGAACCCGGAGCATGCGGGTGCGTTCCTGCGCGCGGTGCATGAGTTGTCGGCGCAGTATCACGAATAATTGTTGCCCAATGAAAAACGCCCGGTTTATCCGGGCGTTTTTATTTGAGTTGGGCGGACGTAAGGTGCTTGTAATGTCCGTTATTGCGGACATAATCACGGTATCTATCTTAAAAGTCCGTTCTGGGTGACATCATGTTGCTGGTTAATCCACCTGAGCTGGGTGAAAGAATACGGCAACTGCGTCGCGCCAAGGGCTATAGCCAAGCGCAACTGGCGGACCGTGCCAAGTGCAACCGCAAGACCATCATGGATCTTGAAGCGGGTGAAAATGTCGCGATGTATACCGTGTTCAGGGTGATTTCTGCCTTGGGAATGGCACTCGAAGTCGTCGATAAACGCATTGATCTCAAATCCCTGGCTGATCTGGTGGAGCACGATGAGTAGAGTCAAATTGCTCAACGTTGTCACCCCTCAGGGACATTCAGGCGAATTGTCCAAGGGCTCGCAGTTTGCGTTTTCCTATGTGTCTGCTGATGCCGAGCGTGAGGCATCGCTGGTCATGCCCTACGACCCGACGCCTTCAGTCAGCAATGTGCTGCATCCGATTTTCGATATGAACGTACCAGAAGGTTTTCTGGCCGATCAGATCAAGCGACGGATGGCTAAACACATGCAGGTGGATGAGATGCGCCTGTTGTCGATCATCGGTGGGAACCAGATTGGACGGCTGACGTACCAGAATCCTGCCGAGGCGTCGGTTCCCGTACAGGCTCAGGTAGGGCTCCAGCAAATACTGTCAGCCGACAGCTCTCAACACGTATTTGAATTTCTGGTAGAGACGTATTTCGAGTCGGGCATTTCCGGCGTGCAGCCCAAGGTGCTGGTACCCGATCTGGACAAGCTCGCGGGCAACCGCAAAACCATGCTCAGTTCTGATCTGATCGTGAAATCTGGCGCCGATGAGTACGCTCACCTGGCCCAGAACGAATTCCTCTGCATGGAAGCTGCCCGAATAGCGGGCATGGAGACACCGCCTTTCTGGTTGTCCGAAGGAGGCGATCTGTTTGTCATGGAGCGCTTTGACCTGACACCCTCGGGGCGGCTTGGTTTTGAAGACATGGCCGTGTTGTTGGGGCTCAACAAAGATCCCCATGACAATTACAAGTACTCCCAGAGCTACGAAACCCTCGCTGCGGTCATCAACCACGTGTGCGCGCAAGGTGAACCGCTGCGTGAACTTGAGCGGTTTTTCTCTTCGGTTTGCTTGTCGGTCATGGTGCGTAACGGTGATGCTCACCTGAAAAACTTTGGTGTGATCTATACCCATCCGGGAGCCCGCGAAACGGTACAAATGGCGCCGGTATTCGATGTCACAACGACCACCGTGTATGAGCATTACAATCCCAAGTCCGGTCGTTCATTGGTTGATCGCACCCTGGCAATCAAAATGAACAAGACGAAGGCTTACCCAGACCGTCAGCAACTAATGGAGTTTGGTCGTAAGTACTGTGCGGTGGAGAAGCCGAGTGTGATCATCGAGCGAATCGCAGAGGCGATGTCCGAGGCGCTCGGTACGCATCAGGCGCGCATCGACGTCGAACTGTTTTCGGCGATGCAAGCTGAGTGGGACGGGGGACGTGCCATGGCGCTCCATGACTCGGTGTCCACTGGGATGAAGCGAAAACCTGTGGTGAAAAAACCGCGATGAAGCGGTTTTTTCTTTAACACAACGTTATGCCGTTACCTGTCCCAACGGCGGCAACTTCGCCAACTTCAACGCCACCAGCAACGCGCCGATCAGCAGCGCGATGATGAACGCCCCAATCCCATTCCACCCGGCAAAATGCCAGAAGAACCCGCCCGCTGTCCCGGCAATACTCGACCCCACGTAGTAGCAGAACAGGTACAGCGACGACGCCTGCCCCTTGGCTTTCACCGCGCGGCGGCCGATCCAGCTGCTGGCTACCGAGTGGGCGCCGAAGAAGCCGAAGGTGAAGATCAGCATGCCCGGCACCACCAGCCACAGCGGGGTGAACAGGGTCAGGGCCATGCCGGCCAGCATCAATACGATGGTGCCCCACAGCACGCGGCGGCGGCCGAGGCGGTCTGCGAGGGAGCCGATTTTTGCCGAGCTGTAGATGCCCGAGAGGTACACCAACGACAGCAAGCCGACCACGGCTTGGCTCAGGTCGTAGGGATCGGCCAGCAGGCGATAGCCGATGTAGTTGAACATCGTCACGAACGCGCCCATCAGCAGGAACGCTTCGAGGAACAGCCAGGGCAGGCCTGCGTCCTTGAAGTGCATGACGAAGCCATCCACCAGGCTGCGCGGCTTGAGGCTGGTGGCGCGGAAGTTGCGCGATTCGGGGAGGATTTTCCAGAACACGGTTGCGGCGATCAACGCCAGGGCGCCGATGATCAGCATAGCGGTGTGCCAACTGACGAAGTCGATCAACACGCCGATGATCAGGCGCCCGCTCATGCCGCCAATCGCGTTGCCGCCGATGTACAAACCCATGGCCAGGCCGATGTGCTGCGGATGGATCTCCTCGCTCAGGTAGGTCATCGCCACGGCGGCCAGGCCGCTCAGCGACAAGCCCACCAGTGCACGCATGAACAGGATGCCTTCCCAGGTCGGCATCAGACCGCTGGCGATGGTGGCTAATGCGGCGCAGAACAGCGCGGAGACCATCACCGGCTTGCGCCCCAGGCGGTCGGAAATCGGTCCGGTGATTAACAGGCCACAGGCGAGCATCGCCGTGGCCACCGACAGGATCAGGCTGCTTTGTGCCGCATTGATGGAAAATTCGTGGGACAGCGCCGGCATCATCGGCTGCACGCAATACAGCAGCGCAAAGGTGGCGAAACCACCGGAGAACAGCGCCAGCACCGTGCGCATGAACATCGGCGTGCCTTTTTCGATGAACTCGTCATTGAGCTGGGCCACCACTTCATCCAGGGCGGTAGGCGGTACGTCTTGAGCGAGTGGAGCGACAGCAGCTTTCAAGGGGACCTCGGGGAGGAAGAGCGTGCCAGGACAGGCAATGCAAAAAAGAATATAGCTCCCTAATGATTCTTTCCAATATATTGTTCGACCTGTTTGATAGCTTTGACGACCTAATGAGGCTCCCATGGAATTGCGTCACTTGCGGTACTTCATCGCCGTCGCCGAAGAACTGCATTTCGGCCGGGCCGCGCAGGTGCTGGGCATCTCGCAACCGCCGCTCAGCCAACAGATCCAGGCGCTGGAACAGGAGGTGGGGGCGCGGTTGTTTGAGCGTACCAATCGTCGGGTCGAACTGAGCGAGGCGGGGCGGTTGTTCCTGCACGAGGCGCGATTGGTGCTGGCACAGGTCGACAAGGCGGCGGACGTAGCGCGCCGGGCGCAGTTGGGTGAACTGGGTGAATTGAAGATTGGCTTCACCTCGTCGGCGCCGTTCAACTCCAGCATCCCCCAGGCGATCTTTGCGTTTCGCCAGGCGTTCGCGGCGGTGCATCTGAACCTGCAGGAGATGAGCAGCACCGAAGTGGCCGAGTCGCTGGTGGATGAGTCGATTCAGGTAGGGCTGATGCGGCCGCTGCCGTTGCCGGATTCGCTGAGTGTGGTCGAGTTGATGCGTGAGCCGCTGGTGGCCGTGTTGAACGCCGGTCATCCTTTGGTGGAGGGCAGTGAACGGGGCTTGCACCTGGCGCAACTGGCGCAGGAACCGTTTGTATTTTTCCCACGCACCTACGGCAGTGGTCTCTATGCCCAGTTGCTCAGCCTGGCGCGTGACGCCGGCTTCAGCCCGCACTTTGCCCAGGAGGCCGGGGAGGCGATGACCATCATCGGCCTGGTGGCGGCGGGGTTGGGCGTGTCGGTGCTGCCGGCGTCATACCAGCGCATCCGCATTGATGGCGTGGTCTATCGCACGTTGCTGGACCAGGAGGCGATGACGGCGGTGTGGCTGGTGCAACGCAAGGGCGTGCAGACGCCGATGGCAGAGGCGTTTGTGGAGTTGTTGACGCGCAAGGCTTCCCAATAGCTTCCGGCAGGCAGGTTGTTGTGGCGAGCGGGCTTGTTGTGGTGAGCGAGCTTGCTCGCGCTGGGCTGCGTAGCGGCCCCAAAGATCTTGGGAGCGCTTCGCACTCCAGCGCGGGACAAGCCCGCTCACCACAACAGCCCGCTCGCCACAGGTATTGCGTTAGTCGTCAGATCGGCACTTTGCCACGAGTTGCCCCAGGGATGTTTTCAGGCATACTGCCCACGTTCCCGAAAGGGGCTTGTGAGACTCTGAGGATCCTGGGCAACCAGCAATCGCAGAGCCAGGCAGGAGGCGGCGATGACAAGCCAACCTGTTTGTGAAGAGGGCGCCGAAAGGCGCCCTTTGTCGTTTCTGTAGAGCCTGAGTTCGTTTTACTTGGTGGTGCCGGTTTGTTCAAACAACTGCGCCGCCGACCCCGCCTCATTCACGCCATTGCTGCGCAACCCCGCCATGATGTCGCTATCCAGGTTGTTCACCCAGCGGTTGTAGTTGCGATGGATCTTGCCGTCCTTGTAGCCCAAGTCGCGGCTGTCGCGGTAGGTGATGGCGTAGCTGTTGCGGGTGTAGCGGATGTCGATGGCTGCGTAGTATTGGTTACGCACGTTGATTTCGGCTTGCACCAGTTGCGGGCTCAGGCGTTGTACCGTCCATTCGCGCTTTTGCAGGGCGTTGACGATCACCGTTTTCATTTTTTCTTCGCTGACCTGGGCGTCGACCGGCAGGTCGTGCTGGGTGTTGAGGACCGGCTTGTTGGTGCAACCGGCGGTGACCAACAGGGCCAGGGTGATCAGGGTGACGCGTAGCAAGGAAGACATTCCGTATTCTCCAATCGATTTAAAAGTCAGGACCAGCGGCGGAAGATCAGCGAGGTGTTGACGCCGCCAAAGGCAAAGTTGTTGTTCATCACGTAGTCGTGGTGCATCTCGCGGAACTCACCTTGCAGGTAATCCAGCTCGCCGCATTGCGGGTCGACGGAGTCCAGGTTGAAGGTGTGCACGTACTGGTTGCGGTTCATCATCTCGATGCTGAACCACGACTCCAGCGCGCCGCACGCGCCCAAGGTGTGACCGAGGAAACTCTTCTGCGAGCTGATAGGCATGCGGCTGCCGAACAGGCTGCTGGTCGCCAGCGTCTCGGCAATATCGCCTTGGTCGGTGGCGGTGCCATGCCCGTTCACGTAGCCGATAGCGGAGGGCTCCAGCCCGGCATCTTCCAGGGCCAGTTCCATGGCGCGGCGCATGGTTTTCTGTTCCGGGCGCGTGGTGTGCTGGCCGTCGGCATTGCTGCCGAAGCCCACCAGCTCGGCGTGGATATGTGCACCACGGGCCAATGCGTGTTCCAGTTCTTCAAGCACCAGCATGCCGCCGCCTTCGCCGATCACCAGGCCGTCGCGGCCGCTGTCGTAGGGGCGTGGGCTGGTCTGCGGCGCGTCGTTTTTCAGGCTGGTGGCGTAGAGCGCGTCAAACACCATGGCTTCGGTGGGGCACAACTCCTCGGCGCCACCGGCGAGCATCAGCGGCAGACGGCCGAACTTGATCGCCTCATAGGCATAACCAATGCCCTGGCTGCCGCTGGTGCAAGCGCTTGATGTAGGGATCAGCCGCCCGGTCAGGCCAAAGAAGATGCTGATATTCGCCGCCGTGGTGTGCGGCATCATGCGCACATAGGAGTTGGCATTTAGCCCCTCGGCCACCGAGTTCAGCAGCATGTTGCCGAACGCCTTGATCTCGTCAGTGCTGCCGGTAGACGAGCCGCAGGCCACGCCCATGCGCCCGTCCTTGATCGACTCATCGCCGAGCAAGCCCGCGTCCTGCAACGCCTGCTCCGCCGCCCACACCGCCAGGCGCGAGACCCGGCCCATGCTGCGCAGTTGCTTGCGCGTCCAGTGCGCGGGCACGACAAAATCGTCGATCGGGCCGGCCAGACGCGTGTTCAGTTCGGTAAAGCGGTCCCACTCATCCATGCGCCGGATGCCGCTGCGGTTGGCGCGGAAGTTGGCGGAAATGGTCGCCCAATCGCCGCCCAGGGAAGTCATGCCGGCCATGCCGGTCACTACGACGCGTTTCATCAGCACAGGCCTCCATTCACGGCCAAGACCTGGCGCGTGATGTAACCGGCTTCGGCCGACATCAGGAAGTTCACTGCACCGGCCACCTCTTCCGGCGTGCCCATGCGTTGCGCCGGGATCATCTTCATCAGTTCTTCCACCGGCACGTTTTCATCCAGCATGGCGGTGTCGATCAAGCCGGGGGCGACGCAGTTGACGGTGATCTTGCGCTTGCCCAGCTCGATGGCCAGGGCCTTGGCGGCGCCGATCAACCCGGCTTTAGAGGCGCTGTAATTGACCTGGCCGCGATTGCCGATCAGCCCGGAAACCGACGTAATGCAGACGATGCGCCCGGCGGCGCGACGACGAATCATCGGCATCATCACCGGGTGCAGCACGTTGTAGAAACCGTCGAGATTGGTACGCATCACCACGTCCCAATCGTCTTCCGACAAGGCCGGGAAGGCGCCGTCACGGGTCAGGCCGGCGTTGAGCACCACGCCGTAATAGGCGCCATGTTGCTCTACATCGGCTTCAAGAATTTCCTTGCACGCCGCGCGATCCGCCACATCGAATTGCAGCACCCGCGCCTTGCGGCCCAGGGCTTCAACCTCGGCCTGTACCGCCTCGGCGTCGCTACGGCCGCTGCGGCAATGGAGCACGATGTCATGCCCGGCCTGCGCCAGGCGCAGGGCGATGGCGCGGCCGATGCCACGGCTGGAGCCGGTGACCAGTACGGATTCAGTCATGGCGTTACGTCCTTCGATTCATCTAAATAGGTGGCCGCCTGGGGCGGTCGAAATACATTCAAGCGGGCGCTGGCCTGGATCCCATCACCGGTCAGGTGGCATTCGAACACTCCCATGCCGTTGTCGTCTTCCAGGGAGCGCAGGCCGTGGATCTTCAGCTCGGCGCCCGCCGGGAAGTGCTCCACGTTGCATTCGAACTTACGTGTGCCGAGCAGGAAGCCCAGTTCCACCGCTTCACCTTTCTGGCGCGCGCGGCAACCGGCGTAGGCGGCAACACTTTGCGCCATCAACTCGATGCCGACCCAGGCCGGCAGGCTGCCGTCCGGGCGGTTGAACAGGCCGCCGGGTTTGACGCTGACGCGGGTGTGGATCTGCTCTTCATCGAACGACAGCACCTGGTCGATCAGGATCATGTCGCCCGCATGGGGCAGCAGTTCAGCGAGTGGCCAAGCAATCATGGGGCCCCTCCGATAATCAGGCTGACGTTGTTGCCGCCGAAGGCAAATGAATTGCTCATCAGGCAGCGCTTTCCCAGGGTTTCCGAGGCCTGCGCCCACTGCAAGGCGGGCAGGGCCGGGTCGGCCTGGCCGTCCCACACGTGGGGCGGGACACGGTTGTGAGCCAGGCTCAACCAACAGAACGCCGCTTCCAGCGCACCGGCTGCGCCCAGGGTGTGGCCGCTCATGGGTTTGGTCGATGAGCAGGCCACGCCGTGCGGAAACAGGCTGGCGACGGCCAGGCTTTCCATGGCGTCGTTATGTTGGGTGGCGGTGCCGTGCAGGTTCAGGTAGCCGATCTGCTCAGGCTGCAATCGGGCGCTGGCCAAGGCCTTGCGCATCGACTGCAACGCGCCTTTGCCGGTGGGCTCGGGCGCGGAGATATGGTGAGCGTCGCAACTGGCACCGCTGCCCAACAGGGCGATGGGCGCGGGTTCCTTGCTCATCAGGAACAGCACGGCCGCTTCGCCGATGTTGATACCGTTGCGGTTCACCGAGAACGGATTGCAGCGCTCGTTCGACACCGCTTCCAATGAGCTGAAACCGTTGAGGGTCAGCTTGCACAGGCTGTCGACGCCGCCGCAGATCACCGCATCGCACACACCCAGGTCCAGCAGGCGCTGGGCACTCATCAAGGCGCGGGCGCTGGAGGTGCAGGCGGTGGAGATCACATAGGCCGGGCCGCTCAGTTGCAGCCAGTCGGCGAGGAAATTCGCCGGGGCGCTGAGTTCCTGCTGCTGGTAGTCGTAGTCACCGGGGAACTGGTGTTCCCGCAGAAAATGCGCGATGCCCCGACTGGCTTCGTCGATGCCCGAGGTGCTGGTACCGAGTACAACGCCGACGCGCGATGCGCCGTAGGTGTGGATCGCCTGGCGGATATCGCCCTCAATCTGCAACGCCGCTTCCAGCAGCAACTGGTTATTGCGGCTGCTTTGCTGGCCCAGTTCGGCGGGGATGGTCGCCAACTCGCCGTGCACACCGGCTACCGGCAACACGCGTTCCGGCACCCAGCCGCTTTCGGCGCGCATACCGGAGCAGTCGCCGGCAAACAGGCTGCGGCTGACTTCATCCTGGCCTCGGCCTAGGGCGCAGATCACGCCCAGGGCGTTGAGGTAGGCGCTCATCGGGCGGCCCCGAGCGGCGTGATGCGGTAGCTCAACGGCTGGCCGGTCATGTTCACGCTGAAGACCTCGGACGATTGATACACGATCTGCCAATGCCCCGGCAGGGTGCGCGTCAGGTCCATGGCCTGGGCGCTGGGGTAGAGCGCGCGCACGTCGTCCGCCGACGTCAGGGCAAACAGCAACGCGGCAAACAGCTCGCGCGCCTGGGGATTAGGCGGCAGCAAGCCGTCGGCCTGCCACTCGCCATCGATCAGTTTTTGTCGGGCCTGTGGGATGCCCAGCGGGTCCATCATCGACCAGCGAATGCCGCCGCTTTCGCGCTGGATCACCAACAGCCAGTCCTGGCTCTGCCCGTCGGCCAGGCGCTGCACATGCAATTGCAGCGGCAAGGCCAGGGTCGGGGTTTTCTCCGGCAGCGGCGGTTGGCTGGCGCAGGCGCTCAGCAGCAACAGGCAACCGATCAACAGCATGCGCATCATGGGGCAGCGCTCGTCAGAGGTTTGCGTGCCACGCAGTTGACCAATGTTTCCTCGCGCTGGCCCACCGGCGGCGCCTTGCGCAGGCCCCAGCGTTCCAGCAGGCCGAAGTCGCTGGAGCGGCTCCACCACAAGTACGGGTACGAGACGTTCTGCGGGCCAAATTCAAAGCCCTGCTCACGAATCATCTCCAGGTACTCCTCGGCGCTTTTCTGCACATGCATCGGGTGGCGGAATAGCCAGCGAATCACCCAGGTGTCGATATAGGCTTCGGTGGATTCGGCAAACAGCAGATAACCGCCCGGCTTGAGCACACGGTAGAACTCTTTGAGTGCGCGATGTTGCTCGACCAGATGGTGGAAGGTCTGGTGGCAGAACAGGATATCGACGCTGGCGTCCGGTACTTGCAAGGTCGCGCAGTCGCTGCCGATCAGCTCGATGGCCAAGCCTTGGCGCTGGGCTTCTTCACGGCTCAGCTTCAGGCTGTGCGGGTCGGCGTCCAGGCCGATCAGGCGCTCGGGGGCGAACACCTGCTGCAAGTACTGGAACGACTTGCCCTGGCCACAACCGGCGTCGAGCAATACCGGCGCCTCTGGCAAGGGGTCGGTAAACAGGCTGCGCAGGTCGTTGATCGCCACGCGCAGCACATGGTGCTGCCAGGTGTGGCTGCGCAGGAACCAGAAGCCGAACTTGGTTTCCTCGACGTAGTTTTTACTCAGGTACTGGCTAGTCATACCGGCTCACTCGCACAAATCTCCGACAACATCCGCAACCGCCGCTTGGGCTCGCTGACAAACGGGTTGCGCTCATCCCACGCGTAGCCGGCGAGGATCGAGCAGATCATCCGGCGAATCTCCGGCGAGCTGTCCGGGTGATAGATCACATCCTGGAACGTCCCGGCATACCAGCCCTCGACGTAACAGCGGAAGGTGTCCACGCCGCGTTTCAAGGGCACTGCGAACTCGCTTTCCCAGTCGACGGTTTCGCCCTTGAGCTGACGGTGCAACACAGCGGCTGCCATGCTCGCCGAACGCATGGCGATGGTCACCCCGGAAGAAAACACCGGGTCGAGAAATTCCGCCGCATTGCCCAGCAAGGCAAAACCCGGCCCGTGCAGGGTTTTGACGTTGGCTGCGTAGCCGCCGAGGGTGCGCGCCGGGGTATCCCACACGGCGTTTTGCAGCACGCCGGCAAGGCTTGGGGTTTCATTGATAAAGCCGCGCAGGCAGGCGTCGAGGTCGCCATCACGGCCGTCGAAATGCTCCTTGGCCGCGACCACGCCCACCGAGCAACGCCCGTTACTGAACGGAATGGTCCAGAACCAGATATCACGCTGGGTGGGATGGGTGGTCACCAGAATCTTGCTGCGATCAAAACCTTGATGTTCGATGCGGTCTTCGACGTGGGTGAACACCGCCTGGCGTACGGGGAAGTCGGACGGCAGATCCAGGTCCAGCAGGCGCGGCAGCACGCGGCCATAGCCGCTGGCGTCGAGCACAAACTTGGCCTTGAGGTGGTACTCGGTGCCGTTCTCGCGGCGTACGTGCAGGTAACGGGATTCGCCCTGGAAGTCCACGCCGACGATGGTTTCGCCGTAGCGGATCTCCACGCCTTGCAGCGCGGCTTGATCGGCCAGCAACTTGTCGAACTCGCCGCGCTGCACCTGGAAGGTGGTCGGCTTGCCATTGCTGAAAGTGTCACTGAAATCAAATGCGCTGTAGCGCTCGCCCCAGGCGAACGCGGCGCCGGTTTTCAGCTGGAACCCCGCGGCCTGCACGGCGTCGAGCATGCCGGCTTCTTCGATGAAGTCGATGCAGTGGGACAGCAGGCTTTCGCCAATCGAGAAGCGCGGGAAATGCTGGCGCTCGATGATCAATACATCATGCCCTTTGCGCTTTAACAGCGCGGCGGCGATGGCCCCGGACGGACCGGCACCGATCACCACCACCTGGCGACGTTCCATTTCAACTGTGGGCACGAGGGCTCCTTGCCACATTGGCGATAATCACATTCATAAGGCGTGTTTCTGTTGCCCGGCCCAGGGTGCCAGCATAAAGCTGAATGCCAGGCCCAGGCTGACCGATAAGCCGAAATTGCTCACCGCCGGTGTACTGGACACCGCCAGCAGCCCAAACGACAACCAGGTCGTCAGCGCTGCCAACAAGGTTCCCAAGAGACTGACCGCAGGACCGCCGATTTGCTCGCGCATCAGGATCGCGTAGTCGACGCTGATGGCCGTGACCAACAGCAGGCCGAACAGGCTGAATAGCGTCAGCGGTTGGCCGAGCCAACCGAGGCTGGCCAGGCTGCACAGGGCTGCCAGCAGCGGCAAGGCGACGATGCGCAAGGCCCCGCCGAAACCGAACGGCAGGATCAGCAGCAACACGATCAGCACGCAAGACATCAACTTCAATTCAGCGGCGCTGATCTGCGTGTCGGCGAACACCCGGTTCAAGTCGCCCAATCGGTCGACCAATTGCACGCCCGGCAAGTCCAGCGCCTGTACACGCAGCAAGGCGGGGTTGTTCAAGCCTTGCAGGCTGACCATGGCCGCCACGCCGCCCTCGACCTTGCCGAGCCACAGCGTGCGCCAAGGTTCGGCCATTGGGCCGGCCAGCGCGGCGTCGATGTCTTGGGTGGGCAGCGCTTGCAGGTGCGCGACTTCGGCTTGCAGGGCGCTGGTGGGCACGCCGAGGTCCAGCAGCGGCTGCCAGTGTTGCGCCAGGTTGTTCAGCGCATCACGCAGTTGTTGCTGTTCGGCGGGCTGGCTGACCAATTGATTGAGCGCCAGGTAGCCCTGGAGCTTGTCCATGTTCACCAACTGATCCAGGCGCTGCGCCAACGCGCTCTGACGCTCCAGCAGCTGTTGCTGGTTGTCCGCCCGCACCAGGAAGAACTGGCTGGTGGGTTGGAACCCGGTAATTCGCGCCACGGCCTGCGCCTCTTGCAGCAACTGCGGTGGTGCGCCGATCCATTGGCGGATATCGTTTTTGCTGTTCAGGTGCCACAGGCCACCGGCGCAGAACAGCAGCACCAGGGCCAGCAGGACCGCGCTCGGCACGCGCTTGAGCAGCGATTCGCGCACCAACCACAGGCATTCGGCGATGCGTAGCGGCCATTGCGCCGGGCGCAGTTCGACGCCCTTGAGCAGCGCCGGCAGCAGGCACACGGCGGACAGGTAGGCACCGACCAGGCCGGCGGCTGAGAAGATGGCGATTTGCGTCAAGGCCGGGAACGGCGTCCAGGCCAGCGCCAGGTAGCCGATGCAACTGGTCGCCAGGCTCAGGCTCAACCCCGGCAAGGTGATGCGCAACGCCGGCCAACTGCGCCACGGGTTCATGCTCCAGCTTTTCGACAGGTAGTGCAGCGGGTAATCCACCGCAACGCCGATCAGGCTAGAACCCAGCACCAGCGTCATCACATGCATATGGCCGAACAGCGCCACACAGGCCACCGCGCCAAACAGCATGCCCACCAGCACCGGCACAAAGGCCAGAAATACGCGCCAGCGGCGGAAGGCGAGCAACAGCAACAACAGGATGCCGACGGTTGCGCCGCCGCCGACCCAGGTGATTTCCCGCGTGGCTTGCTGCTGACCATTGGCGGCGTAGAGCAAGCCGCTGGCGGCGAGTAATTGCGCGCCGTGTTCGCTGGCTTGCTCGCGACTGGCCTGGAGCAAATCCGCCACTTGCAGCGGCAGTTTCATGTCGAAGGCATTGCCGGTGGTGCGCGCACGCAGCAGCACCCAGCTCTTGCTGTCGGCATCGGCGATCAACGCGCCGCTGCCGATATCCAGCTGAACCGAGCCGTGCTGCGGCTGGCTGTTCTGGATGCGCCCGGTGAGGCCCAGCCAGTCGTCCTGGCTCGGCACCAGGCTGAACCCCGTGAAGGGATCGAACAGCGCTTGCACGCGCTGTTGGATAAACGTGTCGGGCTGTTCGATCAACTGCTCGCGGTCCTTGGCCGAGAGCATCGCCAGGCGCCCGCGCAGCAATTGCTCGCGCAGTGCCGGCAAGTCGGCTTGCAGGTTCCATTGCACTTTTTCAAACAGCCCGCTGGTTTGCCAGCGCTCGCCCAATTGTTGCGCGACGGCCACGGCTTGCTGGCGGTCGGCATGGCCCACCAGCACCAACATCTCGCGGTTCAACGGTTCCTGCATGCGCTGTTCGGCTTGCTGTTCTAGGGCGTCCGGCGTGTTGCCCGGCACCAGTTCCATCAGGTTGGCCGACAACGGCGCGCCATGACGCCACTGCCAGCCGGCCAGGGCCAGCACGGCCACCAGCAGGATCAGGAACAGGCGTGGTAACAGGCGCTCACTGGGCAAAGTCGTGTTGCTCCGCTTCGCTCAGGGGTTGGCTGGCGGTGCTGTCCTGCATGCGCAAAACAGTGCTGTCGCCTTGGGTTTCCAGCAGTTCGATGGTCTGCACCAAGTCGCCGCCGTCGATGTTGATCTGGGTGAACACCTGCTTGAGCAACAGTGAACGCGGGATCAGCGTGAGCTTCCATTGTTTCGCCTCGCCTTGCAGCTGCAATTCGAAGTCACGCTGCAAGCCGCTGCTGTCGCCCTGGAGCACGGCGAGGAACAGGCGATTCTGCTCGGCGCCGGCGCTCTTGTTCGGCAGCAGTTGCCAGCCATTGGCGTCACGGCGGGCGATGCCCTGGGCGCTGATGCGGTAGTCCTGTTGCAATGGGGTTTTCAGCAGCCACAGCAGGCCGTGGTCTTTCGCCAGCACAAAGGTGCCTTTGCTGACCAAGGGCTGGGGCAGGGCGCGCAGGTGTTTTTCCTGGGTGAAGCTGCCGTGGATCACGCTGGGTTTGGCCAACTGCTCGCTGAGCTGTTGCAGATCGAAGGCGTGGGCTTGCAGCGACAGCAGCAGCGCACCCAGAAAGGTGATCCATTTCATGAAAGGGCCTTTTCGACGGCGTCGGTGAATACTTTGGGCGAGGCCAACTGCATCTCGCGGCTGGCGATTTCCACTGCCACTTGCACGGTGCTGGCGCGGGTCAGACGCTCGCCGCTGGCCAGGTCAGTGATCAGGTAATTGACCTTCAAGCGGTTCTCCCACTCCACCAGGCTGGCGCGCACGTTGAGGGTCTGGCCGAACACCGCGCCGCGTACGTAGCGTAGCTGCATGTCGATCACCGGCCAGGCATAGCCGGATTCGAGCATCGCGGTGTAGTTGTGACCGATCTTGTCCAGCAACGCGCAGCGCGCGACCTCCAGGTACTTCACGTAATGCCCGTGCCACACCACGTTCATGGTGTCGACGTCAAAAAACGGCACGAGGATTTCAGTGTCGCACTGCAGCACGCCCTGGCTACGCATGCAGCCTCCAGTGTTGCTCGGCAATGCGTTGCAGGCACAGGCGCAGTTCGCCTTCGAGGGCGCGGTCTTCGATGACAGGTGGGAAGTCCTTGGCCAGTTCTTCGTGCATTGCTGCCAATGCGGGTGGCAACGGTCGCGCATCTTCGGCCTGGGCGCGCAGCCACACGCCTTGGTTGGCGGCGAGCAGCGTGGCAGCGGCGACCTGTTCGGTCAGCTCCAGCACGCGGATCGCATCGCGGGCGGCGATGGTGCCCATGCTCACTTTGTCCTGGTTGTGGCACTCGGTGGAGCGCGAGAACACGCTGGCCGGCATGGTGTTTTTCAAGGCTTCGGCGGTCCAGGCGCTGGTGCCGATCTGCACGGCCTTGAAGCCGTGGTTGATCATGGCGCGGTCGGCTGGCGCGCCGGACAGGTTGCTCGGCAGGCCGTGGTTGTAGCGCACGTCCACCAGCAACGCGAGCTGGCGGTCGAGCAGGTCAGCGACGTTGGCCACCAGGGTCTTGAGGCTGTCCATGGCGAAGGCGATATGCCCGCCGTAGAAATGCCCACCGTGCAGCACGCGTTCTTCCTCTGCGTCGATGATCGGGTTGTCGTTGGCGCTGTTCAGCTCGATCTCGATGAACGAGCGCAGCCAGTTCAGGCTGTCGGCCAACACGCCAAGGACGTGGGGCGCGCAGCGCAGCGAGTAACGATCCTGCAGGCGATGCAACGGCGCGGTCGGCGCGTCGATGGCCAGGTCCTTGCGCAGCCAGGCGGCGACTTGCATCTGCCCAGGGTGCGGCTTGGCGGCGAACAGTCGCTCGTCGAAGTGTTCCGGGTTGCCTTGCAGCGCCACCACGTTCAGCGCGGTGATGCGCGTGGCCAGTTGCAGCAGGTAGTCGGCGCGGGCAAAGGCCAGGCAGGCCAGGCCGGTCATCACAGCGGTGCCGTTCATCAGCGCCAGGGCTTCCTTGGGGCGCAGCACCAGCGGTTCCCAGCCCAGCTCGCGGTGCACGTCGGCGGCTTGGCGGCGTTCGCCACGGAACATCACTTCGCGTTCGCCGGACAGGGTCGCGGCCACGTAGGACAGCGGCGTCAGGTCACCGCTGGCGCCTACCGAGCCTTCTTCCGGGATCAGCGGCAGCACGTCGTGTTCGAGGAACGCCTGCAGACGCTCCAGCAATTCCACGCGCACCCCGGACACGCCGTGACAGAGCGACTGCAAACGCGCCGCCAGCACGGCGCGGGTGGCCTGGGCGTCGAGCAGCTTGCCCAAGCCGCAACCGTGGAAGGTGTACAGATGACGCGGCAACGCTTCGACGTGCTGCAACGGCACCGCCACCACGCACGAGTCGCCGTAGCCGGTGGTCACGCCGTAGATCACGCCTTCCTTGTCCAGCAGCGAGTCGAGGAACTGCGCGCCCTTGGCGATGCGCTGGCGATAGGCGGCATCGTCCTGCAATTGGGTCGGCGCCTGACGGTTGGCCAGGGCCAACACGTCTTCGATGCGCAAAGCGCGTTCGCCAAAGGTTACCGGCTCAAGATGCGTCGTCATCGGTCTTCCAGAAAGGGTAAAAGTTGAACCATTGTTGGGGCGCTTCCAGGCAGAACTGGCCCAGGCGTGCCGCGTAGCGCGCGGTCCACAGGGCTATGACCTGCTCACGGGTGTTGCGTTTCCATTCGATCAATTCAGCGAAAGGCTCAATGCTCAGGCGATAGCGGCCGTTGTGCTTGAGGCACATCAGCAGGTTTACCGGGCATTTGAGCAGGCCGGCCAGCAGCCACGGGCCTTGGGGGAAGGCGGCGTCATGGCCGAGGAAATCCACGCGCACCGTACGCCCGCCGTGCAGTGGCACGCGGTCGCCGGCGATGGCCAGCCATTCACCGTCGTCCAGGCGCTGGCTGAGCAGCAGCATGGTGGCCGGGTCCAACTCGCTGACCTGGATCAGGCGCAAATGGGTCGCCCCGGCTTCGCCCAGCAGGCGGTTGAATTGCTCGGCGTGCTTGGTGTGCACCAGCACATTCATGGTGACCTGCTCGCCTATTTCGGCAAGGGCGCGACACACTTCGAGGTTGCCCAGGTGCGCGCCCACCAGCATCTGCCCGCGCTCGCCGCGCAGTTGCCCGCGCAATTGCGCCGGGTCGTTGATCTCGATCTGCTCCAGGCGCAGCTTACCGTTCCACACGTCGAGTTTGTCGAGCAGCGAGTCGGCAAACGCCATGAACTGGCCGAAGACTTTCCAGTGGCTGGGGCGCAGCTCGTCGCGCCCGCTCCAGTCGGCCAGGCGCTGCTGGTACTGCCAGGCGCTGCGGCGCGCGGTGCGACCGAACAGGAAGAAGTACAACACGATGCCGTACAGCACCGGGCTCAACAGGCGGCGGCCAAGGACCTTGGCGGCGAAGGCGGTGAGTTTCATCAGCCAATAGCTGCCGCGTTCCTCGCGGTCGGCCCAGTGTTTGCCGCTGTCGCTCATGCCTGCCACCGTCGCCACAGGATCATCGGCGCGCGCACCAACATGCCGAAGAACAACCGGGTGTGCATGGCCGAGATGCGTACGTTGTCGCGGAACAGCCGGAAGTGCGACAGGCCGTCAGCGGGGTAATGCACCTGGGTCGGCAGCCAGCGCATCGGCTGGTTGCGCCAGGCCAGGCGCACCAGGATGTCGGAGTCGAAATCCATGCGTGTTCCGATGTAGGCCGAGTCCATCAGCGCCAGCACCGGCGCCAGCGGGTACACGCGAAAGCCGCACATCGAGTCGCGGATCTGCAGCGACAAGGTGTTGATCCACACCCACACGTGTGTCAGGTAGCGCGCGTACAGGCGGCCTTTGGGCACGCTGTCGTCGTATTCGGGGTAGCCGCAGATGATCGCGTCCGGGTGACGGCGCGAGGTGTCGAGGAAGGTCTCGACTTCGCGCAGATCGTGCTGGCCGTCGGCGTCGACTTGCAGGGCGTGGCTGAAGCCCAGGCGTGCGGCCTCGCGGAAACCGGCCATGACGGCGCCGCCTTTGCCCTGGTTGGTGGGCAGGGTCAGCAGGGTGACGTTTTCCAAGGTAGCCAGTTGCGCCAGCACGGCGGCGCAGGCCGGGCTGCTGCCATCGTCCACCAGCAGGCAGGGCAGGCCACTGTTCAACAGACTCCGGACCACGGCGGGCACGGCGGCTTCGTGGTTGTAGACCGGGATCAGGGCGCAGGGGTTATGCATGCGCGGCCTCCAGTAAAATCCGGCCGCTGGAACAGGCCGCCACACCGTTGCGATAGGCGAAATACAACTTGCCGCGTTCCGCATCAAACCGCAGGTGCAGTTCGATCGCATCACCCGGCCGCACCAGTTGCTGGAACTTGAGCACTTCCATCCCGGCAAACGTTGCCGGTAAATCGAGCAGTTGCTGGCCCAGGTTGAACGCCCATTCCACCTGCACCACGCCCGGCAATACTGGGGTGACCGGAAAGTGCCCGCTGAAATAGGCCAGGTCTGGCGGGACGCTCAGTTGCAAGGTCCATTCGCCATCGGCTTCGACCTGCTCCAGTACTTCCGGGGCTTTCGGTCGTGGTGCTAACAAGAGCGCTTCGACCTGCGCCTGGGGCAGTTTGCCTTGGCTGTTCAGCGGCAACTGTCTCAGTAAACGCCAGCGACGCGGCAGCGCCAGGGCTTCGCAATGTTGGCTTAAGTGTTGGCGCAGGGTTTGGGTGAGCGTGCGTCGGCCCTGATTGCGCAAGGCATGCAGGCCTTCGGCACTCAGCACCACCAGGGCACCCAGGGATGCGCGGTTTTCCTGCACCACACCCAGGCGCGTTTCCGCGACCCACGGGTGAGTCATCAATGCGTGTTCCAGCATGGGCAGGGAGATGCGTTTTTCTTCCAGCTTGACGATGCGATCCAGGCGCCCGAGCAACTCGAAACGGCCATCGGCATGGATGCGCGCGGCGTCGGCGGTCTGTTCGACATGCCCTTCAGGCAAATACGGTGAAGCGATGCGCAAGGCGCCGTCGGCGTCCTGGCTCAGGTGCACGTCGGCAAACGGTTGCCAAGGCTGCGCACCCTGGCGCCAGGCGATACCGCCGGTTTCCGAACTGCCGAGGATTTCTGTGGGCCATTGTTGCAAACGGTCGTACAGGCTGCCGGCGGCTTCCACCGGCAATGCGCCGCCGGAGGAAAATACCCGTGACACCTGGCTCAGCGCCGGCCAGTCGAGATTGTCGCCCATGCGCTTGAGCAACGCCGGGCTGGCGACCCAGGCGAACCGGGCATGCTCGCGGCTGGCGCGCTGCAAGTCTTCTGGGAAGGCCAGTTGCTTGCGCACGAAAGTGCGGCCGGCGCACAGCGGCCACAACACACGAAATAGCAAACCGTAGATATGCTGGGTGGCGACGCTGCCGATGATGCAGGCGTCCTTAAGGTCCGGTCCCCACAGCGTTTCCAGGGCTTCGACCTCGTTGGCCAGCTGGCGCAGGGTCTTGTCGATGCGCTTGGGCTCGCCGCTGGACCCGGAGGTGCACAGGCTCAGGTCGCAAGCGTCCAGATCGAGTGCGGCAGCGGTCAGTGGCGCCTGGTACAGCGTGTCCAGGTCTGTCGCTTCGGTCAGCCAGGCATCGACGGCCTCGTCCCAGCGTTGGCGGGTCTGAGGTTGCAGGTCTGCGGGCAGCAACACGCTGACCCCGGCGCGCCAGGCGCCCAGCAGGGCAATCGCCAGCAGGCCGGCATCTTCCAGGTACACGGCCAGGCGCTGGATGCCGCGCGCTTGCAGGCCTGCGGCCAGGCTCAGGGACTGCGCCCACAACTGGGCATGGTTCATTGCAGGTTCGGTGGTGACCGGACGCTGTTCCAGCGGCTCAAGCAACAAGTGCTCAAGTTTCAACCCATTCATACGCGGCCTCGAACCCTTTGTCGTACCAGCCATTCCACGGCAAACAACAACCCCATCAGCCCGTAGGCGATCAGGCCGTTGTACAACGTCCACCAGCTCAGCGGCGCCCACAGGGTGAGGGCGGCGGCGAGCAGGCCATTACACAGAAAAAACACGCTCCACACCACGGTGACCTGGCGGGTATACACAATGGCATGCGGGGGCAGCACCGGATTGGTCATGCGCGCCAGGCGCTCGACCATCGGCGGGCCGTATTTGAGGCTCAAGCCAAACAACGCCAGCATGAACCCGCTGACCAGGCTCGGGTACCAGCGCAGCAAGTGCGGGTTGTCGAACCAGGCCAGCAGCAGGCAGAACACGATCACCGCCACTGCCATCCAGCGGGCGCCGGGGCGTCGCGCACCGGTCAGAGCGCGCAGCAGCCACAAACTGCCGAGCAGCAGGCCGAATTGCCACGGCGCAAAGTGTTCGGTGCCGTAATACACCGCAAAGGGGTACAGCAGCCCCGCCAACAACAGGCCAAGGCCGATCAGCCGGCTCATGCGGCAGGCGTGACCAGACGGTACACCGCCTCAACCACGTCGTTGACGGTGCGCACGGCCTTGAATTCTTCGGCGGCGATCTTCTTGCCGGTCTGGCGCTTGATGTGGTCGATCAAGTCGACGGCGTCGATGCTGTCGATTTCCAGGTCCTGGTACAGGTTGGCGTCAAGGGTGACGCGTTCCGGCGGCAGTTCAAACAGTTCCACCAAGGCGTCGCGCAAGGTGTTGAAAATATCGTCACGAGTTTGCATGGTCCGGTCTCAAGCTGCCTGTCTGGCCGTGACGAACGCCGCAAGGCTGGCCACGTTGGTGAAGTGATTGCGGGTGTCCTTGGCGTCGGCATCGATCTTGATACCGTACTTTTTCTGGATCGCCAGGCCCAATTCCAGGGCGTCTACCGAATCCAGGCCGAGGCCTTCGCCGAACAGGGTCTGCTCGCTGCCGATGTCGTCGACGCTGATGTCTTCCAGGCCCAGGGCCTCGATGATCAGCGTCTTTATGTCGTGCTCAAGGCGGTGTTGGTCGCTCATCTTCGGCGAGCTCCTTAGTAAAATAGTGGTGCAGGTAATCGTTGAGCTTGCGTGAGGCCTGGGGCGCGGGCCCCTTTGATGCGAACGCCTGTGGTTCTATATCGGCACCCACCCGCAAACTGAAGTGCACGCGGCATTTTGGGATGCGATACCAGGGTTCGGCCTTGGTCAGCGTAGTGGGGCTGACCTTGATCACCACGGGGGTGATGATTGTCGCACCGCGCAGTGCAATGGCGGCGCCGCCGCGATGAAAGGCAGGCGCCGCGCCGGGTGTGGTGCGGGTGCCTTCGGGAAAGATGATCAGGGTCTGGCCGCCGCGCAGGGCATCCGCCGCCGCATCAAGCATTTCGGCGCTGCCGTCGTTGCTGATATAGCCCGCGTCGCGCACCGGCCCACGGGTGAAGGGGTTCTGCCACAGGCTTTGCTTGACCACGCAATTGGCCTGGCGCACCAGGCCGATCAGGAACACCACGTCGATCAACGACGGGTGGTTGGCGATGATCATCTGGCCTGGGCGGCCGAGGTTTTCCGCGCCTTCGACGCTGTAGGTGAGCACGCCGGCGCGCTGCATCAGCCGAATGAAGAACCAGAACAGCCAACTGATCGTGTGGCGGGCGCGGTTGCGGTGTTTGGCAGCGTCCCCTGGCAGGCAACTGAGCAACGGAAACACCAGCAAACGCAGGCACAGGCCGCCGAAGCCGAACAGCGCGAAGCTGGCGGCGGTGGCGAACAGACGCCAGTAGTAGGCGTCCCGTGGTTTTTCTTTCAGGGCTTGCGTTGCCAATTCCATACACGGTTCTTCCAGGCATGTTGGCAGGCGACCTGTTCGGTGAGCAGGGTGCGCAGCAGGTTCAGGGCGTGGGGCCACTGGGTTTGAGTGGGTTGGACAGTGCCGCTGTTCAGTTCCAGCTGCCACTCGTCGCCCGGCGTCAGCAGCAGGCCAAGGGCGTAGGGAAACGGCACGTCGACAATCCAGCTGGCGTAGGCCTCGGGCGGCTGTTCTTCGGTGATCACCAGCAATACGGCCGGGGCACCTTCGTTGAGCAGGGCGGCGGCTTCGAGCATGCCGTGTTCCAGTCCGTCACCTGCGGCGGCGAGGGCGGTCATTTCGCTGGTTTCATTGCGCAGGATCGACCATAGGCCAATCACCGCGTTGTGCACTGACAGGCTGAACTGGGTCGGCGACAGCGGCTGGTCGTTGGCCAGGTCACTGAGGATGTCGAGGGTGCGCGGGGTCTCGCCATGCCGGGAGACAAACACCAGCGGCAGGTCCTGCAAACCCTCGGCCAGTGGCCAACCCACGCTGAACGCCATGCGCGCCAGGCGACTCAGACGGCGGCGCTGCATGGCCGGCAGGAACGACACATCAGGGCAGGCATCGCTGGCAGGCAGCAACACCGGGGCTTGGCACCAGGCGCGCCAGTCGTCCACGCTATCGAGCCCTGGGGCCCAGGCGCGCCATTGGGCGATGTTGAAGTTGATCACTGAGAAGTTATCCCGCCCCTGCGGGCTTCCATGTGCGGCTTTTGGCCCCGAATACCGGGACAGGGAGCAATAGCCGAATGGCGCGCATTATCCCGGTGCCGTGGGGTTCTAGCAAACTTTGGTAAAGATTTGTGCACGGTTGATTACAAAATAGTGGAAAGGATTTACAGATTGTCCTTTACCAGGGGACTGATTGGATTGTCGGACCGTTCTTTTTAATCTGTCGGCTGCGTATGACAGGCAGGTCGCCGATCGGCCGTGATGCAGCAGTGCATGGATGAACGAGGTAGCTAACAGGCGCTTTTGCCCTCTACACTCGGACATTCATTGATACACGGAGGTTTTTCCATGCGGCGTGTGGTGTTCAATCAAAAAGGCGGCGTTGGCAAGTCCAGCATTGCCTGCAACCTGGCGGCAGTCAGCGCCAGCGAAGGTTATCGAACCCTGTTGGTGGACCTCGATGCACAAGCCAACTCAACCCAGTACCTCACCGGGTTGACCGGCGACGATATCCCAATGGGTATCGCGGATTTTTTCAAGCAAACCCTGTCTTCCGGGCCGTTTTCCAAGAAGAACAAGGTGGATATCTACGAAACCCCGTTCGACAACCTGCACGTCATCACTGCAACCGCAGAGTTGGCCGACCTGCAGCCCAAGCTTGAGGCCAAGCACAAGATCAACAAGCTGCGAAAGTTGCTGGATGATCTGAGCGAGGATTACGACCGGATCTACCTAGATACACCGCCAGCTCTGAATTTTTATGCGGTTTCGGCGCTGATTGCCGCTGATCGTGTGTTGATCCCTTTCGATTGCGACAGCTTTTCGCGCCAGGCCCTGTATGGCCTGCTGGCGGAAATCGAAGAATTGAAGGAAGACCACAACGAAGGCCTCGAAGTGGAAGGCATCGTGGTCAACCAGTTCCAGGCCCGCGCGAGTTTGCCGCAGCAGATGCTGGACGAATTGATTGCCGAAGGGTTGCCGGTATTGCCGGTGTACCTGGCCAGCTCCGTGCGCATGCGTGAGTCGCACCAGGAGAGCAAGCCGCTGATCCACCTGGATCCACGGCATAAGCTGACGCAGCAGTTTGTGGAGTTGCATAACCTGCTGGAAAACGCGTGATTGATGTCGATCCTTCTTACAGGGGGTGTAGGAAGGGTCTGGCTATAGGGGTTAAGCCTTGTAACGTTGCCTACAGGTACTCCAGAATCCGCTGGCTTGTGCGTCTGGATGGGCTTCTCTTAAGGTTCTCGGGCCACTGAATTCTCAGTGGTCGGGTTTAGTAGCCCGTGTTGAGACGTACAGCAAAATCGTCGATCAGGACCTTCCTGAATTTGATGGTGGCTGTACGGAGGGCGCTCTTGAGCGCGCCGGTTGCGTCTCCCGGTCTACTAACCTGCGTACAGCTGCCACCCCCGTTTAGTAGCGGTCGGTTGCGGCTCCTGCTCGGAGACGATCCATGGTTAACCTTTATACCGTCACCCCCAACCTCCCCACCGAAACCCTCGTCCTCAACAGCTACGAAACCTTCTCCTCCGTCCGCACCCTGTTGCTCAACCTGTCCAACGACCTCACCGGCGAACACCGCGACGTGGCACTGGCGATCCACCAATTGAGCGAACTGGGTGTACTGCTGGTCGGCCAGATGATGGACCGTGAAGCCCCGGTGGCTCACACCCCCTGACTGCGCAACCAGCTCATCAACTGCGGCAACGGAAACGCACCACTCTGGCGTGCCACTTCGCGGCCGTTCTTGAACAGAATCAAACTGGGAATCGAGCGAATCCCCAACTGCGCCGACAACTGCTGATTGGCCTCGCTGTCCAGCTTGGCCAACCGGCACTTGCCCGCCAACTGCCCAGCCGCCTGTTCGAACACCGGCGCAAACGATTTACACGGCCCACACCAGTCGGCCCACACATCCACCAGCAACGGCAAATCGCCTTTGACCTGGCTGGCGTAGTCGCCTTGCTTCAGCTCAAACGGTTTGTTCAGTAAAACCGGCTGCTTGCAGCGCCCGCATTTGGGCGCATCGCCCAGGCGTTCGCCGGGGATGCGGTTGAGGCCGTTGCAGTGGGGGCAGGGGATTACAAGTGGTTCGGACATGGTGAAGCTCCAACGAAAGCAGTCAGTGAAGCTCAATGTGGAGTCGGGCGAAGGTGTTATCAAGTTCTGAAGCGGCGTTGCATATGCTCACAGATTTTTGCGCGTCGATTGCGCGCGCCTATCTAGGCTGTGAAAGCGTGCTCGACAAAGCACCACCGGTCCGATCGGCTCTATAGCAAATTGCGATAGTCAGTGTTCGGGTATAACCTTCATAGCAAGATGCGATAGGGATGTTGCATGCGAGTGATCAGTGCGAAGCAAATACGAAATGCCAAGGAAAAATGGCCTCACTCAGCCAGTGCTCTGGATGAGTGGCATCGGAAGGTCAAAGTCATCAGCCCTGAAGATTTTGCGACGTTGAGAGCCGTTTTCCCGGCTGTGGATAAAGTTGGGGCGCTGCATGTGTTCAATATCGGAGGCAACAAGCTCCGCCTTGTTGCCATCGTGCGCTATCGAATGCAGCGCCTCTATATCCGGCATATTTTGGACCATCGTGAATACGACAAGGGTAAATGGAAGGAGTCATGGGAAAAATGAGTGTATTGATCGAGCAAGTCGCCGAGCATTGGCAGTTCGTGTCCCCCTTGTTGCGTAAGCCGAAAACCGAGGCTGATTACGATCTGTTGGTCGAGGCGCTCGACGAATTGCTGGATATCGTGGGGGACGATGAAACCCATCCGCTGATGGGGCTGGTCGATATCATCGGTGACTGGGTTGAGGCCTACGACTTAGAGCATTGGCCAATACCTGAGGCGAGCGGTGTCGATGTATTGCGGTCAATGATGCAGGAGCATGGCTTGACGCAAAGTGACCTGCCTGGGGTCGGCGCTCAGTCGGTTGTCTCAGAAATCCTGAGTGGAAAACGCCAGCTGAACGTTCGGCAGATTCGTTGGCTGGCGGAGTTCTTCAAGGTGCCGGTGGACATGTTCATCTGATCACGATCAAGGCGGTGGGTGATCTTCTGGATAGGCCTCCTACGACGAACAACTAATCTCCAAATGCTTCCCCCAATCCGGCGGGCGCTGTGCGTATTGCTCCATCCCTGCTTGCTCCTCAAACGGCTTGGAAAGCACTTCATGCAGCCGTCGCACCTCGCTGTAATCCCCGGATTCAGCGGCCGCGATGGCGTTTTGCGCCAGGTAGTTGCGCAAGATATACAGCGGGTTCACCGCCTGCATCCGCACACGGCGCTGTTCCTCGCTGTAGTCACCATCCCGTGCAGCACGCGCCTTGTACTGCTCGGCCCAGGCATCAAACCCGGCCAGGTCGACAAAGTCATCGCGCAACCGCGCCACGGCCAACGCCGCCGACTCATCTCCCAGGCGGCGGAAGAACAGGGTGTAATCCACGCCGCTGTTCTGCATCAGCTTCAATAAACGCTCCACCAACTGCTGGTCATCGTCTTCGGCGGTGGTGAGTCCCAGGCGGCGGCGCATCAGGTCCAGGTAGTTCGCTTGATACAGAGGCAGATACAGCCCAAGCGCTTCTTTCAAGGCGTCGACGCTGATAAACGGCGTCAGTGCTTGCGCCAATGCGCTGAGGTTCCACTGGCCGATCGGCACCTGATTGCTGAAGGAATAGCGCCCTTCATGATCGGAGTGGTTGCAGATGAAGTGCGCATCAAAGTCATCCAGGAACGCAAACGGCCCGAAGTCGAAGGTGATGCCGAGGATCGACATGTTGTCGGTGTTCATCACGCCGTGGCAGAAGCCATAAGCCTGCCACTTGGCGATCAGTTCGGCATTGCGCTCGACGATTTCGCGGAACATCGCCAGGTACGGCTCGGGCTGTTCGCGGCACTCGGGGTAGTGCAGGTTCAATACGTGTTCGGCCAACAGCGCCTGCTGTTCGGGCTTTTTGGTGTAGTAGAAGTATTCGAAATGCCCGAAGCGGATATGGCTGTGTGCCATGCGCAATACCATCGCGCCGCGTTCCTGCTTCTCGCGCCACACGGGTGTGTCGGAGCCGATCACGCACAGCGCGCGGCTGCTGGGGATGCCCAGCGCGTGCAGCGCTTCGGAGGCCAGGAACTCGCGGATTGAGGAGCGCAACACCGCGCGACCATCGCCCATGCGTGAGTAGGGCGTCATCCCGGCACCCTTGAGGTGCAAGTCCCAGTGCTCGCCCGCCTCGTTGTACACCTCGCCCAGTAATAAGCCACGGCCGTCACCCAGTTGCGGGGTGTAGCCGCCGAACTGATGCCCGGAATAGACCATCGCCCGGGGCTCCGCTTCGGCCCACAATTTGTGGCCGCCAAACAGCTCGGCAAATACCGGCGTTTCGGCCACGGCGGGGTCAAGGTCGAGCAGGGCCAGGGCGGCCTCGCTCGCCACAACCAGGCGCGGCGCGTCGAGGGGCTCAGGCAATACGTGGGTCGAGAACGCGTCGCCCAGGCGTGCGAAGCGGTTGTCGAAGGTCAGTTCGTCGAGGGCTTTCACCGGCCATCTCCAGCAGAATGTCCGAGCATTCTGCTGGGGATAGCGCGGTTAGTCGAGTTTGCTCGGCGGTGGTTCCTGCACGCCGCCGTCGTTGGCGGGCTTGGCGGGAGGGGTGTCGACTTCCACCAACTTGTATTCCTGGCCGTGGAGGTTCTTGAGGTAGACCTCCATCTGGCGGAACGAAATGTTGATGCTCTCTTTCTTGAACTCGCGATTGATAAAGCGGTTCACTTCGTCGATCACCGGGTTGCGGTCGCCTAGGTCGCGCACGTGCATGCGCAGTTCGTGGTCGAGGGTGCTTTCGCCGAAGTTGAGGAAGTACACGTGGGGCTCTGGCTCCTTCAGTACCCGAGGGTTGTCGCGGGCGGCCTTGAGCAGCAGTTCCTTCACGCGGTCCAGGTCGGAACCGTAGTCCACGCCGAGTTTGAGGGTGACGCGGGTGATGGTGTCGGTCAGCGACCAGTTGATCAGTTGCCCGGTGATGAAGGTTTTGTTCGGGACAATGATGTCCTTGCGATCAAAGTCGGTGATCGTGGTGGCGCGGATGCGAATCTTGCTCACCGTGCCCGACAGGTTGCCGATGGTGATGGTGTCGCCGATGCGCACAGGGCGTTCGAACAGGATCATGATGCCGGAGATGAAGTTGGCGAAGATTTCCTGCATACCGAAACCCAAGCCCACCGACAGCGCCGCCACCAGCCATTGCAACTTGTCCCAGCTCACGCCGAGGGTGGACAAGGTGGAGACGAAGCCGACGCCGGCAATCACATACGACAGCAACGTGGTGGTCGCATAGGCACTGCCCTGGGCCAGGTCCAGCTTGGACAGCACCAGCACTTCGAGCAGGCCGGGCAGGTTACGCGCCAGGGCGAAAGTGATGCCGATGATGATCAACGCACCGAGCAGGTCACCGATGCTGATCGGCACCATGCTGATATTGGCGCCGGTGCCGCTGGTGTATTCGTACAACGTGACGTTATCCAGGTACGAAAACACCGAGATCAGGTCCGACCACACCCAGTACAGCGCCGCGATAAAACCGCCGAGCAAGGCCAGGCGGATCAGGCGCATGGATTGTTCGTTGACCTGTTCGATGTCTAGGGTCGGTTCTTCGATCACTGCTTCACCGTCGCCGGCTTCCTTGGCGGCCTGGCGTTTGGCCAGGGCACGCGCATAGGCCAGTCGTCGGGCGGCAACGCCCAGGCCGCGAACGAAGGTGGCTTCGATCACAAGCCAGAACATCAGCAGGTACAGGGTGTTGATCAGGCGGTCACTGAGCTTGAGCGCGGTGTAGTAGTAGCCAAAGCACACGGCGATAAACAGCGCGACCGGCAGCGCGGTAAACAACAGGCCCACGGCCTTGCGGAACAGCGAGGCTTTTTCATGGGTCGGGCTGTTGAGCAACAGGCGCCCGAGCAGCCAGGCCATCAGCGCGTAGCAGGTCAGTACCACGCCGATGCCCAGCACGTCGTCGGCCAGCGCCGCCGGTTGGTGCTCGGCAATGGCCACCACGGCCACCAGGGCCAGTACCACCAGCCCGAGCTTGCGCACCCAACCTTGCAGGAATTCGACCTGGGGTTTTTCCCAGCGAAAGTGCAGTTCAGCCACGCCACCCGGCGCCAGGATGCGATAAGCGGTGTAGAACACCAGCCAGGCCTGGGCGATCTGCAGCAGCGCCGACCCGAGGTTGGCGTTCTGCCCACGGGCGTCGATCTGCAGCGCGTAGCCGCACAGCGCCAGGCCGAGGGACACCGGCATCGCCAGCAGGATATTGATCAGGATGGCCTGGGGCGTGTGCCACTGGCTGTCACGCTTGAAGTGGCCAATGTCCAGATGGACCTTGTTCAGGCGCTGGTACAGGTTTTTACGGCGCCACAGCAGCGCGCCAATCAACAGCAGCAGCGGCAGGAACAGCAGCGGGCGCTGGGTCAGGCCGTCATACAGCTCGCTGACGCTGGAGGCCCAGGGCAGGGTGGCGACTTGCTTGCTCAGGTGCGCCGGCACGGTTTCCAGCCATTCGGTGTCCAGCGGCTTGTTACTGGGGATCCAGAACATCTGCTCATCCAGCGTCGCGCGCAGGGTGGTGGCGGTGCTGAGCAGTTGTTTCTGGTTCAGTTGCAGGGTAATGGATTCGTTGAGCAGCGCGCTCAACTCACGGCTCAGGCGCTCCAGCAGGTCGCTGCGGGTGATCGCCAGTTCCAGCAGGGTGCGGCGCAGCTGGGGGGTGACGTCTTCCGGCGCTTGGTTGGCCAGCAAGTTATCCACATAGGCGCTCGGCGAACTGATCAGTTCGCGCTGCTGGTTGACCTCGAACTGGTACAGGCGAATGTTGGCGATGTCGTCCGCCAGGTCGCGGTCCACGGTCAGGCGTGGCAAGGCTTGTTTCTGTTTGTAGAGGATCTTGGACAGCAACAGGCTGCCCTTGAGCACGTTGATCTGCTCGTCCAGGGCCGAGTCGCTCTGGGTCACCGTGTCGAGTTGTTGCTTGGTTTTCAGGTTTTTCTGGGTCAGGTCATTGAGGCGGTCGGTGCTTTTGAGCAGGTAGTCGGACAGCTTCAGGTTGGCCGCGCTCTCGGTGGCGAGCAAGCTGCTGCCACCGGCTTTTTGCGCTTCGATGGACTGTTGGGTGACCGTTTGTTGGGATTGGGCCAGGCGCTTCTGGTTGATCAGGGTTTGCAGGTCCTGGATCTCTTGTTCCAGGCGTGCAGTTTTTTCCATCACCAGGTCGTGCTGGCTGTTGCCCAGGTCTTGCAGTTGGCTGTTGCCGGCCAGTTCCTGGCGGCGCAACGGGATCAGTGCGTTGAGGGCGGCGAGTTCGGCGTTGAGCTGGTTGCGCTGGTCGCCGGTCAGGGCCTTGCCGTTGTCCTTGCCGGCCTTGAGGATCGAATTGATCTGCAGGATGCGCGTCTGGCTGCTGCTGATTTCGGTCTGGGCGCGTTCGGGGCGGGTCTGGGCTGCGATGGACAGGCTGTTGGCGTCGGCCAGTTCTTTTTGCAGGTCGCCTTGCTGGGTGGTGCGCTGCACCAGCAGTTGCTCAAGCTGCGGCACCGGCAGGGTGGCGTAGCGCTGGGCGACCGGGATGATTTTGGTGGCCTTGAGCCGGGTCAGCTCGCGCTGGTTGTCGGCGGTCTCGCGCGGCGCGTCTTCCAGCTGGCGCTTGAGGTCGACCAGGCGCTGCTCGTAATCCTGCTTGTTGCCCAGGTAAGTCAGGGTCTGCTGCAGGATGGTCTGCAGGGCCTTCATGTCGGCGTCGGGCAGCTTGCGGTCGGGCAGCTTGTCCAGGGTTTGCTGGATGGCGTCGGCGCTGGGCGGGTCGGCCGCGTGAACGGTGCCGACACAAAGGGTCAGGCCCAGCAGGGCAGTGGCGAGGAACGTGCGCAGGGTAGGCATAGAGACCGGTCTTGCAAGGTGAAGAATCGGGGGCGTCGTCGCCCCGCAGTTTAGAGGAAGAGTCCGGGGCCCGGGCGACTTCCTTCGGGGAATCTGACGCCCACTTTGCCGATCTTGTTCCCGTCCATGACCGCGACGGTCCAGATGGTGTTGTTCCATTCCACCTGGTCGCCGACGATGGGCGCGCCGCCGACTTTCTGGGTGATGAAACTGCTCAGCGGCATATCCGGGTCGATGCCCTCCAGCTTCAGGCCGTACAGCGCGGAAACCGCGCCCAGCTGGGCATCGCCTTCCAGCACGAAGTCGCCGAAGAAACGCAGGTCCAGACCGCGTTGCGGCGCCTGGCTGAAGAGTTTGCCCAGGGCCGGCAGGTTGTGTTCATGGCCGATCACGCAGAGCAAATCGCCGACTTCCAGCACGGTACTACCCGACGGATGGAGCAGTTGCTGGCCACGGAACAGCGCAGCGATCCGCGTGCCTTCGGGCATTTTCAGCTCACGCAGGGCGGCGCCGATGCACCATTTTTCCGCGCCCAGGCGGTAGACGAACAACTCCCACTCGCTGGTGACGTGCACTTCCAGGGCAGCACGGGAAATCGGCGCCGGGTCCGGTGGTACGGTGACCTTGAGCAGCTTGGCCACCCACGGCAGGCTCGTGCCCTGCACCAGCAGCGACACCAGCACGATAAAGAACGCCAGGTTGAAGTACAGCTGCGCGTGGGGCAGGCCGGCCATCAGCGGGAACACCGCCAGAATGATCGGCACCGCGCCGCGCAGGCCGACCCAGGCGATAAAGGCTTTTTCGCGTCCGTGGAACGCCTTGAACGGCAGCAGGCCGACCATCACCGACAACGGCCGTGCAAACAGGATCATCCACAGCGCCAGGCCCAGGGCCGGCAACGCGATGGGCAGCAAGTCATGGGGCGTGACCAGCAGGCCCAGCACCAGGAACATGCCGATCTGTGCCAACCAGGCCATGCCGTCGAGCATATGCAAAATGCCATGACGGCTGCGCACTGGGCGGTTGCCGATGACCAGGCCGCATAGGTACACGGCGAGGAAGCCGCTGCCGTGCAAAGCGTTGGTCACCGCGAACACGAACAGGCCGCCAGCGATTACCAGGATCGGGTACAAGCCAGTGGCCAGGTTGATGCGGTTGACCATTTGCAGCATCAGCCAGCCGCCGCCCAGGCCGACCACGCCGCCGATGCCGAACTCGCGCACCAAGTGAGTCAGCAGGCTCCAGTGCAGGCCGGTCTGGCCGCTGGCCAGCATGTCGATCAAGGTGACGGTGAGGAACACCGCCATGGGGTCGTTGCTGCCGGATTCGATTTCCAGGCTGGCAGTGACCCGTTCGTTGAGGCCCTTGCCGCCGAGCAGCGAGAACACTGCCGCGGCGTCCGTGGAGCCGACAATCGCGCCAATCAACAAGCCTTGGATGATATTGAGGTCAAACAGCCAGGCCGCAGCCATGCCGGTGAGGCCGGTGGTAATCAACACCCCCACCGTGGCCAGCGACAACGCCGGCCAGAGTGCCACGCGGAAACTCGCCACCCGTGTGCGCAAACCGCCATCGAGCAGGATCACGGCCAGGGCGAGGTTGCCCACCAGGTAGGCGGTTGGGTAGTTATCGAAGATGATGCCGCCGCCATCGACGCCGGCGACCATGCCCACGGCCAGGATGATCACCAATATCGGGATCCCCAGGCGGGACGAAAGAGAACTCACCAGAATGCTCGCACTCACCAGCAACGCGCCGATCAAGAACAGGCTGTTGATGGTCGTCGCATTCAAAGGCAGTACTCCATGAGCAAACAAGACGGGGCGCAAACTGACCATGCAGTCTGCGTGCCAGCGATTCTAACCTGTTGAATTGCTGCACTGTCAAAAAGCTTTTTCTGATTCGTGCAGGGTTAATGTGGAAGCTGGCTTGCTGTAGTGGGCAGGGCTCTTGTAGTGAGCAGGCTTGCCCTGCGCTGGGCTGCAGAGCAGCCCCAACAGGAACACCTCATGTTTACAGATAGTATGCGGTGACTGGTTTTGGGGCTGCTTCGCAGCCCAGCGCGGGGCAAGCCCGCTCACTACAGTCGGTCGGGGTCAGTTACAGGCGGAAGCGGCCGACCATTCCGTTCAAGTCCACCGCCAGGCGCGACAGTTCACTGCTCGCCGCACTGGTCTGGCTGGCGCCGGTCGCTGATTGCACCGATAGATCGCGGATGTTCACCAGGTTGCGATCCACTTCCCGCGCCACCTGGGCCTGTTCTTCCGCCGCGCTGGCGATCACCAGGTTGCGTTCATTGATCTCGACAATCGCGGTATTGATGGTATCCAGCGACATGCCGGCGCCTTTGGCGATGTTCAGCGTCGATTCGGCGCGTTCGGTGCTGTTGCGCATCGAATCCACCGCGTGCTCGGTGCCGGCCTGGATACTGCCGATCATCCGCTCGATCTCGCTGGTCGATTGCTGCGTGCGATGGGCCAGGGCGCGCACTTCATCGGCCACTACCGCAAAACCGCGACCGGCTTCACCGGCACGCGCCGCTTCAATTGCTGCGTTCAGGGCCAGCAGGTTGGTCTGGTCGGCCAGGCCGCGAATCACATCCAACACCTTGCCGATGTCGCGCGACTCATTGGCCAGGTCGCCAATCAGGGTGGCCGTGGCTTGCACGTCGCCGCTCATGCGTTCGATGGCGCTGACGGTTTCCTGCACCAGGTCACGGCCATCGCCGGCGGAGGTGGTGGCGTTGCGCGAAGCTTCGGAGGTACTGACCGCATTGCGGGCGACTTCTTCGACGGCGCTGGTCATCTCGTTCACCGCCGTGGCGGCTTGTTCGATTTCGTTGTTCTGCTGGGTCAGGCCGCGGGCGCTTTCGTCGGTGACGGCGTTCAGTTCCTCGGCTGCCGACGCCAGTTGGGTCGCTGACCCGGCGATGCGTTGCAGGGTGTCGCGCAGCTTGTCCTGCATCTTGGCCATGGCGGCCAGCAGGCGCCCGGCTTCGTCGTTGCCGTCGACCTTGATCGGCCGCGTCAGGTTGCCTTCGGCCACTTCTTCGGCGGCTTCGAGTGCCTGGGAAATAGGCAGGGTGATACTGCGGGTCAGCAGCCAGGCGAACAGCAGGGTCAACGCCGTGGCGATCACCAGCAGGCCGACCACCAGGTCAAAGGCCAGGTTGTATTGGTCTTCGGCTTGCTGATTGGTGGCCAGGGCCATCTTGTTGTTGATGTCCAGCAGGCGGGTGAGCACGGCGTTGACCTGCTCGGAGTTGCTCAGCAGTTCGGTGTTGAGCAGGGCGCGCAGTTCTTCCACTTGATTGGCGCGCGACAGGCTCTTCATGCGCTCTTCAATCTGATGGTACTGGCCCAGCAGGCGTACGTATTCGTCGTAGGTCGAGCGCTCTTCGCTGCTCTCGATGAGTTTTTCGTAGATGCCCTGGGCCGTGCGAATCTGCTGGTTACGTAGTTCAAAGGCTTCCAGGGTCTTTTGCTGAACCTCCGGCTCGCGGTTGGTCAGCAGGCGGTACGACAGCACCCGCAATCGCAGGGTCAGCTGGGTAAATTCATCGAGGGCACGAATGCTCGGCACGCTGGACAGGGTGATGTCTTCGGTGGCGCCACGGATCTTGCTCATCTGGTTCAGGGCAAACACACCGAGAAACAACATCAACGCGCCAATAAACGCGAAGCCGAGGAAGGCCCTCGGAGCGATATTCATATTACGAAGCGACATGCGGGAATCCTGGGGGAGAAGCGCGATCCGTGCGGCCATGAGACGGGGTGTCCCTCTCTATCGGTCGTACGACTAAAGTCTAAAGGGGCGTGTGCGGTTTTGTCGCATCTGACGAGGGGTTTCGCCGATTCAGGAACCAGATCCGGTAAATGCAGTCACTAAGGCTCGAAAGTGCGGCCCGGCCCTTAAAAATCGGGCTGCGCGCCGGGGATAACCCTGGCATCCGAGGTGAATTTTCTTTATCGTCACCGCCCTTTGAAAAAGCCCGAGAAATCAAAATGTTAGAAGCATCCCTCAGCCAATTGGAACAACTCGTCAGCGACCTGGTACAGCAGAACCAGGACCTGCTGGGCACCAACGAATCCCTCAAGGCGGAACTGGCCCGCGCCAAGGACGAGAACGACAGCCTGCAACTGAACCTGATGGAGCAGGAAGAAAAGCACGGCGCCACCGCCGCGCGTATCCAGGCGCTGGTTGAGCGTGTGAGCGCAGGGCCTGTCGGCGCATGAGTGAAGGGATAAAGGTCGTTTCGATTCTCGGAGAGGATTACTCGATCAAGGCTCCGGCCGGGGAAGAGAAAACCCTGATGCACGCCGTGACCCTGCTCAAGGCGTCCCTGGCCACCACCAAGAAGAAGTACCCGACCCTGATCGGTGACAAGCTACTGGTGCTGGCGGCGCTGAACCTGTGTGCCGAGCAGATCGAAATGCAGCAGGCGCACCAGCAGGAACTCGACCGTTACCAAGAGCAAGTCAGCGCCACGGTCGATGTGATTTCCAAGGCGATCGGAACGCCTTAGAACCACTCATCTTGCATGCCGAGGCACGTGTCATCACGGGCCTCCAAGATTGCCAGTTCATGATGGCAGCTCGGCACTTCCCAGGTCAGGAAGTACCGGGCGGCCTGGAGCTTGCCTTTATAGAAGGTCACATCCGCCGCATTGCCCTTGGCCAAGCCGGCTTCGGCGTGAATCGCCTGTTCCAGCCAGCGCCAGCCAATCACCGTATGCCCGAACACCTTCAGGTACAGCGCCGAATTCGCCAGGCTGCTGTTGACCTTGCCGTGGGCGAGATCCGTCAGCAAACCGAGGGTGACGCTTTGCAGGCGGTTGACCAGTTGCTCCAGCGGTTCCCTCAGCGCGGTAAGGCTTGGGTATTCCTGGGCGCGGGCGCCGGCTTCGGCGATCAGTCGGATGAGTTGCTTCAAGCCCGCGCCACCGTTCTGCGCCAGTTTGCGCCCGAGCAGATCCAGGGACTGGATGCCGTGGGTGCCTTCGTGGATCGGGTTCAGGCGGTTGTCGCGGTAGTACTGCTCCACCGGGTATTCGCGGGTGTAGCCATGGCCGCCGAGAATCTGGATCGCCAGTTCGTTGGCCTTGAGGCAGAACTCCGACGGCCAGGATTTGACGATGGGCGTGAGCAGGTCCAGCAGTTCGTGGGCTTGTTTGCGTTCGGTTTCGGTGGCCAAGGTGGTGGTGTCGTCAAACAGCCGTGCGGCGTAGAGGCCGAGGTCGAAGGCGCCTTCCACGTAGGATTTTTGGGTAAGCAGCATGCGCTTGATGTCCGCGTGCTGAATGATCGAGACCGGTGCGGTCGTGGGATCTTTACTGTCGGGCAGGCGACCTTGCGGGCGTTCGCGGGCGTACTCCAAGGAGTAGAGGTAGCCGGCGTAACCGAGCATGACCGCGCCCATGCCGACACCAATCCGCGCCTCGTTCATCATCTGGAACATGCAGCTCAACCCCTGGTGCGGCTTGCCCACCAGATAGCCGACGCAATTCCCGTTATCGCCGAAGTTAAGCGCGGTGGACGTGGTGCCACGCCAGCCCATCTTGTGGAACAGCCCGGCCAGCAACACATCGTTGCGCTCGCCCAGGCTGCCGTCGTCGTTGACCAGGAACTTGGGCACGATAAACAGCGAAATACCCTTCACCCCGGCCGGCGCGTCCGGCAGTTTGGCCAGCACCATGTGCACGATGTTTTCCGACAGCGGGTGGTCGCCGCCGGAAATGAAAATCTTGTTGCCTTTGAGTCGATAGCTGCCGTCAGCCGCAGGCTCTGCGCGTGTACGAATATCTGACAGCGAAGAACCGGCGTGGGGTTCGGTGAGGGCCATGGTGCCGAAGAAACGGCCGTCGATCATGGGTTGCAGGAAGCGTTGTTTCTGATCCTCGGTGCCGAAGCTTTCAATCAGGTTGGCGGCGCCCATGGTCAGGAACGGGTAGGACGTGGATGCGGCGTTGGCCGACTGGAAGTGCGCGAAACAGGCTTGGGACAGCAGGGTCGGCAGTTGCATGCCACCCGCTTCGAAACTGCGCGCGGCGTTGAGGAAGCCGGCTTCCAGGAAGGCGTCCACGGCGGGTTTCACTTCCGGGATCAGGATGGCCTGGCCGTCTTCGTAGCGCGGTTCGTTTTCGTCGTTCTTGCGGTTGTGTGGGGCGAAGTACTTCTCCGCGATGGTGCGGGCGGTGCTGATGGCTGCATCGAAGGTTTCGCGGTTGTGCTCGGCAAACCGCTCACGCTGGGTCAGGCCCTCGGCATCGAGGACTTCGTACAGCTCGAAAGCCAGATTGCGGGAACTGAGCAGCGACTCGGACATGGCGGATTACCTTTAGAAAAGTATGCCGCAGTCTAGGAGTGCTGATAAAAACGGGGAAGGAAGATAGATGGGGGTGATGGGGCGGCACAAGTTGCAAGCTTCAAGCTACAAGTAAGAGCGCGATGCTTTTACTTGCAGCTTGTAGCTTAAAACTTGCCGCTGCTGATCAGCCGATAGTCATCAGGCTGGCGTTACCGCCCGCCGCAGCGGTGTTGACGCTCAACGCTCGCTCAATCACCAAGCGCTCCAGCGCAATCGCCGTCTCGCCTTGCGACAAGCCATGCACCCCGACAATCGCCCCACCACGCTGCGCCACTTGCTGGCACACCGCACGCAGTTGGTCGGAATCACCGTGATGCAGAACTGCATCAAACACCACGTCGTCCTTGGTCCAGTCGGCCACGCGCTTTATCTTCGCCTGAATCTCCTTCGGCAGGCGTGGGAACAAGGCTTTGGTCAGGTCGGATTCGGGCCATACCGCCGAGCCGCCCACAGCCAACACTGCCGCCAGTTGCGTCAACAGGTCGCCTTCCACTTCCGCCAGGCACAGTACGTGCTCGCGGGGCAGGATGGCGTAGCTGTTGCGTTCGCCGGTCGGGCCAGCCAGTTGGCGGGTGATACCGCTTTGCGATTGCGCGGCGAACTGGCTGCACAGGGCACTCAGGTCGCTGAACTTATTGCTGTCGGCCCAGGTTTTCAGGGCGGTCAGCGGCTGGCTCATGGCGTCACGCAGGCGCACGTCCGGTGCGGCCAAGGCGTCGCCGCGTACGAAGGATTGCTCAATGGCATCCGTAGGACGCGTCGACAGCAGGCGGTACAGGTACAGCGGGCCACCGGCTTTCGGGCCAGTGCCCGACAGGCCTTCGCCGCCGAACGGTTGCACGCCGACCACAGCGCCGACGATGTTGCGGTTCACATAGACGTTACCGGCATGGACGTTGTCGATCACCTTGGCGATGGTCTCGTCGATACGGGTGTGCACGCCCAGGGTCAGGCCATAGCCGGAAGCGTTGATCTGGCCGATGAGCTGGTCGATCTCTTTGCGCTTGTAGCGCACCACGTGCAGCACTGGGCCGAAGATCTCGCGTTGCAGTTCGTCGAAGCTTTCCAACTCGATCAGGGTCGGCATCACGAAGGTGCCACGCTTGATCTCTTCACCGTCGGCAATCGCCACTTGATACACGTTGCGGCCTTTGTCGCGCATGGCCTGGATGTGTTTCTCGATGCCGGCCTTGGCTTCGGCGTCGATCACCGGGCCGATGTCGACGGACAGGCGCTCCGGGTTACCCAAGCGGCATTCCGCCATGGCGCCCTTGAGCATTTCGATGACACGGTCTGCCGAATCTTCCTGCAGGCACAGCACGCGCAGGGCCGAGCAGCGTTGGCCGGCACTGTCGAAGGCCGAGGACACCACGTCGATGACTACTTGTTCGGTCAGCGCCGAGGAGTCGACGATCATCGCGTTCTGGCCACCGGTTTCGGCGATCAGCGGGATCGGACGGCCCTGGGCATCCAGACGACCGGCGACGTTGCGTTGCAGCAGACGCGCCACTTCGGTGGAGCCAGTGAACATCACGCCTTTGACGCGATCATCACCCACCAGGCGGGCACCGACGGTTTCGCCCTGGCCCGGCAGCAATTGCAGCACGCCTTCCGGAATACCGGCTTCCAACAGGATGCGCACGGCTTGCGCGGCCACCAATGGGGTTTGCTCGGCAGGCTTGGCCAGTACCGGGTTGCCGGCGGCCAATGCGGCGGCGACTTGGCCGCTGAAGATGGCCAGCGGGAAGTTCCACGGGCTGATGCAGACCACCGGGCCCAGCGGGCGGTGGGCGTCGTTGGTGAAGTCGTTACGTGCCTGCACCGCGTAGTAGCGCAGGAAATCCACGGCTTCACGCACTTCGGCGATGGCGTTGGCGAAGGTCTTGCCGGCTTCGCGAGCCAGCAGGCCCATCAGCGGTTGGATCTCGCCTTCCATCAGGTCGGCGGCACGTTCCAGGATCGCAGCGCGCTCGGCGGGCGGGGTGGCCTGCCAGATCGGGCCAGCGCTGATGGCGCACTGGATCGCGTTGTCGACGTCTTCGACGGTGGCTTCTTGCACGTGACCGACCACGTCACGCAGGTCGGACGGGTTCAGTACCGGTGCTGCCGCTTGCTCGCTGGAGGCGCAACCGAGCATCGGCGCCGCTTTCCAGTGGTTGTGTGCGGTGGCCAGCAAGGCGCAGGACAACGACGCCAGGCGGTGTTCGTTGGCCAGGTCGATACCGGCCGAGTTGGCGCGGTCGCTGCCGTACAGGTCACGCGGCAAGGGGATGCGCGGGTGCGGCAGGCCGAAGCCGCCTTCCAGCGTGGCCATTTGCTCGATGCTGGCCACTGGGTCGGCCACCAGCTCCTGAATGGAGATGGATTGGTCGGCAATGCGGTTGACGAACGAGGTATTCGCGCCGTTTTCCAGCAGGCGACGCACCAGGTAAGCCAGCAGCGTTTCGTGGGTGCCAACCGGTGCATACACGCGGCATGGACGGTTCAGCTTGCCTTCGGAAACCTTGCCTACAACCTGCTCGTACAGCGGTTCGCCCATGCCGTGCAGGCATTGGAACTCGTACTGGCCGGGGTAATAGTTCTGACCTGCGATGTGGTAGATGGCCGACAGCGTGTGGGCGTTGTGCGTGGCGAACTGAGGGTAGATGACTTCCGGCACCGACAGCAGTTTGCGTGCGCAGGCAATGTAGGAAACGTCGGTGTACACCTTGCGGGTGTAGACCGGGTAGCCTTCCAGGCCTTCGACTTGGGCGCGCTTGATCTCGCTGTCCCAGTACGCGCCTTTTACCAGGCGGATCATCAGGCGATGGCGGCTGCGGCGCGCCAGGTCGATGACGTAGTCGATCACATACGGGCAACGCTTCTGGTAGGCCTGGATCACGAAACCGATGCCGTTCCAGCCGGTCAGTTGCGGCTCGAAGCACAGGCGTTCGAGCAGGTCCAGGGACAGCTCCAGACGGTCGGCTTCTTCAGCGTCGATGTTCAAGCCGATGTCGTATTGCTTGGCCAGCAGGGTCAGGGACAGCAGGCGCGGGTACAACTCGTCCATCACACGCTCGTACTGCGCACGGCTGTAGCGCGGGTGCAGGGCCGACAGCTTGATGGAAATGCCCGGACCTTCATAAATCCCACGGCCGTGGGACGCTTTACCGATCGAATGAATGGCTTGTTCGTACGAGGCCAGGTACTTCTGCGCGTCGTGTTCAGTCAGCGCGGCTTCACCGAGCATGTCGTAGGAGTAGCGGAAGCCCTTGGCTTCGAACTTGCTCGCGTTGGCCAGGGCCTCGGCAATGGTTTCGCCGGTGACGAACTGCTCGCCCATCAGGCGCATCGCCATGTCGACGCCCCTGCGGATCATCGGCTCGCCGCTCTTGCCGATGATGCGGCTCAGGGACGAGGTGAGGCCCGCTTCGTTGTGGGTGGCGACCAGTTTACCGGTCAGCAGTAAGCCCCAGGTCGCGGCGTTAACGAACAGCGACGGGCTGTTGCCCAGGTGCGGCTGCCAGTTGCCGGTGCTGATCTTGTCGCGGATCAGTGCGTCGCGGGTGCCCTTGTCCGGGATACGCAGCAGCGCTTCGGCCAGGCACATCAGTGCTACGCCTTCCTGGGACGACAGGGAAAATTCTTGCAGCAGGCCCTGAACAATACCGGCACGGCCGCCGGCACTCTTCTGGTTACGCAGTTTTTCAGCGATCGAGGCGGCCAGCTTGTTGGTGGCTTCGGCCATCGGGGCCGGCAGTCGAGCCTGTTCGATCAGCATCGGCACCACTTCCGGCTCGGGGCGGCGGTAAGCGGCGGTGATCGAGGCGCGCAAGACGGATTGCGGCAGGATGCTCTCGGCGAACTCCAGGAAGCACTGGTGGGCGTGGTCGGTCTGAACCTCGCCCGCATCGTCGGCGTCTTTGCTGCTCAAACCATTGAGTTCGGTCAGGGTTGCACCACCCTCCAGTTTCTCCAGGTAATTGAAAATCGCCTGCTTGATCAGCCAGTGCGGCGTGCGATCAATGGAGGTCGCGGCAGCCTTCAGGCGCTCGCGGGTCGGGTCGTCGAGTTTGACCCCAAGGGTGGTCGTAGCCATTTTCTTATCCTCATGGGTGCCACTACCGAGTGGCATCAGCTGGCGGCAAGATTAGCTTTGCGCATGCAGAGGTGCAACCGGGTGCAACCCTTTTTGTTCAGGAAATTTTCGATCGTGATCGGGAAAAAAATACACCGCCGACGGATTGCGCTCCGCCTTGGTGCGTTTGCTTCTGAGATCGGCTGTTCTTGCTCCGAAAAGGAGCAAAAACAGGCTGTTTTCCGCAAAACATATCCAGGTGCAACTTATTCTCACGAAACTGGTTGCACCTTATTTGCTTTGTTGAATAGCATTCGCGCCCAAGGTGCAACCACCTCAACGAGTCGGTTCATCGGCTGACGGCTTTCCTGGGGAAACGTCAGTCATAAATGCGCGGCACGCAGCTACGTCTACCTACTTCCAGTGGGTGGCCGTCTGACAGACCGCTGCTACATAAAAACAAAGCCAGGGCGTCACTCTTATGAGCGTTAGTAATCCAACCCTGATCACGTTCGTGATCTACATCGCAGCAATGGTGCTGATCGGCTTCATGGCCTATCGCTCCACCAACAACCTTTCCGATTACATCCTGGGCGGTCGCAGCCTCGGTAGCGTGGTGACTGCCTTGTCGGCCGGCGCTTCCGACATGAGCGGCTGGTTGTTGATGGGCCTGCCGGGCGCGATCTACATGTCTGGCCTGTCGGAAAGCTGGATCGCCATCGGCCTGATCGTCGGTGCCTACCTCAACTGGCTGTTCGTTGCCGGTCGCCTGCGGGTCCAGACCGAACACAACGGCGACGCCCTGACCCTGCCGGATTACTTCTCCAGCCGTTTCGAAGACAAGAGCGGCCTGCTGCGGATCATCTCCGCCGTGGTGATCCTGGTGTTCTTCACCATTTACTGCGCTTCCGGCATCGTCGCCGGTGCCCGCCTGTTTGAAAGCACCTTCGGCATGTCCTACGAGACTGCGCTGTGGGCCGGTGCTGCAGCGACCATTGCCTACACCTTCGTCGGTGGTTTCCTGGCAGTGAGCTGGACCGACACCGTACAAGCCACGCTGATGATTTTCGCGCTGATCCTCACGCCGATCATCGTGCTGCTGGCCACCGGTGGCGTCGACACCACGTTCCTGGCCATCGAAGCCAAGAACCCTGACAACTTCAACATGCTGAAAAATACCACCTTCATCGGCATCATCTCGCTGATGGGCTGGGGCCTGGGTTACTTCGGCCAGCCGCACATCCTCGCGCGTTTCATGGCGGCGGACTCGGTGAAGTCGATCGCCAATGCGCGTCGCATCTCCATGACCTGGATGATTCTGTGCCTGGGCGGCACCGTGGCGGTGGGTTTCTTCGGTATTGCCTACTTCTCGGCGCACCCGGAAGTTGCGGGCCCGGTCAACGAGAACCACGAGCGTGTGTTCATCGAACTGGCCAAGCTGCTGTTCAACCCGTGGATTGCCGGGGTACTGCTGTCGGCCATCCTGGCGGCGGTGATGAGCACCTTGAGCTGCCAACTGCTGGTGTGCTCCAGCGCCCTGACCGAAGACTTCTACAAGACCTTCCTGCGCAAAAACGCCTCCCAGCTTGAGCTGGTATGGGTCGGTCGCCTGATGGTGCTGGTGGTTGCACTGATCGCCATCGCCATGGCGGCCAACCCGGAAAACCGCGTACTGGGCCTGGTGAGCTACGCCTGGGCCGGCTTCGGCGCCGCGTTTGGTCCTGTGGTGCTGATCTCGGTGATCTGGAAAGGCATGACCCGCAACGGCGCACTGGCCGGTATCCTGGTTGGCGCGATCACTGTGATTGTGTGGAAACACTTCGAACTGCTGGGTCTGTACGAAATCATCCCAGGCTTCATCTTTGCCAGCCTGGCGATCTACTTCGTGAGCAAGATGGGCGCACCGACTGCCGGTATGGTCGAGCGTTTTGATGCTGCGGAAAAAGACTACAACCTCAATAAGTAATTCGCTGGGTGTTTAGCGCCAAGTGAGTTGAAAGAAAGGCCCGCGTCCTACGGATTGCGGGCCTTTTTTTGCGTGCGTTTTACGTCGGTCCGAAGAGGATTCAGACGCGTCTGTGTAGGGCTTTACTGATTTAGCGGCGACCTGCTCAGCCAGGGGGAGCCGTGATGCAGAATCGGTCCTCCACACCTAGCAGAGAAACACCGGATGTTCGCTCCTGCCAATCAAAGCGCCTTCACCCTGACCCTCGATGGGGAGCCCAGTGAATTCCAGGTCCACGGGTTCATGGGAGATGAATTCATCAGCCTGCCTTTTCGCTTTGACCTTGAGTTGGTCAGCGAACAGTCCGATCAAGACCTTGAGAGGCTGCTACACCGCCAAGCGTTCCTGGGGTTTGACGCCCATGGTCATGGGATTCATGGCCTGGTGTATCGGGTGGCGCAGGGCGATTCGGGCAGACGCCTTACCCGTTACCAGATCACTCTGGTGCCGCAGTTGGCTTATCTGGAACACAGCACCCATCAGCGGATTTTTCAGAAGAAAACGGTGCCCGAGATCATTGCGCAGGTATTGGAGGCTCAGGCTATCCAAAGTGATGCCTTTGCGTTTCAACTGAGCGGCAAGTATCCGCAGCGTGAATACTGTGTTCAGTTCGGTGAAACCGATCTGGAGTTCATTCAGCGCCTATGTGCCGAATCGGGCATTCACTATCACTTCCAGCACAACCCTGAGCGACACCTGATGGTGTTTGGCGACGATCAAAGTGTTTTTGCGCAGCCTGATCAATCCACGCCGTATTCGCCTGGTACCGGGATGGTTGCCGACGAGCCGGCGATCAAGCGCTTTATGCTGCGGCTGAAGACGCGTACCACTGGCGTGAGCCTGCGGGACTACGATTTCCAGAAGCCGGGCCTGACGTTGGAAAGCGAAGCATCCAGTCGGCTGCGGCCCTCCCTGGATGACCAGCGCTACCCTGGGCATTTCACGGATCGTGAGCGTGGCAAGTACTTGGCGCAACGACTGCTGGAGCGTCATCGCAGCGATTACTGTCAGGCCAGTGGCGCTAGCGACCAGCCGGCGTTGGTGACAGGGCAGTTCTTGAAGATGACTGGGCACCCGCGTCAGGAATGGAATGATTTATGGCTGGTTACCCAGTTGCACCATGTAGGGCACCAACCTCAGGTGCTTGAGGAGTCTGTGGGCGATGAGTCGCCTCAAGGCTACAGCAATGACTTTGTTGTAACGCCTTGGGACGTAGCGTTTCGAACACCTCTGATTATGTCTCGGCCTCAAATAGCGGGTTACCAGAACGCAGTGGTGACCGGCCCTGCCGACAGCGAAATCCATTGCGACGAATACGGTCGGGTCAAGGTGCAATTGGCGTGGGATCGCGATGGCGAACACAACGACCATTCCAGCTGTTGGCTGCGGGTTGCCAGCGGCTGGGCGCATGATCGTTATGGGGCGGTATTGATCCCTCGGGTGGGTATGGAAGTGCTGGTGGGCTTCGTCAACGGTGACATGGATATGCCGCTGGTCATGGGCTGCCTGCCCAATGCCGCCACCCAGACTCCCCTCGACCTTCCGGCGGACAAGACCCGCAGCATCTTCCGCAGCCAGAGCAGCCCTGGTGGGGGTGGCTACAACGAACTGCGCATCGAGGACCGCAAGGGGGCCGAGGAAATCTACCTGCGCGCCCAGCGGGATTGGACGCAGCACGTGCTGCATGACCTTCGGGTAAAGGTGGACGGTGAGTCGCATCACGAAATGCAAGGCGAGGAGCAGCGCATCATCCATGGCAACCGTCTGACCGACCTGAAGCAAGACGACCACTTGATGGTGGGCGGCTCACGGCAGGTAAGGGCAGGGCAGACCATCCAGATAGGCGCGGGGCAAAGCGTTGTGATCGAGGGTGGCGCAACCGTCACGATTCAGGCGGGCGGGCAGTCGATCACGCTGTCTACGGGCGGGATTTTCAGCAGTGTGCCGATCCAGCTTGGCAGCGCGCCCGCTGTTACGGCGGCGCCATTGACGCCTGGACTGAAGGAAACACTGCTGGCGGTGATTCCCGCTCCGCTCAGCCGCGTGCAAGTGGCCAGCCTGAAGCGCAGCGCGCCGTTTTGCGAGGAATGCGAGCGTTGCAAAAACGGCCAGTGCGGCCCCATCTGACTTTTAAAGGGACTTACGAAGATGCAGCAACCTATGTTGCCTGGTGAACAGATGTTTGCAGTGCTGGGCGCTGCCAGCGACGCCAAACCCCTTGAAGCCTGGCGGGCGCTCGCCGCCGGGGCCCCCCTGCACCCCGTTTGGGCCGGCACGGCCTATGCGGCATGGGACGAGGTCATGCCCTATGTAGGCATCGTCGAGCCGGGCAGTCCTTTCCTGGAATGGGCCGCCTCCACTGATGCCACGGATTGGGGGTGGTTGGCCCTATCGACCCACCCGCTAGTAACCGTGATTGCACACCTGCAAGGGCTGACCAAGGTGTACCTGCCCGATGGCCAGGAAGTGTTCTTACGGTTCTGGGATGGTGCTCAATTCCTGCCGATTCTTCAGCAGGCGGGCGATGAGCTATTGCCGGTTTTCCAGCGCTACGTGATCAACGGCCAGTCGCTGACTGTCGCCACCGGCCCAGTCACTGCCGCCAAAGCGAGCCCGTGGTGGCGAGTGCCTGCGCCGTTACTGCAACATCTGGCCGAGCAATCGCCGCAAACCCTGATCGATAACCTCCTGCAAGGGCTCGAAGAGCAGCGCCCCGACCTCCACACCGCGTTTATTCCGACGACCTTGCGGCACAAGGTCGCCTACTTCACGCGCCGCCGCGACGTCAGCCATCAGGGTTTGGCGGACTATCTGGCTTCAGAGTTGAGTTGAACCCAGCGCGCCCCTTCGACTTAAGCGCCGCCCGGCACACCGCACTGCACCAACGCCCGCGTAAAAGGTAAACTTCGCCCCCTGCGCAGGAGCAACCATGAATTATCGTCACGCCTTTCACGCCGGCAACCACGCCGATGTCTTCAAACACCTGACCTTGACCCGCCTCATCGCCCTGATGTCGCGCAAGGAGCAGCCGTTCGCCTACCTCGACACCCACGCCGGGATTGGCCTGTACGACCTGCAGGGCGACCAGGCCAACCGTACGGGTGAATACCTGGAAGGCATTGCGCGCCTGTGGGGCGAAAGCGACCTGCCGCCGTTGACCGATGATTACATGCGCGTGCTGCATGAGATGAACCCGGACGGCCAGTTGCGTTACTACCCCGGCTCGCCGGAACTGGCGCGACGCCTTACCCGCCCCCAGGACCGCGTGCTGCTCAATGAAAAACACCCGGAAGACGGCGTGCTGCTCAAGGACAACATGAAGGGTGATCGTCGGGTGAAGGTTCACCTGGGCGAAGGCTGGCATGTGCCGCGTGCCTTGTTGCCGGTGCCGGAAAAGCGCGCATTGATGCTGATCGATCCGCCGTTCGAAAAACTCGACGAGATGCAACGCTGCGCCGCTTCCCTCAAGGAAGCCGTGAGCCGCATGCGCCAGACCGTCGCCGCCATCTGGTACCCGGTGAAAGATCAACGCCTGTTGCGCCGTTTCTACCAGGACCTGGCCGGCACCGGTGCGCCGAAGTTGCTGCGTGTGGAATTGCTGGTGCATCCGCTGGACACACCCAACACCCTGACGGGCTCGGGCCTGGCGATTGCCAACCCGCCGTGGGGCTTGGAGGAGGAGTTGCGCGAGCTGCTGCCGTGGTTGTCCAAGCAGCTGGGTCAGACCCAGGGCGGGTGGCAGATGGATTGGTTGATCGCTGAGTAAATAGTTGCCTGTCAGGACACTATCGCGGGCTTGCCCGCGATGCTTTTGGCCTTAGATCGGGCAGGTCACGCCCGTGCCGCCAATCCCGCAATACCCCTGCGGATTCTTCGCCAGGTATTGCTGGTGGTACGCCTCGGCAAAATACACCGTCGGCGCTTCTTCGATCTCGGTGGTGATCGCACCCAGGCCAGCCTTGGTCAACTCACCCTGATAAGCCTCGGCGCTCGCCTGCGCCGCCGCCAATTGCTCCGGCGTGGTCGCGTAGATCACCGAGCGGTACTGGCTGCCGATGTCGTTGCCCTGGCGCATGCCCTGGGTCGGGTTGTGCAGTTCCCAGAACATCTTAAGCAGGTCTTCGTATTTCACCTTGGCCTGGTCATACACCACCAACACCACTTCGCTGTGGCCGGTCAGGCCCGAGCAGACTTCTTCGTAGGTCGGGTTCGGCGTATAGCCGCCGGCGTAACCGACCACGGTGCTGGCCACGCCATCGCGCTGCCAGAACCGGCGCTCCGCACCCCAGAAGCAGCCCAGGCCAAAGATCGCAAAACCGACGTCGTCCAGGAATGGACCCAGCAGTGGGTTGCCGTTGACGAAATGCGTTTCCGGCAGGTTCATCGGGGTTTCACGGCCAGGCAGAGCTTGTTCTTGAGTGGGCAGCACGTTTTTGTTCACCAGAATTTCCGAGCGCAAGACCATGATCAGTCCTCTCGTCAGGTTGAGTTAGCGGTAAAGATTCAGACAGCCAGTGTGCCCGAGTGTTACGGCGCTGTCAGGCGATTGGCCCGCGCGGGTAGCGTTTGAGCATCGCCAGCAGCTCTGCACCGGGGATCGGCCGGTCAAACAGGTAACCCTGGCCGACATCGCAACGATGCCGGCGCAGGAACGCCAGTTGCTCGGCGGTCTCGATGCCTTCGGCCACGACCTTGAGCTTGAGGTTGTGGGCCATGGCGATCACGGCCGAGGTGATTTCCATGTCGTCCTGGTTGTCCGGGATTTCGTGGATGAAGCTGCGATCGATCTTGATGATGTCGATGGGGAATTTTTTCAGGTAACTCAGCGACGAGTAGCCGGTGCCGAAGTCGTCCATGGCCAGGGTCAGGCCAAAGCTTTTCAGTTGATCAAGCTGCAGGCGTGTGTCTTCGGTGGCTTCCAGCAGCAGGCCTTCGGTGAGTTCCAGCTCCAGCAGGTTGGCCGGCAGCTGTTCTTCCTTGAGGATCGCGGCAATCGAGGCCACCAGGTCCGGGTCGGAGAACTGCTTGGGCGACAGGTTGATCGCCACCTGCAAGTTGCCCATGCCGCCGGCGCTCAGTTGCTTGCTCATGCGGCAGGCCTGGCGGGCGATCCATTTGCCGATGGGGATGATCAGGCCGGTCTCTTCCGCCACGCTGATGAATTGGTCCGGGCGGATCATGCCCTTTTCCGGATGGTTCCAGCGCAGCAGCGCTTCCATGCCCAGCAGGCGGCCGCTGCGCAGGCACAGCTTGGGCTGGTAGAACACGTCCAGCTCGTTCTGGGTGAGGGCGCGGCGCAGGTTGTTCTCGACGAATAGCTTGTAGCTGGCTTCGGCGTTCAGCGCTTCGGTAAACACTTGGACCTGATGCTTACCGTTGGCCTTGGCCTTGTGCAAGGCCAGGCCGGCGTTGCGCATCAGGGTCTGCGGGTCGCGGCCATGCAGCGGCGCGCAGGCCAGGCCCACGGAACCGGTGACGCTGATCAATTGGTTGTCGACGAACATCGGTTTGTCGAGCGTCGCCAACAACTGGCTGGCAACCTGCTGGCCGCTCTCCAGGTCGGTGTCATCGAGCAGCACCGCGAATTCGTTACTGGCAAACCGCGCCAGGCTACCACCGGCACTCAGGCTGTTGCGCAAACGCCGCGCGAGGCTGATCAGCAGCTTGTCGCCGGTCTGATGGCCAAGGCTGTCGTTGATGCGCTTGAAGTTGTCGATGTCCACCAGCAACAGGCTGATCGGGCTGTCGCTGTCGCGGGCAAAGCGTTCGTCGAGGTTGCGGATGAACGCCGGGCGGTTGCCCAGGTTGGTCAGGTTGTCGGTGTAGGCCAGGCGCTCGATGCGCTGCTGGGCCAGCTTGGTCTGGGTGATGTCTTCGTAGATGCCGATGTAGTGGGTCAACTCGCGGTTGTCGCCATACACCTTGGAGATCGACAGCTGGCCCCAGTAGGGTTCGAGGTTTTTGCGCCGGCTCTTGAATTCACCCTGCCAGCTGTTGCTCTTGGCCAGGCTCGACGGCGCATCGAACAGCAATTCACTGAGGTTTTCCAGCGCCGGCAACTGGGCCAGGCGGTGGCCGTGGACCTCTTCGGCGCTGTACTGGGTGATCGCGGTAAAGCTCGGGTTGACGTACTCGACTATGCCGTCGCAATTGACCAGCAGAAAGGCGTTGGCACTTTGCTCCACGGCGCGCTGGAACAGGTGCAGGGCGCTGGTCGCGGTACGGCGGTTGTGGTTGTTGATGACCTGCGCGAACTGATCGGCCAGCTCGCCGGCAAAGGCGATTTCGTCAGCCTGCCAGGCGCGGGTGCTGCCGCTTTGTTCCAGGCACAGCACGCCCACCACATGGCCGTCGACGCGAATGCTCGCGTCGAGCATGGCGTGAATGTCTTTGTCGCGCAGGCTGTCGGCCATTTCCCGGGTGCGTGGATCGCGCAGCGCATTGGTGGCGTCGATCGCCCGGCTGCTGTGCAAGGCTTCCAGGTAGTCCGGGAAGCAGCTGGCATCGATGGATTCAGGCAGGTGGTGCTGCTCGTCGGCGCGGTGGTAGGCCGAGATCGGCACCAGGCGCTGACCTTCGAGGTTCCAGATGCTGGCGCAGTCAATCTGGTAGATATCACAGGCACTGCGGGTGATCAGCTCGGCGGCTTCTTGCAGCGAATTGTTAGCTGTGTAGCGCTGGCGGGCCAGCAGCAGGATCAGCTCCTGCTGGGCGCGCACCCGCTCCAGGTGCTGCAATTGTTCCTGCTGGGCGCGCTGGTTGAGCTCCAGGGCGATCTGCAGGCGGCTGTTCTGGTTCTCCAGGTCTGCCGTCGGGGCAGCGGTGGGAATCTCGCTGAACAGGCCGTCGACCACCATCAAGTAACCGCGCAGCAGGTGGCGATTGTGTTGTTTGTAGGCCTCGCCCATCTCCAGCAGGCTCAGCGGCCCGCCGCTGGTGTGCAGGGTGTAGCGCACCAGGTAATGCGGGCTCTGGGTCAGTTGCTGCTGGATGGTGTCGTGCAGTTGATAGCGTGCCTGGGGCTCCATCAGGCTGGCGTAGGGCGTGCCGATCAAGGCACACAGCTCGACCGCCGGCAGGCCGAATTGGCGTTCGCAATTGGGGTCGAGGTAAAGGAGGGCCCAGCTTGCCTCATTCAGCCGCTCGAAACGCAGCATACCGAGGCGCGAAGGCACCGGTAACTGCGTCACTACCTCGGCCGCCATACGGGCGACATCGGGTTGGCTTTTCATGGGGGAAACTCACTTGAAATTACGCGCACGGCGCCGGGCTCACGCCCTCTTTTCTGTTGCCTGCGGCAAGGTTGCATCATGCGGCGCGGGCTGACAAGAGAGGATGAAGGCTAAGTGCTATAAGGGTGTTATCGGCCGCGAAAGGGATTTCTGCAATCGGGGTGATGGAAGGTGTACAAGCCTGTTTTTGTTGTCCAACAAACCGGCAAAAAAAGCCCCGCCAAGTGGCGGGGTTGAGGTACGAGCGTGGCGCTCGAAAATCGGTGCAACCAGGCGTCCCGGGTGAACGGGAGGCCTGTTCGTGCTTACAGCAGGATGGTGCGGATGTCGTTCAGCAACTGGCTCAGACGCTGGGTGAAGCGAGCCGCAGCAGCGCCGTTGATCACACGGTGATCGTAGGACAGCGACAGCGGCAGCATCAGCTTCGGCTGGAACGCTTTACCGTCCCACACAGGCTGGATGGTGGCCTTGGACACGCCCAGGATCGCCACCTCCGGCGCATTGACGATTGGCGTGAAGCCAGTGCCGCCAATGTGGCCGAGGCTGGAGATGGTGAAGCACGCGCCCTGCATGTCGTCCGGGGTGAGCTTCTTGTCGCGGGCCTTGGCAGCCAGTGCAGCGGCTTCGGCAGCGAGTTGCAGCAGGCTCTTCTGGTCGACGTTCTTGATGACCGGTACCAGCAGGCCATCCGGGGTGTCGACGGCAAAGCCGATATGCACGTATTTCTTGCGGATGATCGCCTTGCCGCTTGGCGCCAGCGAAGCGTTGAAGTCCGGCAGTTCCTTGAGCAGGTGCGCGCAGGCTTTGAGCAGCAGCGGCAGCACGGTCAGTTTCACGCCGGCTTTTTCGGCCACGGCTTTCTGCGCAACGCGGAAAGCTTCCAGGTCGGTGATGTCGGCCTGGTCGAACTGAGTCACGTGCGGGATGTTCAGCCAGCTGGCGTGCAGACCGGCCGCGCCGATTTGCATCAGGCGGGTCATCGGCACTTCTTCGATTTCACCGAAGCGGCTGAAGTCCACGGTACGGATCGGCGGAATGCCCGAACCACCGGTAGCAGCGCCAGCAGCCGGAGCTTCCTTGGCTTTCTGCATCATGGCCTTGACGTAGACCTGCACGTCTTCCTTCAGCACGCGACCGTGAGGGCCGGTGGCCGACACAGCGTTCAGCTCAACGCCGAACTCACGGGCCAGCTGACGCACGGCAGGCCCGGCGTGAACCTTGGCACCGCTTGGCGCAGGTGCGGCAGCAGCAGGGGCCGGTGCGGCCTCGGCTTTCGCAGCAGGTGCCGGCGCAGCAGCCGGTGCAGCTTCAGCCTTGGCGGCTGGAGCGGCGGCCGGGGCTGGCGCGGCAGCAGGTGCAGCGCCTTGTACTTTCAGCTTGAGGATGAAGTCGCCAGTGCCGACTTCGTCTTCCAGCTTGACCGCGATGCTTTCCACCACGCCGGCAGCCGGCGAAGGGATTTCCATGGAGGCCTTGTCGGACTCCAGGGTGATCAGCGACTGGTCGGCTTCGACGGTGTCGCCGACCTTGACCAGCAGCTCAATGATCTTGGCCTTGCCCGACGAACCGATGTCCGGGACGTGAATGTCCTGGACGCTGGCAGCGGCAGGTGCAGCAGCTGGGGCCGGAGCGGCCTCGGCAGCCGGCTTTTCAGCAGCAGGCGCAGGTGCAGCAGCGGCAGCAGGCGCCGCCGCAGGGGCCGCATCAGCGGCACCTTCGATTTCCAGTTCCAGCAGTTCGTCGCCTTCTTTCAGGCGGTCGCCCAGCTTCACTTTCAGGCTCTTGACCACGCCGGCCTTGGGAGCAGGGATTTCCATGCTCGCCTTGTCCGATTCCAGGGTCAGGATGCTCTGGTCGGCTTCGACGGTGTCGCCGACCTTCACAAACAGCTCGATTACTTCACCTTCACCGCTGCCGATGTCAGGTACGCGAATGAGTTCGCTCACAAAAAATCTCCTCAGCAGTCCAGTGGGTTGCGTTTTTCCGGGTTGATCCCGAACTTGACGATAGCGTCTGCCACCACCTTAGGTTCGATCTCACCACGGTCAGCCAAGGCTTCCAGGGCTGCCAACACCACGAAGTGACGGTCAACTTCGAAGAAGTGACGCAGCTTCTTGCGGCTGTCACTGCGACCGAAACCGTCGGTGCCCAGGACTTTGAATTCCTTGGACGGGACCCACTGGCGAATTTGTTCAGCAAACAGTTTCATGTAGTCGGTCGAAGCGATCACCGGACCTTTACGGCCATTCAGGCACTCTTCAACGAAGGTGAGCTGTGGCTTCTGGCCAGGGTGCAGGCGGTTGTGACGCTCTACGGCCAGGCCATCGCGACGCAGTTCGTTGAAGCTGGTAACGCTCCACACGTCAGCGCCGACGTTGAACTCGTCACGCAGGATCTTCGCCGCCTCACGCACTTCGCGCAGGATGGTGCCGGAGCCCATCAGCTGTACGTGGTGCGCTGCTTCCTTGGTGTCTTCTTCGAGCAGGTACATGCCCTTGATGATGCCTTCTTCCACGCCAGCCGGCATTGCAGGCTGCTGGTAGGACTCGTTCATCACGGTGATGTAGTAGAAAACGTCCTGCTGCTCTTCGGTCATCTTCTTCATGCCGTCCTGGATGATCACCGCCAGCTCATAGCCGTAGGTTGGATCAAAGGTGCGGCAGTTCGGGATGGTGGCAGCCAGGATGTGGCTGTGACCGTCTTCGTGTTGCAGGCCTTCGCCGTTCAGCGTGGTCCGGCCAGCGGTACCGCCGATCAGGAAGCCACGGGTACGGCTGTCGCCTGCTGCCCATGCCAGGTCGCCAATACGTTGGAAGCCGAACATCGAGTAGAAGATGTAGAACGGCAGCATCGGCTGGTTGTGGCTGGAGTACGAAGTACCGGCAGCGATGAAGGAGCTCATGGCGCCCGCTTCGTTGATGCCTTCTTCGAGGATCTGGCCCTTCTTGTCTTCCTTGTAGAACATCACCTGGTCTTTATCGACTGGCTCGTAGAGCTGGCCGACGGAGGAGTAGATGCCCAACTGACGGAACATGCCTTCCATACCGAAGGTACGGGCCTCGTCCGGGATGATCGGAACGATGCGCGGGCCGATTTCCTTGTCCTTGACCAGCTGCGCCAAGATGCGCACGAAAGCCATGGTGGTGGAGATTTCACGGTCGCCCGAGCCGTCGAGGATAGCCTTGAGGGTGCTCAGGTCTGGCGTCGGTACGCTGAAGCTGTTGGCGCGACGCTGAGGCACGAAACCACCCAGTGCGGCGCGGCGCTCGGCCAGGTAACGGGCTTCGGCGCTGTTCGGCTCCGGCTTGAAGAACGGCAGGTTCTCCAGCTCTTCGTCCTTGACCGGGATGTCGAAGCGGTCGCGGAACAACTTCAGGCTGTCGACATCGACTTTCTTGGTGTTGTGCGCAGTGTTCTTCGCTTCGCCGGCACCGGTGCCATAACCCTTGATGGTCTTGGCCAGGATGACGGTCGGTTGTTCTTTGTGGTTGACCGCTTCGTGGTACGCCGCGTAGACCTTGTACGGGTCGTGGCCGCCACGGTTGAGTTTCCAGATCTCGTCGTCGGACAGGTCTGCAACCATTGCCTTGAGTTCAGGCGTGTTGAAGAAGTGTTCACGCACGAACGCGCCGTCTTTGGCTTTGTAGTTCTGGTACTCGCCGTCGATGACTTCGTCCATGCGACGTTGCAGGATACCGTCGACGTCCTTGGCCAGCAGTGGGTCCCAGAAACGGCCCCAGATGACTTTGGTCACGTTCCACTGAGCACCGCGGAACACGCCTTCGAGTTCCTGGATGATCTTGCCGTTGCCGCGAACCGGGCCGTCGAGGCGCTGCAGGTTGCAGTTGATGACGAAGATCAGGTTGTCCAGCTTCTCGCGGCCAGCCAGGGAGATGGCGCCCAGGGATTCCGGCTCGTCACACTCGCCGTCGCCCAGGAAGCACCAGACTTTCTGCTTGCCTTCAGGGATGAAGCCACGGGCTTCCAGGTACTTCATGAAGCGCGCCTGGTAGATCGCCTGGATCGGGCCCAGCCCCATGGAAACGGTCGGGAACTGCCAGAAATCAGGCATCAGCCAAGGGTGCGGGTACGACGACAGGCCGTTACCGTCCACTTCCTGGCGGAAGTTGTTCATGTGTTCTTCGGTGATGCGGCCTTCCATGAACGCACGGGCGTAAACGCCTGGAGAAGTGTGGCCCTGGAAGTAGATCAGGTCGCCGCCGTGTTCGTCGGTCGGGGCCTGGAAGAAGTAGTTGAAGCCGATGTCATACAGGGTTGCGCTGGAAGCGAAGCTGGAGATGTGACCGCCCAAGTCCGAATCTTTCAAGTTCGTGCGCATTACCATCGCCATGGCGTTCCAACGTACCAGCGAGCGAATGCGGCGTTCCATGAACAGGTCGCCAGGCATGCGTGCTTCGTGGGTAACAGGGATGGTGTTGCGGTATGGCGTAGTGATGGCGTAAGGCAGTTGCGAGCCGCTGCGGGTCGCGAGTTCGCCCATACGGGTCATCAGGTAGTGAGCACGGTCTTCGCCTTCTTTGTCGAGAACCGATTCCAGGGCGTCCAGCCATTCCTGGGTTTCGACGGGATCGAGGTCTTGCATGGCTTGCTCCAGGGCGGAAAGGCTACCAGAATCGGTTGCCTGAAGTTTGCGACTGGCCTTGTGGGCAGACGACATAAATTCTTGGATGGCCGAAGGTTGCTTCGGCGTCCTGTAGTTTTACTACAAATCGTCGGCCATTTCAGCCTTTCGAATGTATATACGAGTAGTAAAACTACACAAGACTGAGCGTATGGCTCGGTCTGGCTGGTGAGCATAATCGTTATTGTTGATCTTTTGCGAACAAGAAAAGGTGAATGTTTGATGTTGGCTGCCAAAATGAAATTAATTTCAGCTATTTCTAACCTTTGTTCGACAGTCCTTCATAGAGCGTGGTTCTTGCGTTCACAGCCACACGCCATTTACGCGCCGAACAAGGATAGACCATGAGCCTTCCAACACTCGCCGAACTACCGGCGATTCTCTTGCCAAAAGCCCAGCGGGCCGAGCAGTCATTTCGTGACGCAGTGGCCGCGCTGGACGACGATCATGGACTTTCTGCGTGGACGCCGCAACGGTGGGCCGACTTCACCCGCGTGTGCGCGGCCAGTGATTTCGTCATTGAACAGAGTGTTCGTGACCCTTTGATGTTGCTCGAACTGGTGGCCTGGGGCGAGTTGGACCGTGGTTTCGCCCCTGATGAGCTGTGCGGGCAAATTGCTGGCGCCGTGCAACAAGCCGAAACAGAAGATGAGCTGGGACGTGTGCTGCGTCGCCAGCGTACGCGCCAGCAGGTGCGCATCATCTGGCGCGACCTGACCCGCCAGGCGGACCTGGTGCAAACCTGCCGCGACCTCTCCGACATGGCCGACGCCAGCATCGACCAGGCCTACCAATGGCTGTACCAACGCCACTGCGTGCAGTTCGGCACGCCCACCGGCCGGCGCAGCGGCGAGCCGCAGCACATGGTGATCCTGGGCATGGGCAAGCTCGGCGCGGTGGAGCTGAACCTGTCGTCGGATATCGACCTGATCTTCGCCTACCCCGAGGGCGGCGAAACGGTCGGAGTGAAGCGCTCCCTGGACAATCAGGAGTTTTTCATCCGCCTGGGTCAAAAACTGATCAAGGCCCTCGACCCGATGACCGTCGACGGCTTTGTGTTCCGCGTCGACATGCGCCTGCGGCCTTACGGTTCAGCGGGTGCGCTGGTGCTCAGTTTCAATGCGCTGGAGCAGTACTACCAGGACCAGGGCCGCGACTGGGAACGCTACGCCATGATCAAGGCGCGCGTGGTGGCTGGCGATCAGGTGGCGGGTGCGCAGTTGCTGGACATGCTGCGACCGTTTGTCTATCGCCGCTACCTGGACTTCTCCGCCATCGAAGCGCTGCGCACCATGAAGCAGTTGATCCAGCAGGAAGTGCGGCGCAAGGGCATGGCCGACAACATCAAGCTGGGCTCGGGCGGTATCCGTGAAGTGGAATTCATCGCCCAGGCCTTCCAACTGATCCACGGCGGTCGTGACCTGAGCCTGCAACAGCGGCCGTTGCTCAAAGTGCTCGGTACGCTGGAAGGCCAGGGCTACCTGCCGCCGGCGGTGATCGCCGAATTGCGCAATGGCTACGAATTCCTGCGCTACACCGAACACGCGATCCAGGCGATTGCCGACCGGCAGACGCAAATGCTCCCGGACGGCCCGGAAGACCAGGCGCGCATAGCCTTTATGTTGGGCTTTGCCGACTGGACCGCCTTCCACGAGCGGCTGATGTACTGGCGCGGTCGGGTGGATTGGCATTTCCGCCAGGTGATTGCCGATCCTGACGAAGAAGAGGGCGAAGAAAGCGAGTTGGTGGTGGGCGGTGAGTGGTTGCCGCTGTGGGAAGAATCCCAAGATGAAGAAGCGGCTTGCCGCCAATTGGCTGAAGGCGGCTTTACTGATGCGACCAAGGCGCTCAAGGCGTTGGCCGGCCTGCGCAGCAGCCCGCAATTGCGCGCCATGCAGCGTTTGGGGCGTGAGCGGCTGGATGCATTTATTCCACGCCTGCTCGCCCAGGCGGTCGAGCACACCAACCCGGACCTGGTGCTGGAGCGCGTGCTGCCATTGGTCGAAGCCGTCGCGCGGCGTTCCGCTTATCTGGTGCTGCTCACGGAAAACCCCGACGCCCTGCGTCGCCTGTTGACCCTGTGCGCCGCCAGCCCGTGGATCGCTGAGCAGATCACCCGCTTCCCGCTACTGCTCGACGAACTGCTCAACGAAGGCCGTCTGTTCAAGCCACCCTTGGCGCCTGAATTGGCCGCCGAGTTGCGCGAGCGTCTGACGCGCATCCCGGAAGACGACCTTGAGCAACAGATGGAAGCCCTGCGTCACTTCAAGCTGGCCCACCGCCTGCGCGTGGCCGCTTCGGAAATCGCTGGCAGCCTGCCGCTGATGAAAGTCAGTGACTACCTCACTTGGCTTGCTGAGGCCATCCTCGAACAAGTATTGGCCTTGGCCTGGCGCCAGACCGTGGCGCGCCATGGCTCGCCGCAACGCGTGGACGGCACCCTGTGCGATCCTGGGTTCATCATTGTCGGTTATGGGAAAGTCGGCGGGATCGAACTGGGGCATGGTTCGGACCTGGACCTGGTGTTTATCCACGATGGCGATCCGCAGGCGGAAACCGATGGCGCCAAGCCGATCGACGGCGCGCAGTTCTTCACGCGTTTGGGCCAGCGCATCATTCACTTGCTGACCACGCAGACCAACTCCGGCCAGCTGTACGAAGTCGACATGCGCCTGCGGCCTTCCGGCGCGTCCGGTTTGCTGGTGAGCTCGCTGGGTGCGTTTGACCGCTATCAACAAAATGAAGCCTGGACCTGGGAGCATCAGGCCTTGATTCGCGCGCGGGTGCTGGTGGGCAGCCAGGATGTGGGCCAGGCGTTCGAGCAGGTTCGTGCCAAAGTGCTGGGGCAGCAACGCGATCTGGCGAAGCTGCGCCAGGAGGTCAGCGAGATGCGTGCCAAGATGCGTGACAACCTGGGCACCAAGACCACGGCGGCCGGCACCGGCGCCAATGCCTTCGAGGCCACGGCGGCGTTCGACCTCAAGCAGGACGCCGGAGGTATCGTCGATATTGAATTTATGGTGCAATACGCGGCTTTGGCGTGGTCTGCGCAACATCCATCGTTGCTGCGCTACACCGACAATATCCGCATTCTGGAAGGCCTGGAGCAGGTGGGCTTGATGCCTGCCGCCGATGCCCATCTATTGCGCGAGGTGTATAAGGCCTACCGTTCCGCCGCGCACCGCCAGGCCTTGCAAAATGAGGCCGGCACGGTGGCTGGGGATCAGTTCGCCGACGAACGGCGCCAGGTGATGCGAATCTGGCGAGAGCTGGGGTTGAGCTGAAACACTATTAGGGCGGGGAGGCATAAGCCTCCCCGCATCGTTTGTGGAAACTACATGAATATTCTGATCGTTGGGCCCAGTTGGGTCGGTGACATGGTGATGGCGCAGACACTGTTCCAGTGCCTGCGTATGCGCTACCCGGACTGCCAGATCGACGTACTTGCCCCTGAGTGGAGCCGGCCGATCCTCGAACGCATGCCGCAAGTGCGCAAGGCCCTGAGCTTTCCGCTCGGCCATGGCGCGCTGGAGCTGGCGACCCGCCGTCGCATCGGTAAATCCCTGGCGGGCGAATACGACCAGGCGATCCTGCTGCCCAATTCGCTCAAGTCGGCGTTGGTGCCGTATTTCGCCGGTATCCCCAAGCGCACCGGTTGGCGTGGCGAATTCCGCTACGTGTTGCTCAATGACGTGCGCACCCTGGACAAAGCCCGCTATCCGCTGATGATCGAGCGCTTCATGGCCCTGGCCTACGAGCCGGGGGCCGAGTTGCCCACGCCGTATCCGCGTCCGAGTTTGCAGATTGATCCGGTGAGCCGTGACGCCGCCCTGGCCAAGTTCGGCCTGGAACTCGACCGTCCTGTCCTGGCGCTGTGCCCCGGCGCCGAGTTTGGCGAGTCCAAGCGCTGGCCGTCGGAGCACTACGCCAAGGTCGCCGAGGCGAAGATCCGCGAAGGCTGGCAGGTCTGGTTGTTTGGTTCGAAGAAAGACCATCCGGTGGGCGAAGACATTCGCCAGCGCCTGATTCCGGGCCTGCGTGAAGAGGCGGTCAACCTCAGTGGTGACACGTCCTTGGCCGAAGCCATCGACCTGCTGTCCTGCGCCGACTCGGTAGTGTCCAACGACTCCGGCCTGATGCACGTCGCCGCCGCGCTGAACCGCCCGCTGGTGGCGGTGTACGGTTCCACATCGCCGGGCTTCACGCCGCCGTTGGCCGACAAGGTCGAAGTGGTGCGCCTGGGCCTGGAGTGCAGCCCGTGTTTTGATCGCACCTGCCGTTTCGGTCACTACAACTGCATGCGCCAGTTGCTGCCGCAGCCGGTGAACGAAGCCTTGCAGCGGTTGCAGAGCTCTGCGGTCGAGGTCCGATAGTTTGCGCGTACTGGTAATCAAGACCTCATCCCTGGGCGATGTGATTCATGCCTTACCGGCCCTGACCGATGCGGCGCGGGCGATTCCCGGCATCCGATTCGACTGGGTGGTGGAAGAAGGCTTCGCCGAGATTCCCACCTGGCACCCGGCGGTCGATAAGGTGATCCCGGTGGCGATCCGCCGCTGGCGAAAAAATATCTGGCAGACCCTCAAGAGTGGCGAATGGCGGCGCTTCAAGCAGCAAGTCCAGTCGACCAAATATGACCTGGTGATCGATGCCCAGGGCCTGCTGAAAAGCGCCTGGCTGACCCGCTACGTGCGTGCGCCCATCGCGGGTTTCGACAAGCATTCCGCGCGCGAGCCGATGGCTGCACGTTTCTATTCCCGTCGCCTCGCCGTGGCGCGTGGGCAGCATGCGGTGGAGCGGCTGCGTCAGCTGTTCGCCGTGGCCCTCGGTTATGACTTGCCCAAAGGCTTGGGCGACTACGGTCTGAGCACTGAAAAGCTCCTGGGCCTGCCGCCGAAAAAGCCGTTTGTACTGCTGCTGCACGGCACCACCTGGGACACCAAACACTGGCCCGAAGCCTACTGGCGTGAGCTGGCCGAGCGCATGGGGCGTCTGGGCGTCGACGTGAAATTGCCTTGGGGCAACGCTGCCGAAAAAGCCCGCGCCGAACGCTTGGCCCAAGGCCTGCCAAACGCCGAAGTGCTGCCCAAATTGAACCTAGCCGGCGTCGCCCGCGTACTGGCCGGCGCCCGCGCCTGCGTAGCGGTGGACACGGGCCTTGGTCACCTGGCCGCCGCGCTGGATGTGCCGACCATTTCCCTGTTCGGCCCGACCAACCCAGGCCTCACCGGCGCCTATGGCAAGGGCCAGATTCACCTGGCCAGCGACTTCCCTTGCGCGCCGTGCCTGCAAAAGCAATGTACCTATCAACCGACGGCCGACGACCTGCGTCGGTTCGACATCAAGCGCGAGTCGCCGCTGTGCTTCACGCGCCTGAACCCTGAGCGTGTGGCAAGCCGACTGAGCACGTTGTTATTGGCTGAGGAGCTGCACTGATGCAACTGGCTTTTGTGCTGTACAAATATTTCCCCTTCGGTGGCCTGCAGCGCGACTTCATGCGCATCGCCCTGGAGTGCCAGCAGCGCGGCCATCAGATTCGTGTCTACACGCTGATCTGGGAAGGCGACATCCCGCCCGGCTTCGAAGTGCTGGTGGCGCCGGTCAAGGCGTTCTTCAACCATCGGCGCAATGAGAAACTCAGCGCCTGGATGGCCGCCGACCTGGCCAAGCGCCCGGTGGACCGTCTGATTGGCTTCAATAAAATGCCTGGCCTGGATGTGTATTACGCCGCCGACGGCTGCTTTGAAGACAAGGCGCAAAACCTGCGCCACTCGCTGTACCGCTATTTTGGCCGCTACAAGCACTTTGCCGAGTACGAGCGCGCGGTGTTCGCCAAGGACGCCAAGACCGAAGTCTTGATGATTTCCGAAGTGCAGCAGCCGCTGTTTATCAAGCATTACGACACACCGCTGGAACGCTTCCACCTGCTGCCGCCGGGCATTGCCCAGGACCGCCGCGCGCCGCCGAATGCGGCTGAAATCCGTGAAGGGTTCCGTAAGGAGTTCAACCTGGGCGCCGACGATTTGCTGCTGGTGCAGATCGGCTCGGGCTTCAAGACCAAGGGCGTTGACCGCAGCCTCAAAGCCGTTGCCGCGTTGCCGTCTGAGCTGAAAAAACGTACGCGCCTGTTTGTCATCGGCCAGGACGACCCCAAAGTATTCCAACTGCAAAGCGCTACGTTGGGGCTGGGGGACAATGTGCAGTTCCTCAAGGGCCGCAGCGATATCCCGCGTTTCCTGCTGGGTGCCGACCTGTTGATCCACCCGGCGTACAACGAAAACACCGGCACGGTATTGCTTGAAGCCCTGGTGGCCGGGCTTCCGGTGCTGGTCTCGGCCGTATGTGGTTATGCCCACTACATCGCTGAAGCCGACAGCGGCCTGGTGCTGGATGAGCCGTTCGAACAAGCGCAGCTCAACCAGTACCTGGCGAATATGCTCACTGACACTGCACAGCGCGCGGCCTGGAGCCGCAATGGTTTGGCCTTCGCTGAGACGGCCGACCTTTACAGCATGCCGCAGCACGCTGCGGATGTGATCCTGGCGGAGCCAAAACGATGAAGTTGATTCTTGCCGAACCGTTCAAGACGTTATGGGCCGGGCTTGATGCCTTTGCCGAAGTCGAGAAGCTGCAAGGCGAAGTATTCCGCGAGCTGGCGGCGCGTCGCACGCTGCGTACCGTGGTGGATGGCCGTCCGTATTTTGTGAAAATCCACCGTGGCATTGGCTGGGGCGAGATCTTCAAGAACCTGATCACCGCCAAGCTGCCGGTGCTGGGTGCGGGCCTTGAGTGGGCGGCGATTCATCGCTTGCAGGAACTCGGCGTGCCCACCATGACTGGCGTCGCCTTCGGTGAAAAAGGCAGCAACCCGGCCGACCAGCACTCGTTCATCATCACAGAAGAACTGGCGCCAACCCTCAGCCTGGAAGATGTGACGATCAATTGGGTGGCCTCGCCTCCGGCGCCTGCGTTGCGTCATGCACTCACCCATGAGCTGGCACGCATGGTCGGCGACATGCACCGTGGCGGCGTAAACCACCGCGATTGCTACCTGTGCCACTTCCTGCTGGACACGGCCAAGCCCATCGATGCGAAGAACATCAAGCTGTCGGTGATCGACCTGCACCGTGCCCAACTGCGCGCGCACTTGCCGTTGCGTTGGCGCGACAAGGACCTCTCCGCGCTGTACTACTCGGCGCTGGACATCGGCCTGACCCGTCGCGACAAGCTGCGTTTCCTCAAGGGTTACTTCCGCCAGCCGCTGCGCCAGATCCTGGCCGAGCAATCGGCGTCGTTGAACCTGATGCAGCGCAAGGCCGACAAGCTGTATGCGCGCAAGCTACGTTACGGGGATGCGATCTGATGGCGGGTTGGAACCTGGAACCGGCCTACGCGAACCTGGCGGATGATTTTGGCAGTCTTGAAGCGGTATTCGCCCTGCAAGGCGAGCGCCTGACCCGTGACCCATTGTCGGAAGTGATCCGCGTAGAGCGTGGCGGGGTCAATTACTACGTCAAGCGCTACACCGGCGCAGGCAAGGGCCTGCGGCGTTACCTGGGCAAGCCTCGGGTCAAGTCCGAGTGGCAGAACCTCAAGCGCTTCGCCAAGTGGGGTATTCCCACTGCCGACGTGGTTGCCTGGGGCCTGGAGCGCAAAGGCCTGGCCTACGACCGTGGGGCGATGATCACCCGCGAGCTGCCGAGGACAGAAGACCTTTCGGTGCTCGCCGAGCGCAACGATGCGCGCCTGCGTGACCCCAAGTGGGTCAACGCGGTGAGCCGCCAGCTCGCCGAGTACACGCGCACCATGCACGATCATCGCTTTACCCATAATGATTTGAAGTGGCGCAACCTGCTGATCGATGACCAGGCCACCCTGTACCTGATCGATTGCCCCAATGGCGACTTCTGGCGCGGGTTCTGGCTCAAGTACCGCATCACCAAAGACCTGGCCTGCCTGGACAAGGTGGCCAAGTATCATCTGTCCGCCACCCAGCGCCTGCGTTTCTACATGCAGTACCGTCAGCGTCGGCACTTGAGTGCATCGGATAAAGAGCGGATTCGCCACGTGGTGAAGTTTTTCGAGGGCCGCGAATGAGTGATTTCCTGGCGGCTGAAGACCGTGCGCTGCTGGCGCGCCACGGCCTGGCGACGTTCGACGCCTTGTGGGCCAAACAGCTGGACGCGGTGGATGAACCCAATACCAGCCGTGGTGGCTGGAGCAGCGTGTTCCGCCTCGAACTCGACGGCCAGGGTTATTACCTCAAGCGCCAGAGCAATTACCTGACGCGCAGCTTGCACCGTCCCTTTGGCGAACCGAGTTTTTCCCGCGAATTCCGCAATATCAGCCGTTACCGCAAGCTCGGCATTCCGGCCTTGCAAGCGGCGTTCTACGGCGAGCGTAAAGTCAACGGCGAACATCGCGCCATGTTGCTGACTCGCGCCCTGGACGGCTGGAATGACCTGGATTCGCTGCTGGAGCAATGGCCTTCATTGAGCGATGCCCAGCACCACGCGATCTTGCTGGCCTGCGGTCAACTGGCGCGTCGGCTGCACAGCGTCGGCCAGGTGCATGGCTGTTTTTATCCCAAGCATATTTTCCTGCAGGCTACCGGCGACGGTTACGCCGCGCAGTTGATCGACCTGGAGAAAACCCGCCCGCTGCTGTTCGGCTGGCGTGATCGTGTCAAGGATCTGGAGCCGTTGTTGCGTCGCGCACCCCAATGGTCTGATGCGCAGGTGCGCCAACTGTTGGCGGCGTATCTGGAACTGCCTGCGGACAGTTCGTTGGTCGACACCTGGTTCCAGCGCCTGAGCGCCCGCCGTAGCCACAAGGAAAACCGTTGATGCGTTTGTCCGAGCTGAAAACCGCCGGCCGTTCCCCCGACTTGCCCCTGACCCTTGAACTGGCCGATGCGGCGGGCCCCGGCCAGTTGCAATTGCTGAGCCTGTTGCGCGTGCTGCCGGGCGAGCGCTACGTAGGCGCTGCCGTGTGGCGTGGGCGCCCCGTGCTGGCCAAGTTGCTGGTCGGCAGTAAGGCGGCGCGGCATTTTCAGCGTGAGCTTACGGGTGTGCGCCTGCTTGCCGAGCAAGGGCTGACCACGCCGTTGTTGCTGGCCGATGGTTTGCAGGAAGGCGAGGGTGGCTGGTTGCTGTTTGAATTTATTGAAGGCGCCGAAAGCCTGGCTGACGCCTGGCATGCCGTCGAAGGTCTGCCGCCGCTGGCCGACGAGCAAACCGCGGTACTCGCCGAAGCGCTGGGCGCGATTGCGCAGATGCACACCCAGGGCCTGTGGCAGGAAGACCTGCACCTGGACAACCTGCTGCGCCAACACGGCAAGCTGTACCTGATCGATGGCGCCGGGATTCGCGTGGAAGAGGCGGGCAAACCGCTGTCGCGCAACCGCGTACTGGAAAACCTCGGCGTGTTTTTCGCTCAGTTGCCGAAGAACCTTGAGCCGTTTACCGAAGAGCTGTTGGTGTATTACCTGCTCGGCAACGGCGAACACGCCTTGCCGCTGGAAGCCCTGGAAAAACAGGTGCGCAAAGTCAGCGCCTGGCGCCTGAAGGACTTTCTCAACAAGGTCGGCCGCGAATGCACGCTGTTCAGCGTGCTGCGTGGGCCGTTTGCCCTGCGTGCCATCCGCCGCGAGGAAGAAGCTGCGATGCTGCCGGTGCTGGAACAGGCCGATGCGCTGCTCGACCAGGGCCATCTGTTCAAGACCGGTGGTGCCGCCACGGTGGCCAAGGCAGAAGTGGCCGGTCGTGCGTTGGTGATCAAACGCTACAACATCAAGGGTTTCGCCCATTGGCTCAAGCGCTTCTGGCGCCCGAGCCGCGCCTGGCATTCCTGGCGCGAAGGCAATCGCCTGACCTTTCTTGGCATCGCCACGCCCAAGCCGCTGGCCGTGCTGGAAAAGCGTTTTTTCTGGCTGCGCAGCCGTGCCTACCTGGTGACCGAACTCATCACGGGGCCGGACATCATCGAGCGCTTTGCGCCCTACGTTGAAAAAGGCAATGCGCCGGAAGATGAGCTGCTGGCCCTGGATCACCTGTTTGCCGAACTGATCCGCGAGCGCATCAGCCATGGTGATTTCAAAGGCCACAACCTGTTCTGGGACAAGGACCGCTGGTCGTTGATCGACCTGGACTCCATGCGCCAACACAGCTCCGCCGCGAGCTTCGCCCCGGCGTTTGCCAAGGACCGCGCGCGGTTTATGCGCAACTGGCCTGAAAGCAGCGCGTTGTATCAACTGATCGATCAGCGCCTGCCTAAACAGATCGCCTGATCCGTTTAGGCCTCAGTTTGCCGGCGCTATTGCGCGTTGACCAGCGTGGTACGGGTTTTGTATTTGCCCTGGATAAAGTCCTGGCTGGCGAAGAAATACCCATAGTCCTGCAGGTACATGACCGTGCCGGTTGCCTGGTAGTTATCGCCAGCAGCCGTGCAATTGAGCTCTTTCGCGTTGCCACTCAGTGCCGAATTGACTTTGCTGGCCGGCAGTTCGCGTGCGACGACGCAGGTCGAATCACGGGAGAGCAGGCGGTCCTCTTCGGCGGTGTTGCGATTGCGCTCTTTCACCTTGAAGCCCAGCGTTGTGCCGACCGGCATGTGCTTCCAGTCGCCGGTGAAACTGAGTTGTTCAAGGTGGCTTGCGGCCGAGACGTTCAACCCGCGCAATTCAAATCCGCCTTGGAATGTCAGGCTGAACAATCCACGGAACGTCGTGATGTGGGCGGTCGAGAACTTAGTCACGCGGCGGGCTTTAAGTTGGTTTTCTGCAGCGCCGGGCTCAATGAATACGTCGGTTTGCAGGCTGGAGGAGCCCAGGTCGCGCTTCTCCACAAGGTGATGGAGTGACTGAGGGGCAGCGGGCATGCCCAGGGCAGAGATGGCCGCCGTTACCGTTGCGGGAACGGGCGGTGGTGTCAGGGTTTCCTGGACCTTGTCGCGTGCAACGGCGACCGGCAACTGCGCAACGGTTGACGAACATGCAGCTTTGAGCAGGGGCTGGCTTTCCGCCTCGGCGCTGCTGAAGGGCTGGTCAATGGGGACGGCGACGACGTTGCCGAAGGTGACCTTGTTGTTTTGGGTGAGGCTGAAAGCCGCCAGGGTGCGATAAGTCTGGCGATTGCAGTTGACCTCTAAATGGATACGCGTCTGGGCGTAGGGCATTTTCTTGAGTTTGTTGATCAGGATGAGCGGCTCATCGTAGGCGCCCCAGAACTCCACTTTCTCGCCCACGGTCTTGAGGCTGGCGCGGTCGATGAGCAACTGGCGTTGAGTCTCTGTCGTGCTGACGAGACGCCAATCCGGGCGCGGCGTGCGGGCGCAAGCGTCGGTAAAGCTGGTGTTCTGTTGCAGTTCGCCAATCACTGCTGGCACCAGGTCGCGCATGACCGTGATGCGAGTAGGCTGGCCATCGCGCCCTGGGGTGCCGGGGGCTTCTAGATACAGCAGGCTCCCGCTCGGAGTGGTGCAGGATGCCTGGATCTGCGCGATATCCGGCACGGAGGTGTTGTTGGTCAGGGTGACGTGAACCTGGTAACTGAGGTCGTCGCCATCGCGCATGATCGAGTCGGCCAATAGCGGCTTCTTGAGCATGTCTTTATACGGGGCGTCGGCCTTGTCGCCGCTCTTCAGCCCTTGCGCGCCGCAACCACTGAGCAGGCCTAGGGCGACGATAACCGCGATGTGTTTCATGAGCGTTCCTTGCAGAGATGAGAGGTGATCAGGGCCTTTCGACCCGCCGCATCGCGTTTTGTGCGGGGCGCGCTGATCAGAATTGATACTCCGCCCCTGCACCCGCATACCAGGAGCGCCCCGGCGCGGCCTCGTAATAGCGGTTGTTGCCATCGCCGACGATCACCGAGCCGACGTACTGGCGGTCGAGCAGGTTATCCAGGCGCAGGGTCTGGTGGAAGGTCCAGTGTTCGACTTTCTGCTCAAAGCGCGCGCGCCAGTTGAACACGCTATAGGCCGGTGCGGCGTGTTGGCTGTTGGTGTCTTCGACGTAGACCTTGCTGCGGTACAGGCCTTCGATGGCGGTGCTGACCCAGTCTCGGGGTTTCCAGTTCAGCTCGGCGAACAGCGTGGTTTGCGGTACGCCGGGCAGGTAGTTGCCCTTGTCGACGGCAGTGTTGCCGCCGCTGACGAAGTCACTGTCATAGGTGGCTTGCAGGCGGGTGTAGGCGAGGTTGGTGCTCCAGTGTTCGCTGAGCTGGCTTTCGATGCCCAGTTCGAAGCCGCGGCGCAGGGTGCGGCCGGCGTTTTGATAAGTCGTACGGCCGCCGCTGGATTGCTGCACCACCAATTCGTCTTCGGTCGTGATCTGGAAGACGGCGGCGTTGATGCGCGTGTCCTGGCCGACGCGTGCTTTCAGGCCAACCTCATATTGCGTACTGACCGAAGGCTTGAGCGCAAAATTGAAACCGTTTGAACTGCTGGAATAAGCCGATTCAGCTTGCGTCGGGGTTTCAAAGCCTTTGCCTGCGCTGACGTAGCCGTGCAAGTCAGGCGTGAACGCGTACATGACGCTGACTGACGGTGTGTTCTTCTGGTAAGTCTTGCTGCCGCTGTCGTTGCCGTCGCTGAGGAAGTGGTCGTCGACCTTCATTTCCATGGTGCTGTGGCGTAGCCCTGCTTGCAGCGTCCAGTCACCCAGTAACCAGTTGGCTTGCACGAATGGGTCAAGGCTGGTGGCGGTGTCGATTTCGTCGCGGCCAAGTGCGCCTTTCACGCCGTGAACGCCATTGACGGTGTTGGAATAGCCTTGGCGATCATCCTGGCTGCGGTCGTAGTCGAGCCCGGCGATCAGGGTCAGGTCGCCCGGGACGCTGGTGATGGGTTGCAACCAGTGGACGGAACCGCCGTAGAACTTGCGGTCGAACGCCACCACGCCGCCGCGTGCATTGGCGGGGTTGGTCACGCCACTGGCGAACCTGTCAGGGATCGACAGATACTGAATCACACTCCGCCGCCCCGTATAGGCATTCACCTGCAACGTCGCATCGCCGATGTATCGCTCGTAATTCAGGCCCAATTGCTGATGATCGATGCTTTTGCGCGTGTTGTAGGTCAGCGCATTGGCACTCACCGAGCGTGGATCGGCCTTGTACGCCGCCCAGGTCTGCCCCAGCGGATCCTGCGTGCCGTTCTGTTCCAGGCTGCTGTAGATCAGCGCGAGTTTGCTGTCGTCATCCGGTTGGAAGTTGAGCTTGGCGAAGGTCTGGTCGCGGCGCGCGCTGCTGTGGTCGCGGTAGCCGTTGGTGTCCATGCGTGAGGCGTCGAGCACAAAGCCTGCGCCATTTGTCGCGCCCTCGGCGGTCAGGTGGTTCTTGTTCAAGCCGTCGCTGCCCACCAGGGTCTCGGCGCCGATGCGTGGCGGGCCTTCGCCGTCGCGGGAGAACATCTGGATCACGCCGCCGGCGTTGCTGCCATACAGGGTGGCCGCCGGGCCGCGCAGGACTTCGATGCGCTCGGCGGTGTCGAGGTTGAACGTGGCGGCCTGGCCCTGGCCGTCTGGCGTGCTGGCAGGGATACCGTCGGCGATCAACTTGAGACCGCGTACGCCGAAGGCCGAGCGGGCGCCGAAGCCGCGGGAAGAAATCTGTAGGTCCTGGGCGTAGTTCTGGCGGTTCTGCACCACCAGGCCGGGCACGCGAGACAGGACCTCGGAGGCATTGATGCCCAGTTGGCCGTCGCTGATCTGCTCACGGCTGACGCCGTCGATCGAGTAGGGCAGGTCGAAGGTCGGGCTGGCGCTGCGGGAGCCGGTGACCACGCTGGGGTCCAGGATCAGCGGTGCGTCGTCAGCCCGCGCGGCATCACTCAAGGCGAGCAAACCGGGCAGCAACAAGGTGAAGCGGGCGAGGGTTTTCATGGGTCAGCCAGAATCCGTGGCGCGTTGTATAAGAGGTAAACGCGCAAAGGGGCGCGAGTTTAGTGACTTGGGCGAGATTTATCATTTAGGAATCGTCTTACGCTGCACATCGGAGGTGCCACCCTGGGACATCAGCCTTTGCGATGTTAGCGTGGCAGGCCTTGGTAACGACAATGGCCGATGGGTCAAAAGGAGGGGGTCATGAGGATTGGGTCGAAAGTCGTGTGGCTTGTGCTGTGCTGTCTGATCACCGGTTGCGGAACCGTCACCACGGTCTTCCGTCCCGATGCGGTCGCCAGCCAGAACCTCAAGGACTCGCGTAGCCACTGCGAGAACGTGCCACGTATCTACAGCGGGGTGATCTACAACTTTTGCACGCTCAATGGCGAGCCGGCCCCCGACAAGAGCCTGACAAGCAATAGCCTGAAAGACCATAGCGGTGCCGCGCTACCTTTCGTTGCCGTCGATTTCATTGCCTCCGGCGTGGTCGATACGCTGGTGTTGCCCTACACCCTTTACCGCCAGAGCAAAGACGGCAGCATCGAGATCTTCCGCTGATCCTTCTTGCCACTCGCCGCTAACAGCTCCCCCCTGCTTTTAAGCTATAATCCCGCCCTTTAGCTGTTTCCTGCCCAGGCGGGAAGCACACTTTTTCGCGGCGTAACCCGCCTGCATGCAGACTAAAAGAGGCTAGACCCCTGTGGCATTGACGATTCTTGGCCTGTCCGGCGCCCTTAGCCATGATCCTTCCGCAGCCTTGTACATCGACGGCAAGCTGATCGCGGCCGCCGAAGAAGAGCGCTTCGTACGCGACAAACATGCAAAGAACCGCATGCCCTACGAGTCGGCGAAGTTCTGCCTGGAGCAGGCCGGCATCAAGCCTTCCGACGTTGACGTGGTGGCGATTCCGTTCGCCCCGATCAGCCTGTTCGGTGAGGCGCGCTGGCACTACGCCAAGCGTTACTGGTACGCCCCGGACCGCGCCCTCGACGCGATCCTGATGGGCAACCGTCGCTACAAACGCTATCGCAACAAGATCGTCTGGTGCCTGGAGCAACTGGGCTTCGATCCGAAGAAAATCAAGATCGAACCGGTTGAACACCACCTGGCCCACGCGTCCAGCGCCTACCACTGCTCCGGCTTCCAGGAGAAAACTGCGATCCTCGGCATCGACGGTAAAGGTGAGTACGCCACCACGTTCTTCGGCTACGGCGAGAACGGCAAGATCCACAAGATCAAGGAATTCTACGACCCGGACTCCCTCGGCGGCCTGTACGGCGCAATTACCGAGTTCCTCGGTTTCGAGATGCTCGACGGCGAGTTCAAGGTCATGGGCATGGCGCCGTACGGCGATGCCAGCAAATACGACTTCTCGCGCCTGGCCTCTTTTGAAAACGGCGAGCTGGTGATCAACACCGACTACGCCAACGTCATCGGCCTGCGCCGCTATAAAGAGAAAGGCAAAGGGTTCTACTTCTCGCCAAAACTGATCGAGTGGCTGGGTCCGAAGCGCGAAGGCGATATCGCCGACGAGCCGTACATCCACTACGCCGCCAGCATGCAAGCGCTGTTCGAGAAGCTGGCCCTGCAGATGATCGACCACTACCTGGGCGACATCCTGAAAGACACCGGCAAGCTGGCCTTCGCTGGCGGCTGCGCGTTGAACGTCAAGCTGAACCAGAAGATCATTGCCCGTGACGACGTCAAGGAGCTGTTCGTACAGCCGGCGTCCGGCGATGCCGGTACGGCGGTCGGTGCGGCGGCTTATGTGTCCCACGCCCGTGGTGTGCCGGTGGAGAAGATGGAACACGTCTACCTCGGCCCGTCCTACAGCAACGAAGAGGTGATTGCGGCGTGCGCCAAGCACGAGAGCAAGCCCGTATGGCGCAAGATCGACAACATGCCCCAGCGCATCGCCAAGATCATGGTCGACGGCAACCCGGTGGCCTGGTTCCAGGGCCGCATGGAGTTTGGCCCGCGTGCCCTCGGCGGTCGTTCGATCATCGGTTGCCCAAGCGCCACCGGCGTGGCTGATCGCATCAACCACCAGATCAAGTTCCGCGAGCGCTGGAGGCCTTTCTGCCCGTCGATGCTCGACACCGTCGCCCCGCAGATGATCAAGGTCGATCACCCGGCGCCGTTCATGACCTTCACCTTTGAAGTGGCTGAAGAGTGGAAGACCCGCGTGCCGGAGGTGGTCCATGAAGATGGCACGTCCCGCGCCCAGGTGCTCAAGCGCGAATACAACCCGCGTTACTACGACATGATGAAAGAGCTGGAAGTGCTCACCGGTAACGGTGTGTCGCTGAACACCTCGCTCAACCGTCGTGGCGAAGCGATGATCTGCTCGCCGAAAGATGCGCTGGACATGTTCTTCGGCTCTGACCTGCAATACCTGATCATGGAAGACATCCTGGTCGTCAAAGACGGCGTGGACCCTTATGACACGGTCGGCTGAACGCCACGTCCTGCAGTTCTGCCACGGCTATGACGGGCCGTTCCTGGACTGCGCGCGGCAATACGCCAGCCTGTTCGCAGGCTCCGGCTACAAGGTGACCACGGTGTTTCTCACCGGGGTTGCCGACCCTGAAGTGGCGGCGGGTTGCGCCAGTGATGAGGTGTTGTTCATGGAGTTCAGCTCGAAGGCCATTCGTGGCCTCAAGCTGGGCGCCATCGCCGAGATGCGTAAGATTGCCGCCTCGCGCAATTTCAGTTTCTGCATCGCGCACCGCGCCAAGCCGATCTACGTGGCGTTGCTCGCCACGCGGTTGCAGGTGATCGGTGTGCACCATGCTTTCGGTGATTATCAGCGCCGTGGCCGCCGCCTGTTCGCGTCGATCTTCCGCAAGCGCCTGAGCCTGCTGGGGGTTTCCGACGCCGTGCGCGATGACATCCGCCGCTGCCTGCCGAGTTGGCCGGCGGCGCGTATCCAGACCTTGTACAACCGCATCGATGTGCAAGCCCTGCAAGCCCAGCAGGTTTCCAGGGATGACGCGCGGGATGCCCTGGGGTTGTCGCCGGATGAATGGGTGGTCGGCAATGTCGGCCGCCTGCACCCGGACAAGGACCAGGCCACCCTGCTCAAGGGTTTTGCCTTGGCATTGGCGCAATTGCCGGTTGAAAGCCGCCTGGCGATCCTCGGCACCGGGCGCCTGGAGCAGGACCTGAAGGAGCTGGCCCGCGAGTTGGGGATTGCCGACAAGGTGCTGTTCCTCGGCCAGGTGCCGGAGGCGCGCCGCTATTTCCGCGCGTTTGATGTGTTTGCGCTGAGCTCCGATCACGAACCCTTCGGTATGGTGCTGCTGGAAGCCATGGCCGCTGGCGTACCACTGTTGGCCACCGCGTGTGGTGGTGCACGGGAAGTGGTCGAAGGTGTTGGCATCCTGTTTCCGTTCGGTGACGCCGAGCACCTGGCCCAAGGGCTGTGCCATCTGGCCGCGATGGACCCACACCAGCAACACCAGTGCGCAGAGCTGATGCTGGAGCGCCTGCACGCACGATTCTCGGATCAGGCGGTGCGCGACACTTTCTGGCAATTGCCCCATGTCATTGAACTGACCGCGAGGGCTTGATGCTCAATCGATTCCAAGGCTGGCGCGAGCGCGGCTGGTGCGTCGTCGAGGCACCGACCTACCACGAGGCCTGGCAGCGTTTTGGCGGTAGCGTCGCGACCCATCCGCAAGTGATCGAGCGTCTGGCTGGGCTGGCGCAGATTCCAGTGCGATACCTGGCCTGGGAGCAGGCGGGTGAACTCAAGGCGTGCATTGCCACCTGGGGGCGCGACCTGGCGCTGTCCAAGGACGTGCTCAAGCGCAGTGGCAAGAAAGGCCTGTTCGACCTGGGCAATGCCGAGGTGATCCTGCCGGCCGCCGCCGATGCGCAGGCGCCTTTGCGCCAGCGTGCACGCTACCTGTCGACGTTGAACGAAGGCCGCTTCAGCGGCCTCAAGCCCCAGGCCGAGCAGTTGGCCATGGCGCGCACTCCGGAAGAGCTGTCGAAGAAATTTCGCTACAACCAGCGCCGCGAACTGCGTTTGCTGGAAGAGGCGGGCGGCGTGGTACGGCCTGTCAGCGAGTTTTCCAGCGCAGAGCTGGCGGCCATCTATTGTGACCTGTTCCTGCGCCGCTGGGGCTTCACAGCCACTGGCGCCGAGCGCTTGGCTGAAGTGATCGAGCTGATGCGCGAGTGGTTGATCGGCTCGGTGATTTTTCTGAATGACGCGCCTATCGCGATTCAGTTGGTGTATCGGGTCGAATCGCCGGAGTGGATCAGTGTCGAGTACGTCAACGGCGGGGTCGATCCTGAAACCCGTGCCTTCAGCCCCGGTAGCGTGTTGAGCTTTCTTAATACCCAGAGTGCCTGGGAGCAGGCACGCGAAGTCGGCAAGCCGTTGCGCTTCTCCTTTGGCCGGGCCGACCGCGAGTACAAGGACCGTTGGTGCAACCCCGTGCAGGTATTCAGCGTATGACCCGTAAGCAGCAACTGCTCAAGCGCCATCGGCGCAACAAGCGCACGGCGCTGATGGTTGGCTTATTGCTGCTGGTGGTGATCGGCATCCTGGTGGCCTGGTGGTTGCCATTGCTGTTGGCCGTGCTGGCCTGGATCGCCCATGAGGCCTGGTTTGCCGACCATCTGTTCTATGCGCCTAACGAGGATTACCAATACCGTTTTGCAGCGGACGCCGAGGTGCCGGGCGTGCGCCTGGAACATGGGCGCTTGCTACTGGACCAGCCGGTGGACGCGGACGCAACGCGGGTGCTGGCGATCAAGATCAAAAGCACGTGGCTGGGACGCTTCCTTGACCCGAGCATTGAACTGGCGGGCGACCGGCAAACCGTTGAGCGCGGCGTCAACGGCGTGCGTTACCTGAACCTCAGTGGTTTGGCGCTGAACGAGTTGCCGTTGCGCGGTCGGCATTGCCGAGTGATCGGCACGCCGCGCCTGTGGGCCTGGAACCACCCGGATTACCGCACGCAGCGCGTGATGGTGATCGCGCCCCATGCCGACGATGCCGAATTGGCGGCGTTCGGCCTGTACAGCCAGGCTGAAAAGCCTTGGATCGTCACCCTGACGGCGGGCGAAATCGAAGCCGAGCATTACCAGCAGATGGGCCTGGACGCGGTCGAATCCGCGCGCATCAAGGGTCGCCTGCGCGCCTGGGACAGTATCGCCGTGCCGCTCTGGGCGGGTGTGCCGCAAGCCCATTGCGTGCAATTGGGTTACTTCTGCCTGCAATTGCAGGCGATGCAAGCCGCTCCGGATCTGCCGTTTGCTTCCCGTGAAGCCGAGATGACAGACGTTCGGCCGTTCCGCCAATTCAATCCGTTTAAATTGCCGGCGAACAGCGATGGCTTGCCGACCTGGAACAACCTGTTGGCCGACCTGCGCCAAGTGTTGTTGATGGCGCGTCCAGAGGTGATTGTGCTGCCGCATCCGGTATTGGACCCGCATCCAGACCATATCTGCGCGCAGCACGCGGTTCTGGAAGCCTTGCAAGGTCTTGAGTGGCAGCCGACGACAGTACTCGGCTACGCCAACCACTTGCACGACAACGACCGCTGGCCCATGGGCGACGCGGGCACCGGCATTGCGTTGCCGCCGCTGTTCGACGCGACCGAAGAGCTGCTGCCCTGCAGCCTGCCTCTGACGCTGACACAGCAGCGTGACAAGGCCATGGCGCTGGGCATGATGCATGACTTGCAACCGTCACCGCCCTTCAAGCGTCGCGTACGGCGTTGGCTGCAGCGAGTGTTGGCGGGCCGTGCGCAGTCGCCGTATGGTGAGAACGAATTTTTCCGCAAGGCCGTACGACGGCATGAGCTGTTCTGGCGTTTGGGAAAGGATAAGTCATGAAAGTCTTGTTTTTGGTGCAGAAAGAGCAGCGCGCCATCCTCGATCGCTTGTACGAAGGCGTGGCCGAGCACTGCGAATGCGATATCCGTTGGTTGAGCAGCGATGAGCAGCGCAACCTGCGCGGTTACTTCCGGCGTGAGGTCGACGTGACCCGCTACGACCGCATTGTGTTCTTCCTGCGCTTCAAGCAGGAAATCCGCCAGGCCGGGTTTATCCGTACGATCCCGAACCTGGTGATCCTCGAACACGACGCCTACCAGAACTACATTCCTTGCAAATACACCGGTAAATTCAGCGCTCATTACCGACGATTGCCTTGGGCGCGGGTGATCAGCTCCGGCTACATGGTGACCGAACGGCTGCGCGCCGAGGGCTTTGACGCAGTGTTCGTGCCCAAGGGCTATGATCAGGCGCTGTTGCAGCCGCAGGAGCGTGAGCGGGATATCGAGTTGGCGTTTGTCGGCAGTACCAACAGCGTCGCCTACAGTGGTCGCAAGGCGCTGCTCGATGAACTGGCACAGGTTGAGCCGTTGGTGGTCACACGCACCAAATCCGGTGAAGAATATTGCGCCACGCTCAACCGGATCCGCTTTTTCGTCAGCGCCGATGTGGGCATGGGCGAGTACATGATCAAGAATTTCGAAGCCATGGCCTGTGGATGCGTGCTGCTGGCATTCGATCAGGGCGCCGAGGAAAACGCGGCCCTGGGGTTCGAAGAGATGGTCAATGTGGTGTTCTACAAGGACATCCCACAGTTGCAGGAAAAGCTGGCCGTGTTACGGTCCAATCCGCAGTTGGCGGCCGATATTGCGCGCAAGGGCCAGGACCTGGCCGTCAGCCAGTTCAGCTTTGCCCGGATCGGCCAGCGGATTGTCGAAGCCCTCGAGCCGCCGCTGCGGCCCCGTGCACCATTGAGTGTGCTGGAAAGGTTGCGCCTGAAGCTGGGCGTTTGATATCGGCCAGGTGGTCGCAAATGATGGCTATATGATATTGTCGAGGCCTTGAATGCAATTCTCTGATCAAAGCGACATAACGCTCGTAGTGACCAGTTGTGGTCGCTTCGATTTGTTAAAGCGCGCGCTCGAGAGCTTCGATCTGTTTAATACGGCTGATATACGTGAGGTCTTCATTACCGAAGACTCTGGCGATGAAGCCGTACGCAATGCGGTTCCTGAGCACTGGCGCAGCCATTGCACTTTCTTGATCAACCGCCCGAAGCTTGGGCAGTTGGCATCTATCGACTTGGCCTACGAGTCGGTCGAGACTCCCTACATATTCCATTGCGAAGATGACTGGGCGTTTTATCGACCAGGCTTCATCGAAGATTCCAAGGCGGTATTGGAGCAGCGACCCGATATTTTGCAGGTGTGGTTGCGCAACTACGTATACGACTTGCAGGTACACAGCCCTTACATCCATTTAGGGCCGCGTGAGGTGATCGGCGGGGTGCCATGTTATCCCCTGCTGTCCGACAAGCCAGAGTGGCAGGGCTTTTCGTTGAACCCGGGGTTGCGACGCGTCAAGGAGTACAGGTTGTGCGCGCCTTACGCCGGGTTCGAGGGTGAGAAGGGGCTATCGAAGCGTTATGCACAGCTGAACCTGGCAGCCGTGACGCTGGAGGGCGATGCGGTTCTGCATACCGGTTTTGGTTTGCATGTGGCGACGGCAGAGGAGCGTTTGACCAAGGTGCGTCGTAAGCGGCGAGAGCGGGTCAAGCTGGCAGTCATGCTGGTACTGGGTGTCGGTATCGGCTGGTTGATCCATTAAGAACAGACGACAAGCCACAACAACGCCGCAAAAGGTCATTTTTTCGATGAGTATCATCAACATCATGTGGGCCGGTGGTTCTGCATTCGCTTCGGTGCAGAAGGTTCATCAACAGATACTTTCCCACGCCATTTGCCGTGCACCGATCAATACCTGGCTGCTTCAAGGTCATTCGCAAGAGGATGGGCGGGCATTGGAGTGGAACCTCTCTTCTGCCCGGCTCAAGGGCCGGCACTTTTGGAAGTTGCTGATGCCCTGGATGCGTGCGCGCTTCCAGAAAGCGTTGCCTGACGATGTAGAGATTGTGCTGATTGATGGGGTTGGCGTGGCTCGGGTGATGTTGCCGGTGCTCAAGCGTTTGCCGCACGTACGCGCCGTCGTGGTGTTTCATGGTGTCACACGCATGCGCCGGGCGGACCAGAAGCTGTTTGAACAGTTTCCGGCTACACAGCTGACCCTGGTGGCCGTTTCGCAAACCCTGGCTCACTCGATCGAGCGTTTCCTGCAGCGGCCGGTAACCGTGCTGCGCAGCGCGTTCGATCCCGTGGCTTTTCGTGCTGCCGCGCTTTCTCGGGAGCAGGCGCGCACTCGTCTTGGCCTTCCGTTGGACGGCTCGCCCGTACTGGGTGCAGTAGGCCGGTTGGTCGACGGCAAAGGGTTCAGCTGTTTGCTGGAGGCGTTTGCCGGTGTGTCGGTGCATCAGCCGGATGCGCGGCTGGTGATAATCGGTGAGGGGGCGGCGAGGGATACTCTGGAGGCGCGTATCGAGCAGCTCGGCTTGCAGGGCAAGGTTTCGCTGCCGGGTCATTTACCGGACGCGGCGACGCTGTACCGGGCCTTTGACTGGGTCGCCATTCCGTCGACGCAAGAGGGCTTGGGGTTGATCCTGCAAGAGGCCGTGATGGCCGGTGTGCCCGTATTGACCAGCGAATTGGCCGTGTTCCGCGAGCAACTGGCGGACGCCGGCTGGTACGCCCCTTCAGATAATGCACAGGCCTGGGGCCGCTTGATGGAGCACGCCTTCGCGACTTCGGCCCAGGACGTGCTCGACGCTCAGTCCCGGGCCCTGGCGCCGGAGCAAGCCTGGAAGGACTTCAGTGAAACCTCCCAGCGCCTGTTTTCATGCCGCTAAGAGCGCTTGCTCCAGTGCTTGCATTGGAAAGCGTTCGTTCAGCTTCTCGCGTGCAATATAGCGTGCGAAATGTTGCAAGTTGCGCCGCGCGAGCTCCGCGTTCAGCGGCGCGCGCAAAAAACGCATGTCCGCCACATCGATCAGGCCCATTTCGTTATCAGGTGTAACAACGATATTGCCCAAATGCAGGGAGCGGAAGTAGATTCCCGCACCATGCAAACGGCGGATAAGTGCCACCAGCGGGTCGAGGTTCGATTGCCAGTCAAAGCCTTCCTTGTTGGAGATCTGGCGCAGCGTTTCACCCGGCAACGGGCGATACAGCACGGCGGTCATGCCGGGCGCGGCCAGCTGGAAGAACGCAAGCACGGTCAAGGTGGGGATGCCACGTTGTTGCAACTGCGCCACGTTGTCGATGAAGCGCTTGGAGTAGGGGCGAAACAGCGCCGATGAAAACAGGCGCTTGCGGCGAAACAGTTTGAGGATATTCCCGTCAGCCAGCAGGTAGACCTTAGGGCCATAGCTGTCCTTTTCGAGGATACGGGCACCTTCAATCATCGCGTTTAAATCGGCTTGGGGAAGCCTTGAACATTGCATCGTCGGAAAGCCTTGTAGGAGTCGCGGGCACAGTGATCGGTAATAATGCCGAAAGTTTTGGGTTTTAACCATGCCGCGTTGGCGGAGTGGACGTATTCAGGAGCGGGTGATGCAAGCAAGTCGTTGGGCGCAGGTATGGATGATTTTCGGGTTGCTGTGGTTTTTGCTGGCGATTGCCTTTGCGCCGACCAACAAGATTTATCAACAAGGCTTGACCCTGTTTCTCTGGTTGCCCGCCATGGTGTTTGCCTGGTCGGCCCGTGAGCGCTTGAAGGACGTCTGGCGCAAGCAGCGTTGGATGTGCCTGATGGTGGCGGCGTTGGCCGTCTGGGGTGCCATCAGCCTGTTATGGACTAATGCCGAAGATCCCTCGCGCGAGGTCAAGCGCCTGCTGTACATCGGCGTATTCCTGCTGTTTTTCCCGGTGTTTGCCTGTGGGCAGACCGAGCGAATCATCCGTGTGATGCAGTGGGGCGGTTTTGGATTGGCCTTGTCGTCACTGGTTGCGATCATCAAGTTCTACGGCGTTGAGCACAATGCCTGGTTTGCGCGCCTCGAGGGCTTGGGTCAGTTGTCCCACCCGATTCTGGGAGCTTATGTGATTGGTCTTGCTGCCGTCTGGCTGTTGCATTGGCTGCCACGTGGCCGCTGGATGCAGGTTGCATGGGTCGTGTCCATCGCATTGCTTGGGCTCTTCGTCGTGCTGAGCCAGAGCCGGGGGGCTGCACTGGCCTTGCTGCTGACCGTCGTGGCAATGCCGGCCTGGTGTCGTGATCGTCGTACGGCAGTGATCGCCATTGGCGCCGTCATCGCGGCGCTGGCGGTGTTCTTCGCCATGCAATCGTTGATGCTTGCTCGCGGCGTTTCTTATCGACCACAGATCTTCATGTCTGCCATGCAGATGATTGCCGAGCGCCCGTGGACCGGCCTGGGGTTGGGAGGGGACTATAAAGTCCTGGCTGAGGGCGTGTATTTCGATCATGCCCACAACCTGTTCTCCCACGTTGCTATCGAACTCGGTCTGCCCGGCCTGCTGCTGTGGTGCGGCCTGTGGTTCGGCGTGCTGTGGCAAGCCTGGAAAGCCCGCGACACGCTCTACGGCAAGGGTGTCATCGGTATGTGGGTGTTCTCGTCCCTGGCCATGCAGTTCGATGCTGCCAGCCTGACGGGCACTCCGCGGGCCGAGTGGTTTATCTCATGGCTGCCGATTGCGCTGGCGACTGCCTTGGTCTGGGCTCGGGCCAACCCCGACGCATGTGATAAAGTTCGCGTCCTACCCAATCAGTGAGCTCGACACATGAGTGACGCACCGCCCAAAGCGGACCAGGAATCCAGCCTGAAAATCTATTTCAGGCTGCTGGGCTATGTGAAACCGTACATCGGCATGTTCATGCTGAGTATCGTGGGCTTCGTGATCTTTGCTTCCACCCAGCCGATGCTGGCCGGGATCCTCAAGTACTTCGTGGATGGCTTGAGCAATCCCGACGTGGTGTTCCTGCCCAAGATCCCGTTGTTCAAGGACCTGAAGCTGTTGATGGCCGTGCCGCTGCTGATCATCCTGATCGCCGCGTGGCAAGGCCTCGGCTCGTTCCTGGGCAACTACTACCTGGCCAAGGTCTCCCTGGGCCTGGTGCATGACCTGCGGGTCCAGTTGTTCAACAAGCTGCTGGTATTGCCCAACCGTTATTTCGACACGCACAACTCCGGCCACCTGATTTCGCGCATCACCTTCAACGTGACCATGGTCACTGGCGCCGCCACGGATGCGATCAAGGTGGTGATCCGTGAGGGTCTGACGGTGGTGTTCCTGTTCGGCTACCTGCTGTGGATGAACTGGAAGCTGACCTTGGTCATGCTGGCGATCCTGCCGTTGATCGCAATCATGGTGGGCAGTACCAGCAAGAAATTCCGCAAGCAGAGCAAGAAAATCCAGGTGGCGATGGGCGACGTCACCCACGTGGCCTCGGAGACTATCCAGGGTTACCGCGTGGTGCGCAGCTTCGGTGGCGAAAGCTACGAAGAACGCCGTTTTGCCGCGGCCAGCCAAGGCAACACCGACAAGCAACTGCGCATGAACAAGACCGGCGCGGTCTACACGCCGATGCTGCAACTGGTGATCTACACCGCCATGGCGGCACTGATGTTCCTGGTGCTGCTGCTGCGCGGCGATGCCACGGCGGGTGACCTGGTGGCCTACATCACCGCAGCGGGCCTGTTGCCCAAGCCGATCCGCCAACTGTCGGAAGTCAGCTCGACCATCCAGAAAGGCGTCGCCGGTGCCGAAAGCATCTTCGAGCAGTTGGATGAAGAGCCTGAAGTCGACAGCGGCACCGTGGAGCGTGACCGCGTCAGCGGTCGCCTGGACGTGCGCAACCTGAGCTTCACCTACCCAGGTGCCGAGCGTGAAGTGCTGAAGAACATCAGCTTCACCGCAGAGCCTGGGCAGATGATCGCCCTGGTCGGCCGCTCGGGCAGTGGCAAGTCCACACTGGCCAGCCTGATCCCGCGTTTCTACCACCACGAAACCGGCAAAATCCTGCTGGACGAGGTGGAAATCGAAGACTACCGCCTGCGCAACCTGCGTCGGCATGTGGCCCAGGTGACCCAGCACGTCACGTTGTTCAACGACACGGTGGCCAACAACATCGCCTACGGCGACCTGGCGGATGCGCCGCGTGAAGACATCGAGAAAGCTGCCACCGATGCCTATGCCATGGACTTCATCGCCGAGCTGCCCAAAGGCCTGGACACTGAAGTCGGCGAAAACGGCGTGCTGCTCTCCGGCGGTCAGCGCCAGCGCTTGGCTATCGCCCGGGCACTGCTGAAAAATGCTCCGCTGCTGATCCTGGATGAGGCGACTTCGGCGCTGGATACCGAGTCCGAGCGGCATATCCAGGCCGCGCTGGACAAGGTCATGAAGGGCCGTACCACCCTGGTGATCGCACACCGACTGTCCACCATCGAGAAAGCCGACATGATTCTGGTGATGGACCACGGTGAAATTGTCGAGCGTGGTACGCACGTGGAACTGCTGGCCATGGGCGGCTATTACTCGCGCCTGCACGCCATGGGCCTGGATGAGCCGGTAACGGCCAACATCACCTGATGTGCCGGGGCGCGCAATGCGCCCCGGTGTTTGTATCAAGTCCCTTACAGGCTTGACCAAAGCCAAATAATTCACTGCCTATCGTTTGTTATGTTGGCCTTCTCGATTCGATTGACGAACGAGAGGGCTAACCTTCTTGCGTGGGTAATGGAATGTTGCAACGTCTGTTCTGGAAATTGCTTCCCAAATCCCAGCGGGTTTTTCTGCTGGGGCGTTTATCGGTGGTGGACCGCCAAGCGGTGAACAAATCCCTGTCTGGGGTGGCCACGCTTGCGCCGGCTTTCAAACGTCACAACTGCGTATTTATCCATGTGCCCAAGTGCGCTGGCAGCAGCGTCTGCTCGGCACTCCTCGACGGGCGTTGGCCGGGGCATCTGCCGTATTACTGGTATCAGCAGCAGTTCCCCGAGCATTGCGAGCGCAGTTTCAAATTTGCCTTCGTGCGGGACCCGTTGGAGCGCGCTTACTCGGCCTACACCTACTTGCGCAGCAACCATATGGGCAGCCGTGATCTGCACGCCCAGGCATTGGTATGCAGCTACCGCGACTTCGATCATTTCGTCGGCAACTGGCTGCACCCGGAGAACCTGCGCCGCCAACTGCATTTCGCCCCTCAGACCGATTTTCTGGTCGATCACATGGGCCAGATGGCCATGGACTTTCTTGGGCGCCAGGAGTCCCTGGAGAATGACTTCCAGCAGGTATGCGAACGCCTCGGCGTGAGCACATCCCTGCCACATTTGAATGTTTCACTGAGGCGGCGCAGCGAATCGGTCAAGGACTTTTGTACCCAGCGTACGCGCCGCTTGGTCCGGCGTGCCTATCAACGTGATTACGAGGTCTTGGGGTATGAATAGTCAGTCGCTCTCCAGTGGTTCTGCTTCTATCCGACCCTTTGCCTTATCGTTGTCGGTCGCCGCACGGGCCGCACTCAAGCACCAGCAGCCTTGCTGCCTTTGGCTGACGGGGTTGTCCGGGTCCGGTAAGTCGACCTTGGCCAACGCTCTGGAAGTGCAACTCAACGAGCAGGGCCGGCATACCTTCGTGCTCGATGGCGATAACTTGCGCACGGGATTATGCAATGACCTGGGCATGAGTGATGCGGCGCGCAAGGAAAATATCCGGCGCATCGGCGAGGTAGCGCGGCTGATGGTGGACGCGGGTCTGATCGTGATCGTTTCGGCGATTTCCCCGTTCAGCGCTGATCGGGCAACCGCCAAGGCACTGTTCGGGCCGGGGCAGTTTTTCGAGGTCTACATCAGTACGCCGTTCGAGGTGTGCGCACGGCGTGATCCCAAGGGGTTGTACCGTGCGGCACTGGAAGGCCGGATCAAAGCCTTCACCGGGCTGGACAGCCCCTATGAAGCGCCGATCAAGGCTGACTGCGAAATCAATACCGATGAAGTCGAACTGGCCGACGCGGTGGATCACATTTTGGCGGTACTGTTCAAAAAATGATCAGATTTCGCATGTGATGCATCCCACATAAAGCTCTCGAACTAGGCGGCGCTCACCCTGTGCTAATATCGCGCCCCTGTTCATTTTGTATGTGGGATGCTCCATGAAGTTGTCCATGCCGCGATTCGATCAAGCCCCTGTCTTGGTGGTCGGCGATGTCATGCTCGACCGTTACTGGCATGGCGGTACCTCACGGATTTCCCCTGAGGCGCCGGTACCGGTAGTCAAGGTCGAGCAAATCGAAGACCGTCCGGGCGGCGCTGCCAACGTTGCCCTCAATATTGCCGCCCTCGGCGCCCCGGCCTCCCTGGTCGGCGTGACCGGTGACGACGAAGCCGCCGACAGCCTGGCCAACAGCCTGCGCGGTGCCGGCGTGCGCGCGCTGTTCCAGCGCATTGCCCACCAGCCGACCATCGTCAAGCTGCGGGTCATGAGCCGTCACCAGCAACTGCTGCGTATCGATTTTGAAGAACCCTTCGCCACCGATGCCCTGGCCCTCAGCGGCCAGGTCGATGAGCTGCTCGAAGGCATCAAGGTGCTGGTGTTGTCCGACTACGGCAAAGGCGCCTTGCGCAACCACCAGGTGCTGATCCAGGCCGCCAAGGCCAAGGGCATTCCGGTACTGGCCGATCCCAAGGGCAAGGACTTCTCGATTTATCGCGGAGCCAGCCTGATCACGCCGAATCTCAGCGAGTTCGAAGCCATCGTCGGCGGTTGCGCCGATGAACACGACCTGGTCACCAAGGGCGCCGCGCTGATGGCCGACCTCGACCTGGGCGCCTTGCTGGTCACCCGTGGCGAGCACGGCATGACCTTGCTGCGTCCGGGCCACCCGGCGATGCACCTGCCGGCACGTGCCCGTGAAGTGTTCGACGTTACCGGCGCTGGCGACACCGTGATCTCCACCCTGGCCGCCTCGATTGCGGCGGGCGAAGAACTGCCCCACGCCGTGGCCCTGGCCAACTTGGCGGCGGGCATCGTAGTGGGCAAGTTGGGTACCGCTGCCATCAGCGCACCTGAATTGCGCCGTGCGATCCAGCGCTCCGAAGGCTCGGAACGCGGTGTGCTGACCATCGAACAATTGCTGCTGGCAATTGACGACGCTCGTGCCCACAACGAAAGCATTGTGTTCACCAACGGCTGCTTCGACATCCTGCACGCCGGTCACGTGACTTATCTGGAACAGGCGCGCGCCCAAGGCGATCGCCTGATCGTCGCGGTCAACGATGACGCGTCGGTCAGCCGCCTCAAAGGCCCTGGCCGTCCGATCAACAGTGTCGACCGTCGCATGGCGGTGCTTGCAGGTCTGGGCGCGGTGGACTGGGTGATCAGCTTCCCTGAAGCGACCCCGGAAAACTTGCTGGCCCAGGTCAAGCCGGACGTGCTGGTCAAAGGTGGTGACTACTCCGTCGACCAAGTGGTAGGGGCGGATATCGTCAGCGCCTACGGTGGCAAGGTCAAAGTACTGGGCCTGGTCGAGAACAGCTCGACCACCGCCATTGTCGAGAAGATCCGTAACAATGAGTAACGCTGATAAGTGGGTTCTGATCACCGGCGGCGCCGGCTTTATTGGTTCGCACCTGGTCGATGCGCTGCTTGCCAAAGGCTACGGCGTGCGAGTGCTGGATAACCTGTCCACCGGCAAGCGCAGCAATTTGCCGCTGGACAATCCACGCGTCCAATTGCTCGAAGGTGATGTGGCGGATGCCGATCTGGTAGCCCGCGCCGCCGTCGGCGCAACAGCGGTGGTGCACCTGGCGGCTGTGGCCTCGGTGCAGGCCTCGGTGGATGATCCGGTCAGCACGCACCAGAGCAATTTCGTCGGCACCTTGAATGTCTGCGAAGCCATGCGCAAGGCCGGCGTCAAACGTGTGGTGTATGCCTCCAGCGCGGCGGTGTATGGCAACAATGGCGAAGGCGCTTCGATTGACGAAGACACCACCAAGGCGCCACTGACGCCCTATGCGTCCGACAAGCTGGCCAGTGAGTTCTACTTTGACTTCTACCGTCGCCAGCACGCGCTGGAGCCGGTGATTTTCCGCTTTTTCAATATCTTCGGGCCTCGCCAGGATCCGTCATCGCCGTATTCCGGCGTGATCAGCATCTTCAGCGAGCGCGTGCAGCAGGGCGTGCCGATTGCCGTGTTCGGCGATGGCGAGCAAACCCGTGACTTCATGTACGTGGAAGACTTGGTTGATGTGTTGGTGCAGGCGATTGAAGCGCCGACTGCACCGCTGGGTGCCATTAATGTGGGCTGGAACCGCACCACTACCCTCAAGCAGGTATTGCAGGCGCTGGAAGAGATTGTCGGCAAGTTGCCGGCGGTGACTTACGGTCCGGCGCGTTCTGGGGATATTCGCCACTCGCGGGCGAACAATCAGCGGTTGTTGGCGAGCTTCACACTCCCCGAGCCCACACCCTTGAAGGTCGGGCTGGAGCGCTTGCTCAAAGGCTGACGCGATTTGTAGTGAGCGGGCTTGCCCCGCGCTGGGCTGCGTAGCGGCCCCAAAAAAGCCGGAGCGCTACGCACTCCAGCGCGGGGCAAGCCCGCTCACTACAGTCTGATTCAGGCCTTGGCTTTTTTCTTGGGCACGATCTTGCGCAGCACCCGCTGTGCCAGGCGCTTCAATTTCGACTCTTTCTCCGGCTCCGCCAACCCCTGCTGGCGTAGCCAATCCTTCCAGCGAATCCGCTCTTCACGCACCAGCCAGCCTTCCTGCTGGGCGAAGCTTTCCGCCAGGTACAAACCGCGAGTACTCGCCGGGTACAGCTGGTCTTTCTTGACGGTGTACAACTCGGCCAGAGGCTGGCCGTCTTTCAACGGCATCAGGTACAGGTCAGGACGCTGGCGGTCCAGGCGTGCCACCAGTTGATCGCCTTCCAGGCGCTCGTCCACATGGAACAGGCTCAGGGACTTGGCTTCCTTGGGCACTTCCAGGCGCAGGTCATAGATCAATTGCAGGGAGGCGGTGGGCAGGTGCACGTAGGCGCGCGGGCGCTCGATCAATTGGGTGGTGGCGCAACGTACCGGGCGGGCGGCACCGGACAGCGGGCTGAGGCGAAAGGGCAGGGCTTCACGGTAATGCAGCGCGGCGGAATAAGGCGCCGGTAGCCAAGTGTCGTTGAAGCGTCCGCCCAGCCAGCCTTCCGGCGTCTCCAGCAGGCACTCTTCGGCGATTTCCTGGATGGCGGTGTGCAGCGGCAGGTTCAGTTCATGGGCGGGTACGTAGCCGGAGATCAGCTTGAGCACCACATCGCCACGGTCTTGGCGGCGTTGGCGCACCAGCACCCAATAATCGCGGTTTTGCCAGTGCAGGGTCAGGCGTACCGATACCCCGAGGTTGGCCAGTTCCAGGGCGAAGCGCTCTGGGTCGGCCACTTCCACCGGTTTGCGCCGTTGCAGGGTCTGGGCAAAGTTGAGCGGCATGCCGACGCTCTGGTAACTCAAGCCTTCGGGGGTGGCTTCCACGTGCAGCGGCAGTGTCTTGAAGTTGCTGGGGTTTTTTCTTATGAGCGTTCGCGGCATGTCGGCTCCTTCTTGCGACGGGGTCGGCCGCGTGGGCGGCATCAGAGTTGACGAATGACCTGGGCAGCGGTCGCCACGTTATGGGCCAGGTGCAGCGGATTGATGGTCCCGACAATAGCACTGGCGACGCCCGTTTGCGCAAACAACAGCATGAAACTCGCACGAATTGGATCCATTCCAGACTCCAGGCAAACGTGACCACTGGCCAAGGCCTTTTTCACCAGGATGCCCTTGCCATGGGCGGCCGCATAATCAATGACGGCTTTCTCGGCCTGTTCGTTCAAATTGTAGGTGACCATGGCGCAATCGCCCTGTTCCAGAGCCTTCACCCCGCCTTCGACGGTTTTGCCGGAGAAGCCGAAACCGCGGATTTTGCCTTCTTTTTTCAGCTCGGCCAGGGTCTGGTAGACCTCGCAGTCGTTGAGGATGTGCAGGTCGTTACCGTCGGAGTGCACCAGCACCAGGTCGATAAAATCGGTTTCAAGTCGTTTCAAACTGCGCTCGATCGACAGGCGGGTGTGAGCCGCGCTGAAGTCGTGGGTGGATGCGCCATTCTCGAACTCTTCCCCGACCTTGCTGACAATCACCCACTCCTTGCGTTGATCGCGCAACAGCGGGCCCAGGCGTTCCTCGCTCATGCCATAGGCCGGCGCGGTGTCGATCAGGTTGATGCCCAGTTCGCGGGCCTGTTGCAGCAGCATGCGCGCCTCGTCATCACCGGGAATCTGGAAGCCGCTGGGGTACTTCACCCCTTGGTCGCGGCCCAGCTTGACGGTGCCCAGGCCCAGTGGCGAAACCATCAGGCCGGAGTTGCCCAAGGGGCGATGCAGGTCGTGCAGGGTGGGCAGGCTCATGGCAACAGTTGCTCCCAGGCAGGGACGCCGATGGCGGGTTTTGGCAGGTCGGGCAGCGGCTCGCTGGCGCTTGGGCGAATGCCGTCACGTTCCAGGCTGTTGATCACCCGATCGGCGAAGTCCGGCGCCAGCGCCAGTTTGGTCGGCCAGCCCACCAACAGGCGGCCTTCCTCGGCGATGAAGGCATTGTCGGGACGGGTGAGGCCCGATTGCAGCGGCTCGGCACGGTCGACGCGCAGGGTGGCCCACTGGGTTTGGCTCATGTCGATCCACGGCAACAGCTGAGCAAGCTCTTTCTGCGCAGTGGCGATTTGTTCTTGCGGCGTGCGCGCCACGCCATCGGCTTCGGCAATGTCGCCGCCCATGTACCACACCCAGTTGCCATCGGCGGCCGGGTGCGTGGTGACGGTGATGCGCGGCTTGGTGCCGCCGCCCAGGCAGTGGGCATACAACGGCTTCAGGCCGGGGCCTTTGGCGATGATCATGTGCAAAGGGCGCTTCTGCATCGCCGGCTGGCTCAGGCCCAGCGCGGTCAGCAGATCTGCCGTGCCCGCGCCGGCACTCAGCACGATGCGCTGGGCGCGGATCTCGCGGCCGTCCACTTTCAGGCCGACGAGTGTGTTGCCTTCCAGCAGGGGCTCGATGTGCTGCCCGGCGAGCAAACCATCACCGGCCAGTTGCGCGAGGCGCTCGATCAGGCTCGGCACGTCGATGACTAGCTCGGCAAGGCGATAGACCTTGCCCTTGAATCGACGGTCTTGCAGGGCTGGCGGCAGGTCGTCGCCCTTGACCTGATCGACACGGCCACGCACGGCCTTACTGGCGAAGAAGCTGGTGAGGTTGCCGGCAATCGTACCGGGCGACCACAGGTAATGGGCTTCGGACAATAGGCGCACGCCGGTCAGATCCAGCTCACCGTCGCCCGCCAGCGCTTCACGCCAGCGGCGCGGCATGTCGGCAATGGCTTCTGAGGCGCCGGTGAGGGCGCCGTGCAGGGCGTATTTCGCACCGCCGTGAATGATCCCCTGGGACTTCACGCTTTGCCCACCCCCCAAGGTGGCGCTTTCCACCAACACCGTGGAAAACCCCTGGCGGCGCAGGCGCGCATTCAGCCAGAGGCCGGCAACCCCGGCGCCGACAATCAGAACGTCGGTGGAAATAGGCATGCGCGCGGGACCTCTGGCGTAGAAAAAGGAGGGCTAGTATAGCGCGCAGCTGCAAGTTATCAGCTGCAAGCGGCAAGTTAGACGCCGACCGCGCTGCTTTTTCTTGTCGCTTGCCGCTTAAAGCTAGCGGCTGCTTTCCTAGTGCCCGGCGGTTTTCGAGAACAACTGGATCACCACCACGCCCAACACAATCAGGCCCATCCCCAGCATCGCCGGGATATCCAGCTTCTGCCCGTAGATAAACAGCGCCGCGATGCTCACCATCACAATGCCCATCCCGGCCCACACGGCGTAGGCCACGCCCACCGGCACCGTGCGCACCACCAGCGTCAGCATCCAGAACGCCACGCCGTAGCCGACGATCACCAGCAACAGTGGGATCGGCGTACTCCAGCCCTTGATGGCCTTCATGGACACGGTGGCGATCACTTCCGAGCAGATGGCAATGGCCAAGTAGTAGTAAGCGACGTTCATGGGTCAATCCTCGGGGTAAAGCAATCAGATAAGGCTGGCATTCTAGAGTTTAATCAGATGGGGTAAAGTCATTACCTATCTGAATTGGAGATGGGTTGAGCCATGAGCGTGCAATGGGATCTGGAGCAGATGCGCCTGTTTGTCAGCGTCGCCGAACAGCGCTCGTTTTCGGCCGTGGCGCGCCAACAGCGCAAGGCGCAGTCGGCGGTGAGCAATGGGATTGCAATGCTGGAGGCGGACCTCGGCGTCAGCCTGTTCGAGCGTAGCAGCGGCCGCCAACCACGGTTGACCGAAGCCGGCAGCGTATTGCTGGAGGAAGCACGCGAAGTGCTGCGCCAATGTGAGCGCCTCAATGGCCGGGCGCTTTCACTGACCCGCGGCGAGGAGGCGTGCCTGCGCCTGGCCCAGGACGAAGCCATGCTGTTTCAGCCGGTCCTCGACAGCCTGGAAGCCCTGGCCGGCGAATACCCGTTGCTGGAAGTGCAGCTGTCCAGCGCCGCCCAAGGCGATGTGGCGCGCAAGTTGGTGGAGCGCAAGGCTGACCTGGGCCTGCTGTTCTATCACGACCAGATCCCCGAAGCCTTGGAGCGACGGGTGGTCGGCAGTGTGGAGATGGTCACGGTGTGCGGTGTAAATCACCCACTGGCCAAGGAGCAATACGTGACGTGCCAACGCCTGGCGCAGTTCCGCCAGTTGCTGATGTCGACCCAGACCAGCGTGTATCCCGGCAGCGAAGCGGCCAGCCCGCTGGTATGGCGCGCCGACAGTTTCTACGTGTTGGCCGAGTGGCTGATGAGCGGCCTGGGTTGGGCCTGGCTGCCCCGGCATATCGTGCAGTACCCGACCTATCAGCAACAGATGGTGGAGCTGGACAGCGAATGGACGCCGCCGGCCCTGGTGGTGGAGTTGGTCTGGCGCCGCGACGAACACCTGGGACCTGCCGCGCGCTTCCTGGCCAAACGATTTGCCGAGTGCTTGCAGGCGATCGACTGAAAAAGCCGATAAACTCCGCCGCCATGAATAGAACTCTCTACAGCTGTCTGTTTTACCTGGCGCTGCCGTTGGTGGCTTTACGTCTGTGGCTGCGCGCGCGCAAGGCGCCGGCCTATGCCAAGCGCGTCGGCGAACGTTTCTCCTATGGCCTGCCGGTGATGCAGCCCGGCGGGATCTGGGTGCATGCTGTGTCGGTAGGCGAGAGCATTGCCGCCGCGCCCATGGTGCGCGGGTTGCTGGCGCGTTATCCGACGCTGCCGATCACTGTTACCTGCATGACGCCCACCGGGTCCGAGCGCATCCAGGCATTGTTCGCCAACGAGCCACGCATCCAGCATTGCTATTTGCCGTATGACTTGCCGTGCGCGGCCAGACGTTTCCTCGACCGTGTGCAGCCGAAACTGGCGGTGATCATGGAAACCGAGCTGTGGCCCAACCATATCCACGCCTGCGCCCAGCGTGGGATTCCGGTGGCATTGGCGAATGCGCGGCTGTCGGCGCGTTCGGCCAAGGGCTATGCACGCTTTGCCAAGCTGACGGCGCCGATGCTGGCGCAAATGAGCCTGTTCGCCGTGCAGACGCACGCCGAAGCTCAGCGTTTCCTTAGCCTTGGCGCTCGCCCGGAAACCGTCGACGTCACCGGCTCGATCAAGTTTGACCTGACCATCGACCCCGAGCTGCCAGCGCGGGCCGCTGCGTTGCGCGCGCAATGGGGCGCCAGCGAGCGCCCGGTGTGGATCGCCGCGAGTACCCATGAAGGTGAAGATGACGTCGTCTTGGCAGCCCATCGCCAATTGCTCGAAAGCTATCCCAACGCGCTGCTGATCCTGGTGCCGCGCCACCAGGAGCGCTTCGGGCCGATGTTCGAGCTGTGCCAGCAGCAAGGTTTTGTCACCGTGCGTCGCTCCAGCGGCGAAGCCGTCACCGCGCAAACCTCGGTTCTGCTCGGCGACACCATGGGCGAATTGCTGTTTCTCTACGCTTTGGCCGACAGCGCTTTTGTCGGCGGCAGCCTGGTGGCGACCGGCGGGCACAATCCCCTGGAGCCGGCGGCATTGGCCAAGCCTGTGATCATGGGGCCGCACGTGTTCAACTTCCTCGAAATCACCACGATGATGCGTGAAGCCGGGGCGTTGCGCGAGGTGGATGACGCCGAAGGCTTGGCCGAAGCCGTGCGCCAGTTATTCGAACTGCCGCAGGATGCGCGCAAGATGGCGCAGGCGGGACTCAAGGTGATGCAGGCCAATCAGGGCGCGTTGAAGCGCTTGCTGGATGGCCTGGGGCGTTTGCTTCAATAGCCGGGGCGGGCTTTCAATTGCTCGGCGGCGGCTTTGGCCAGGTCCGGCGGCAGGAAGTCGCGGTCCGGGTTGTAGTCAGCCTTTAAGTAGCGCGCCAGGTCCTGCAAGTCACCTGGGTTCAAAGTGCCTGCCGCTTGCTTCAAGCGCAGATTGTCGAGAATGTAGTCGTAGCGGCTGTTGTTGTAGTTACGCACCGACGCGTAGAGCTGGCGTTGTGAATCCAGCACATCGACGATATTGCGCGTACCCACCTGATAACCGATTTCCGTGGCTTCCACCGCGCTCTGGTTGGAGATGATCGACTGGCGGCGCGCTTGCACCTGCTCCACATCGGTGTTCACCGCACGGTGCAGGTTGCGGGTGTTTTCCACCACCTGGCGGCGCAGGCCTTCGCGCTGTTGCTCGGTCTGGCCCAGGCGCGAGTAGGACTCACGCACTTGCGAGCTGGTCAGCCCGCCGCTGTAGATCGGGATGCTCAGGCGCAGGCCGATGGTGCGCTGTTCCACATCGCCGCGGTACGGCGTGCCGAACGCATTCGGGTTGCTGAAGCCCAGGGCGTCGTTGTCACCTTTTTCGTATTGCGCCACGGCGTCCAGGGTCGGGGCATGCCCGGCCTTGCGCTGCTTGAGGGTTTCTTCGGCGGCGGTGACGGCGTAGTTGCTGGCCAGCAGGTTGAGGTTCTGGCGGCCGGCGGTTTCTACCCAGGCCTTGGCGTCGTTCGGCAGCGGTGGTAGCACCGGCAGCGTGTGGACAATGCCCTGGATCGAGTTGTATTGGCGGTTGGTCAGCGTGATCAAGGCTTCGAACGCGTCCTCCACCTGGCGTTGGGCCAGGATGCGGTTGGCGCGGGCGGTGTCGTAGCTGGCCTGGGATTGCAGCACGTCGGTCTTGTCCGACAGGCCGACGTCGAAGCGCTCGTTGGACTGGTCCAGTTGGCGCTTGAAGGCATTCTCTTCGGCCTTGGTCGACGCCAGGTTGTCCTGGGCGCGCAGCACGGCGAAGTAATTTTCGGCGCTTTGCAGGATCAGGTTCTGCTCGGTGGCCGACAGTTGCAGCGCCGCCTGCTCGTTGGTGGCCTCGGCCGCCTGCAGTTGGAACCAGCGGTCGGCGCGGAACAGCGGCTGGCTCAAGGTGGCCCGCCAGGAATGCGCATCGCGGTTGGCGGTGGCGGCGGGCGTGTCGATCTGGGTGCGCACGTTATTGATGTCGGCGCCACCGGTCAGGTTCGGCAGCAGCCCGGCGCGGGCCTGGGGCACCACTTCTTTTTGCGCGCCGTATTGGGCGCGGGCGGCGGCCAGGTCGGCGTTGTTGTCCACCGCTTCCTGGTAGACGCTGACCAAGTCAGTTTTAGCGGACAAGGGCGCTTCAGCTGCCCAGACCATTCCGTTGGTCGCACAAGACACGGCGAGAGCCAGTGAAAGTTTGCGCAGCATGAGGCGATCCCTAGATAAATATTATGGATGTAATTTCGAGCCCAAGGCTAAGGCTCGCCTTTTGTGGCGTCAAGCCTTAAGCAGTTCCCGAGTGTAGTGGCGCGGTCACCGCACAACAATCTGCAAAAGAGCCATTCATCACGCTGAATGCACCGCCATTGGCAATTTGCCCACGCCATGGTCTAGACTGGCCGCGTTCTTGTCGGGGTGCCTTGTTGGAAGGCTGAGATCGGTAAATACCGGATCCCGTTGAACCTGATCAGGTTAGCGCCTGCGTAGGGAACAAGATTTCTCGTCACCCGGCGAGTCCTCTTGTGCTTCGTCCGGGTTGTTGTTCGTTTTTTGAACAGCTCTCGTGCGCCAAGCACAGCACTGGTTTCAGTGCGTCCATCCGTCACAGGTTCGCTCCGACAAAAATCCACCGCCTGGATAAGTTGGAGAGCCCGTGATGACGACAAAACTAAAAAATACCGTGCACCTGAGTGAATCGGCCAAGGTCGACTCCGGCTCTGTGCAACCCTTTACCCGCTCGCAAAAAATCTACGTACAAGGCACCCGCCCGGACATTCGCGTGCCGATGCGTGAAATCAGCCTGGACGTGACCCCCACCGACTTCGGCGGTGAAATCAACGCGCCGGTCGTGGTCTATGACACCTCCGGCCCGTACACCGACCCTAACGTCATCATTGACGTGCGCAAAGGCCTTGGCGATGTACGTTCGCCGTGGATCGAAGTGCGTAATGACACCGAGCGCTTGCCTGGCCTCAGCTCGCATTTCGGCCAGCAACGCTTGAGCGATGCCGAACTCACCGCGCTGCGCTTCGCCCACGTGAAGAACCCGCGTCGCGCCAAGGCCGGCGCTAACGTCACGCAGATGCACTACGCGCGCAAAGGCATCATCACCGCCGAGATGGAATACGTCGCCATCCGCGAAAACATGAAGCTGGAAGAAGCCCGCGCCACTGGCCTGCTCGACCAGCAACACGCCGGTCACAGCTTTGGCGCCAGCGTGCCGAAGATCATCACTCCGGAATTTGTGCGCGAAGAAATCGCCCGTGGCCGCGCGATCATCCCGGCCAACATCAACCACACCGAACTGGAACCGATGATCATCGGCCGTAACTTCCTGGTGAAGATCAACGGCAACATCGGCAACAGCGCCCTCGGTTCGTCCATCGAAGAAGAAGTGGCGAAACTGACCTGGGGCATTCGCTGGGGTTCGGACACCGTGATGGATTTGTCCACCGGCAAGCACATCCACGAAACCCGCGAGTGGATCATCCGCAACTCGCCCGTGCCGATCGGCACTGTACCGATCTATCAGGCCCTGGAAAAAGTCGGCGGCGCCGCCGAAGACCTGACCTGGGAGTTGTTCCGCGACACCCTGATCGAACAGGCTGAGCAAGGTGTGGATTACTTCACCATCCACGCCGGCGTGCTGCTGCGCTATGTGCCGCTGACCGCCAAGCGCGTCACCGGCATCGTGTCCCGTGGCGGTTCGATCATGGCCAAGTGGTGCCTGGCGCACCACAAAGAGAACTTTACCTACACGCATTTCGACGAAATCTGCGAAATCATGAAGGCCTACGACGTCAGCTTCTCTCTCGGCGACGGCCTGCGCCCAGGCTCGATTGCCGACGCCAACGACGCCGCGCAATTCGGCGAGCTGGAAACTCTCGGCGAGCTGACCAAGACCGCCTGGAAGCACGACGTGCAAACCATGATCGAAGGCCCTGGCCACGTGCCGATGCAGTTGATCAAGGAGAACATGGACAAGCAGCTCGAATGCTGCGACGAAGCGCCGTTCTACACCCTCGGCCCGCTGACCACCGACATTGCGCCGGGCTACGACCACATCACCTCCGGCATCGGTGCGGCGATGATCGGCTGGTTCGGTTGCGCCATGCTCTGCTACGTCACGCCTAAGGAGCACTTGGGCCTGCCGAACAAGGATGACGTGAAGACCGGGATCATCACCTACAAGATCGCCGCCCACGCGGCTGACCTTGCCAAAGGCCATCCGGGCGCGCAGATCCGCGATAACGCCTTGAGCAAGGCGCGCTTCGAGTTCCGCTGGGAAGACCAGTTCAACCTGGGCTTGGATCCGGATACCGCGCGTTCGTACCACGATGAAACCCTGCCGAAGGACTCGGCCAAGGTCGCGCATTTCTGCTCCATGTGCGGGCCGAAGTTCTGCTCGATGAAGATCACCCAGGAAGTGCGTGAATACGCGGCCAACCAGCGCATTGAAACGGTGGATGTGGATGTGGCCAAAGGCTTGGCCGAGCAGGCGGAGCGGTTCAAGCAGGAAGGTAGTCAGCTTTACAAGAAGGTTTAAGCGGCAAGCTGCAAGCTGCAAGTTAGAGCAGAAGCAGTTCTGCTTTTACTTGGAGCTTGCAGCTTGAAACTTGCGGCCCTATTCGCTCACAAGGACAACTGCCTTGAACACCTACTCTCCCGACAACGCTGTCCCCACCGCCAGGCGCGTCTTCGGCGCCCGCGACCTGTTCTCCCTTTGGTTCTCCCTCGGCATCGGCCTGATGGTCCTGCAAACCGGCGCCTTGCTTGCGCCGGGCCTGGGCCTGTCCGGTTCGTTGCTGGCGATTTTCCTCGGCACCCTGGTGGGTGTCCTGTTGCTGGCCGCCGTCGGCGTGATCGGCAGCGACACCGGCCTGTCCGCCATGGCGGCCCTCAAGCTCAGCCTTGGCGCCAAAGGCGCCAGCCTGCCGGCGCTGCTCAACCTGCTGCAGTTGATCGGCTGGGGTTCGTTTGAAATCATCGTGATGCGCGATGCAGCCAGCCTGTTGGGCACGCGGGCGTTCAGTGACGGCAGCCTGCTGGCCAGCCCATTGCTGTGGACCCTGTTCTTCGGCGGCTTGGCAACGCTGCTGGCGGTCAGTGGCCCGCTGACCTTTGTGCGCCAGATTTTGCGCAAATGGGGCATCTGGCTGCTGCTCGCCGCCTGCCTGTGGCTGACGTGGAATTTGTTCGCCAAAGCCGACCTCGCCGCACTCTGGGCCAGGGCGGGTGACGGTTCGATGCCATTTGCGGTGGGTTTTGATATCGCCATCGCCATGCCGCTGTCGTGGCTGCCGCTGATCGCGGATTACTCACGCTTCGGCAAGCGTGCCAAAAGTGTGTTCGGCGGTACCGCGCTGGGGTTCTTTATCGGTAATTTCTGGCTGATGAGCCTGGGTGTGGCCTACACCCTGGCGTTTGCGCCGAGCGGCGAAGTGAACGCGCTGTTGCTGGCGTTGGCCGGGGCTGGCCTGGGGATCCCGCTGCTATTGATCCTGTTGGACGAATCGGAAAACGCCTTCGCCGATATTCACTCGGCGGCGGTTTCCAGCGGGATATTGCTGCGCCTGAAGGTCGAGCACCTGGCGCTGGCGATTGGCGTGATCTGCACGCTCATCGCCTGCTTTGCGCCATTGGCTCAGTACCAGAACTTCCTGCTGCTGATCGGCTCGGTATTCGCGCCGCTGTTTGGCGTGGTGCTGGTGGATCACTTCATCCTGCGCCGTCGTAGCGGGGGAGCCTTAGCCAGCCTGCGCTGGCCGGCGTTAATCGCCTGGCTGGGTGGCATTGCGGTTTACCACCTGCTGGCCAATCTGTATCCGGACATCGGCGCGACCCTGCCGGCGCTGGTGCTGGCAGGGCTGTTGCAGCTGATCCTGGGCCGGGCCTTCAGCGGCGCGCAGGCACCAGTTCAGGCTTGAGGATGCCTTCCAGGCGCGAGTACGGAATCTGCAACTCGACGTGGCCCAAGGCATACGGCGCGATGGTGGTGGTGGGGTACTTGAGGATCACGCCACCGTAGGTGAGCGCCACGTTCGGGGTTTTCTGGAAGGGGTACTGTTTCACGTACTCCGGCTCCAGGCTCAGGCGGGTGCTGATCAGCCAGCTGTTATGGGCCACTTGGGCGGCTTTCCAGAAGGCGTCTTCCTTGCCGGGCAGCAACATGTCGGTGAGGGTCAGGGCCTTTTGCTGCTGGCGCGAATAGTTGATGAACGCACGGCCTGGCTCGCCGTGGGTGGCGCCCTGGTCCAGGTAGCTGGAGAGTTCGATGATCACCAAGCCGTCATGCTGCTCACGTACCTTGGCCTGCAAGTACATGCTGTTGCGTGGAGCGGCCGTGCGCAGGAACTGCTCGCTGTAGGTCGCGAGGCTGGTTGGCAGCGGGTCGGCCTGGGTCATTTCCAGCAGGCGCTGTTCGATCAAGGCGTCCAGCTTGGGCTCCTTGGCAAAGTGCACCGTGTCGATGTTCACCAGCGGGCAATCGGCGCTGGCGCAGCCTGGCTTGCTTTGCTCGGTGGCGTCGCGGGTGGCGTCCAGCGGGGCTTTATAGCTGGGCTGGAACAGGCTTTGGCAGGCACCGAGGGTCAATGCGATACAGGCCACGGAGGCGATTTTTAAAAGCGACATGTAGGGTCTTCGTCCGTCGATAAGAGCGAAATTGTGCAGCTTCGACTACCGGCAAGGCAGTCAGTTCGCCACTAAGCTGATTAGAGTGAGTTTGACGCCCGCCGTCTATCCCGGCAACTGGAAAGGGGCTGCATCCAGAGGCATGAGCGCGTTAGGATGGCGCCAATTGCGCAGGTTCAACGGGGATGGATATGACGGATTTTGCAAAGTCGGCGCCGGACAAGATCGAAATTGTTCAGCACGACAATCTCTACAAAGGCTTCTACAAGCTGGATCAGATACAACTGCGCCATGAAAAATTCGACGGCAGCATGAGCCGTGTGATCAACCGCGAAGTGTTTGTTCGTCATGATGCCGTGTGTGTATTGCCCTACGACCCGCAGCGCGATGAAGTGGTGTTGAACGAGCAGTTTCGCGTCGGAGCCATGGGCCGTACCGACAACCCCTGGATGATCGAGATGGTCGCCGGCCTGATCGACAAGGACGAGCAACCCGAGGAGGTTGCACACCGCGAAGCCGAGGAGGAAGCTGGGCTGACATTCTCCGCGTTGTGGCCGATCACCAAGTATTTCCCGTCGCCCGGCGGCAGTACCGAATATGTGCACTTGTACCTGGGTCGCTGCGACAGCGCCGGTGTGGGGGGCGTCCATGGATTGGAAGAAGAAGCTGAAGATATCCGCGTCACCGTCTGGGCCTTCGAAGATGCCCTGCAAGCGGTGCGCGACGGCAAAATTTCCAACGCAGCCAGCATTATCGCCCTGCAATGGCTTGCGCTTAATCGCGCGGAAGTGAGGGGGTTATGGCAGTAAAGGCACGGGAACGTTATCGAGTCGACCTGATCGGGCTGCAAGCGGCTTGCGAGGCCAACTACGCGCGGCTGATGCGCTTGCTCCCCGACATGCGCCATGCCCCGGAGGCCCGCCGTATCGGCGTGACCCACGGCGACCAGATGCTCGGCGTGCTGGCGCTGGAAGTCATCGTCAATTGCCCGTACACCACCACCTTGCGCGTACGTCAGGAACACAGCCTGCCCTGGCTGCCAGTGCCGCAGTTGGAAGTGCAGGTGTACCACGACGCGCGGATGGCCGAAGTCATCAGCGCCGAACATGCACGACGCTTTCGCAGCATCTATCCTTACCCCAACGTGTTCATGCACCAGCCCGATGAGAAAGCACAGCTCAATGTGTTCCTCGGTGAATGGTTGAGCCATTGCCTGGCCTTGGGCCATGAGTTCGAAGTTGTGCGTTAGATGTGAACTGCATCTGCTTCCCAAGGTTTCCTCTTGTGTCCTGCCCCAGCATAATCACGCCACACGTCCATTCCTGTGATTGCCTTGGGAGAGCGCCTTGCCGAGCGTATCCACTGTGAGTCCCGATGCGCCCGCATTGCTGGTGCAACTGTCCGACAGCCATTTGTTTGCCGAGGCCGACGGTACGCTGCTGGGCATGAACACCCGCGAAAGCCTGCAAGGCGTCATTGAACTGGTGCGCGCGCAGCAGCCGCGCATCGATTTGGTGTTGGCTACGGGGGACCTGTCCCAGGACGGCACGCTGGAGTCGTACCAGCAATTTCGCGACATGACCCGGCAGATCGACGCCCCGGCGCGCTGGATTCCCGGCAATCATGACGAACCGCACATCATGGCTCACGCCGCCGTGCACAGCGATCTGCTGGAGCCGGTGCTCGATATCGGCAACTGGCGCGTGACCCTGCTGGATTCCGCCGTACCCGGTTCAGTGCCGGGCTACCTGCAAGACCAACAGCTGCAGCTGCTCGCCCAGGCCCTGAGCGAAGCGCCTAACCGTCATCATCTGGTGTGTTTTCACCATCATCCGGTGCCCATCGGTTGCGCCTGGATGGACCCCATTGGCTTGCGCAATCCTGAGGCATTGTTTGCCGTGCTTGACCGGTTTCCGCAGGTACGGGCGGTACTGTGGGGGCATGTGCACCAGGAAATCGACCGCGAGCGCAACGGCGTGCGCCTGCTGGCATCGCCGTCCACCTGCATCCAGTTCGCACCGGGCAGCGAGGATTTCAAGGTCAGCGAGCAAGCGCCGGGCTACCGCTGGCTGCGTCTGCATGCCGACGGACGGTTGGAGACGGGGGTAGAGCGCTTGGTCGGCTTCGCGTTTACGGTGGATTACGGTAGCAACGGCTACTGAGATTTACCTGTAAACTGCGCCTTTTTGGCGCAAGCACGGAGAGCCCGGCATGTCCGCTTCGATCCTGTATATCCACGGTTTCAACAGCGCGCCTGCGTCCAACAAGGCCACTCAATTGATCACCGTAATGGGTGCCATTGGCCTGGCCGACCAATTGCGCGTACCGGCCCTGCATCACCATCCCCGTCAGGCCATTCCTCAGTTGGAAGCCGCGATCGCTGAACTGGGGCGGCCACTGCTGGTCGGCAGCTCACTCGGCGGCTACTATGCAACCCATCTTGCCGAGCGCCATGGCCTCAAGGCGCTGCTGGTAAACCCGGCGGTCAGCCCTCACCGGATGTTCGACGGTTACCTGGGCACCCAGAAGAACCTCTACACCGATGAAACCTGGGAACTGACCCACGACCACGTCACGGCGCTGGCCGAGCTGGAAGTACCGGCTCCCCAGGACGCGGCGCGGTATCAGGTGTGGTTGCAGACCGGGGATGAAACCCTGGATTATCGCCTCGCCCAGCAGTATTACCGGGCCTGTGCCTTGCGCATCCAGGCCGGCGGCGACCATGGTTACCAGGGGTTCGCCCAGCAATTGCCGGCCATGTTGAGCTTTGCCGGTATTGGCGCAGATCAGTATCAATCCTTCGATTTTTCTTCATTGTAAGAATCGCAGGTCACTTTTTAATCGAACGACTCACGACGAGACCCCATGGCCACTCCCAGCGCTAGCTCTTATAACGCCGACGCCATCGAAGTCCTCTCGGGCCTCGACCCGGTGCGCAAACGCCCCGGCATGTACACCGACACCAGTCGGCCGAACCACCTTGCCCAGGAAGTCATCGACAACAGCGTCGACGAAGCCCTGGCCGGCCACGCCAAGTCGGTGCATGTCATTCTCCACGCTGACCACTCCCTGGAAGTGTCCGACGATGGTCGCGGCATGCCGGTGGACATCCACCCTGAAGAGGGTGTGCCCGGCGTTGAGCTGATCCTCACCAAGCTGCATGCTGGCGGTAAGTTCTCTAACAAGAACTACCAGTTCTCCGGTGGCTTGCACGGTGTGGGTATTTCCGTGGTCAACGCCCTGTCTACGCTGGTTCGCGTCAGGGTCAAGCGCGACGGCAACGAGTACGAGATGACGTTCGCCGATGGCTACAAAGCCACCGACTTGGCAGTGATCGGCACCGTTGGCAAGCGCAATACCGGCACCAGCGTGTACTTTGCACCGGACCCGAAATATTTCGATTCGCCAAAATTCTCCATCAGCCGCCTCAAGCACGTGCTCAAGGCCAAGGCCGTGCTGTGCCCAGGCCTGCTGGTGACCTTTGAAGACAAAGGCACCGGTGAGAAGGTCGAGTGGCACTACGAAGATGGCCTGCGCTCGTATCTGGAGGATTCCGTCAGCGACTTCGAGCGCCTGCCCAACGAGCCGTTCTGCGGCAGCCTGGCCGGTAATAAAGAAGCCGTGGACTGGGCGTTGTTGTGGCTGCCGGAAGGTGGCGACAGCGTGCAGGAAAGCTATGTCAACCTGATCCCGACCGCCCAGGGCGGCACCCACGTCAACGGTTTGCGCCAGGGCTTGCTGGATGCCATGCGCGAATTCTGCGAATACCGCAGCCTGTTGCCGCGCGGCGTGAAGCTGGCGCCGGAAGACGTGTGGGAGCGCATCGCGTTCGTGCTGTCGATGAAAATGCAGGAGCCGCAATTCTCCGGCCAGACCAAAGAACGCCTGTCGTCCCGCGAGGCAGCGGCGTTTGTCTCCGGCGTGGTCAAGGACGCGTTCAGCCTGTGGCTCAACGAACACCCTGAACTGGGCCTGGCCCTGGCGGAACTGGCGATCAACAACGCCGGCCGTCGCCTGAAGGCCAGCAAGAAGGTCGAGCGCAAGCGCATCACCCAGGGCCCGGCATTGCCCGGCAAGCTGGCCGATTGCGCCGGGCAAGACCCGATGCGCTCCGAGCTGTTCCTGGTGGAAGGTGACTCCGCCGGTGGTTCCGCCAAGCAAGCACGAGACAAGGAATTCCAGGCGATCCTGCCGTTGCGCGGCAAAATCCTCAACACCTGGGAAGTCGATGGCAGCGAAGTCCTGGCCAGCCAGGAAGTGCACAACATCGCCGTGGCCATTGGGGTAGATCCAGGCGCGGCGGACATGAGCCAACTGCGCTACGGCAAGATCTGCATCCTCGCCGACGCCGACTCCGACGGCCTGCACATCGCCACGCTGCTGTGCGCGCTGTTCGTGCAGCACTTCCGCCCGCTGGTGGATGCCGGCCACGTCTACGTCGCCATGCCGCCGTTGTACCGGATCGACCTGGGCAAGGAGATTTACTACGCCCTGGACGAGGCTGAGCGCGACGGCATTCTCGACCGCCTGGTGGCCGAGAAGAAGCGCGGCAAGCCACAGGTCACACGATTCAAGGGCCTGGGTGAAATGAACCCGCCGCAGCTGCGCGAAACCACCATGGACCCGAACACTCGGCGTCTGGTGCAGTTGACCCTGGGCGACGACTTCGCCGCCACCTCGGAAATGATGGACATGCTGCTGGCGAAGAAACGCGCGCCGGACCGCAAATCCTGGCTGGAATCCAAAGGCAACCTGGCCGAGGTTCTGGGCTGATGCGCACAGGTTTCGCCCTGGCGATCCTGATGTTGAGCGGGCTGGCGGCTACCCCAGTGGTTGCCGCACCCGTGTCTGAGCTGAAGCTGCTGTCCGAGCACCCGGTGGATGGCATGCGCGGCGGTAACCTGTCGGGCCTGGCCTTGTGTGGCACGGAGTTGTGGACGGTTTCCGACCGCGATGATGACCAGATCTACCGCCTGGATATCAGCGCGCCGACCTGGCAGGCCGAGGCGGTAAAGATCGACGTGCCACCGGTGCCCGAGTCCGGGTTGCCCTGGGGTTTGCGTTCGCGCACCAAGGCCGCATCGTTCATTCGCGGTGGTGACTTGGACTTTGAAGGCATCACCTGCGATGCCGCCGGCAACCGCTACATCGTCAGCGAAGCCCATGCGGCGGTGCTGCAGGTGCCGGTGACGGGTGCGCCTGAGTGGTTGAAGATTGCGCCGGGTATGGTGCGTGAAGCGCGCGCCAGCGGCATGCTGCTGCACTTCAATGCATTGTTTGAAGGCCTGGCGATCAACCCCGAAGGCAACCAGATTTGGCTGGCCGCTGAGCGCGAAAGACGTGGACTGATCTCGATCAAGCGTCCGCAAAGCCTGTGGGACTGTGACGGCCCCTGCGTCTTGTTGAGCGAGGCCGGCCAGGAAGTGCAACCGGCCCAGTTCCCGAACGCCAAGGCGGTGTCCAAGGATTTCGCCGACCTGGCGCTGTTCAACGGCAAGCTGTTTACCCTGGAGCGCAATGCGTTCCAGATTTGCCGGCGGGATGCGGTCACGGCCAAGGTCGAGCTGTGCTGGTCGTTTGCCGACGAGACCCTAACGCCCGAGCGGCGTTATCCCCAGCCCTATGGCCTGGCCGAAGCCCTGGTGGTGGATGCCGACGGTGCCTGGCTGGGCATCGACAACAACTTCGGCCCGCGTGCCGATGGTGAAACGCGCCCCGTGGTCTATCGTTTCGCCGCCCCTGCCGGTGGCTGGAGCGCTCGCCCATGAGCCCCTGTTTTTTTGAATTGACCCGGTGCAGCGGCAGTTCCGCAGCACCTTACCCGACCATGATGAGGCCCGCATGAGTGACATCCTCGCAGACAGCTTAGATGGCGTAGAACGCCGGTCGCTGGCTGACTTCACCGAAAATGCCTACCTCAACTACTCCATGTACGTGATCATGGACCGTGCCTTGCCGCATATCGGCGACGGCCTGAAGCCTGTACAACGGCGCATTATCTACGCCATGAGTGAGTTGGGCCTGGACGCCGATTCCAAGCACAAGAAGTCGGCGCGTACCGTCGGTGACGTGCTCGGTAAGTTCCACCCCCACGGCGATTCCGCCTGCTACGAAGCCATGGTGTTGATGGCCCAACCGTTCAGCTATCGCTACACGCTGGTAGACGGCCAGGGCAACTGGGGTGCGCCGGATGATCCCAAGTCGTTCGCTGCGATGCGCTACACCGAGGCACGCCTGTCGCGTTACTCGGAAGTCCTGCTGAGCGAGTTGGGCCAGGGCACCGCTGACTGGGGGCCTAACTTCGACGGCACTCTCGATGAACCGCTGGTGTTGCCGGCACGTTTGCCGAATATCCTGCTCAATGGCACCACCGGCATCGCCGTCGGCATGGCCACCGATGTGCCGCCGCATAACCTGCGCGAAGTCGCCACCGCGTGCGTGCGCTTGCTGGATGAGCCCAAAGCCACGGTGGAACAGCTCTGCGAACACATCCAGGGCCCGGACTACCCGACCGAAGCGGAAATCATCACGCCGCGCGCCGACCTGCTGAAGATGTACGAAACCGGCAAGGGCTCGGTGCGCATGCGCGCCGTGTACCACATCGAAGATGGCGACATTATCGTCACCGCGCTGCCGCATCAGGTGTCCGGTGCCAAGGTGCTGGAGCAGATCGCCGCGTTGATGCAGGCCAAGCCGTCGAAATTGCCGCAGGTTGCCGACCTGCGTGACGAATCCGACCACGAAAACCCCTGCCGCATCGTGATCATCCCGACCAACAGCCGGGTCGACCACGAAGTGCTGATGCAACATCTGTTTGCCAGCACGGACTTGGAGTCCAGCTACCGGGTCAACGTCAACATCATCGGCCTGGACGGCAAGCCGCAGCTGAAAAACCTGCGCAACTTGCTGGTGGAATGGCTGGAGTTCCGGGTGCAGACCGTGCGTCGCCGCCTGCAATTCCGCCTGGATAAGGTCGAGCGTCGCCTGCACCTGTTGGACGGCTTGCTGATCGCCTATCTCAACCTGGATGAAGTGATCCACATCATTCGTACCGCCGAACACCCGAAAGCCGAGCTGATCGCGCGTTTCGAGCTGAGCGAGATCCAGGCTGACTACATCCTCGACACCCGCTTGCGTCAGTTGGCGCGGCTGGAAGAAATGAAGCTGCGCGACGAACAAGATGCGCTGCTCAAGGAACAAGCCAAGCTGCAAGCGCTGCTGGGCAGCGAAGCCAAGCTGAAGAAGCTGGTGCGCAGCGAGCTGATCAAAGACGCGGAAACCTACGGCGATGACCGTCGTTCGCCAATCGTCCAGCGCGCCGAAGCCAAAGCGCTGACAGAAACCGAACTGCTGCCAAACGAGAAAATTACCGTCGTTCTGTCGGAAAAGGGTTGGGTTCGTTCCGCCAAGGGGCATGATATTGACGCCACTGGTTTGTCGTACAAGGCTGGCGACGGCTTCAAGACCGCCGCCGCCGGGCGTTCCAACCAGTTTGCGGTGTTTATCGACTCCACGGGGCGCAGTTATTCGGTGCCGGCCCACACCTTGCCATCCGCAAGGGGGCAGGGCGAGCCATTGACCGGGCGCCTTACACCGCCGCCCGGGGCGAATTTCGAGTGCGTGCTGCTGCCGGACGACGATGCGCTGTACGTGATCGCCTCCGACGCGGGCTACGGGTTTGTGGTGAAAGGTGAAGACCTGCAGGCGAAGAACAAGGCGGGCAAGGCTTTGCTGAGCCTGCCGAACAACGCCAAGGTGATCCTGCCTCGTCCGGTGGACGACCGCGAGAGCAACTGGCTGGCGTCGGTGACCACTGAGGGGCGTTTGCTGGTGTTCAAGATCAGCGACCTGCCGCAGTTGGGCAAAGGCAAGGGCAACAAGATCATTGGTATTCCCGGCGAGCGGGTGGCCAGTCGCGAAGAGTACGTGACCGACATCGCAGTGATCCCGGAAGGCGCGACGTTGGTGCTTCAGGCCGGTAAACGTACCCTGTCGTTGCGTCCTGACGACCTTGAGCACTACAAGGGAGAACGTGGCCGGCGTGGTAACAAATTGCCACGTGGCTTCCAGCGAGTGGATGCTTTGTTGGTGGAAACACCGGTTTAAGGCGGATTAGAGCCCTCGATCTACGATTTAACCCGTAGATCGACGCTTTGGCGCTGGAGTCATGGCGCATATTCACGGATGATATGGCCTTTCCAGCGCCGGCGTGGCCGAGCGTGTTTAGGTTATTTTTAGTATTACATTGTGGTTCGCCTTGTGGCAGCCACCTGGATGGGATGATGACTGCTCCACGCCTTCCTTTATTTTTTGTGCTCGCTGGCCTTTTGGGGTTGGCGGGTTGCAGCACACACCAGCCGGTGTCGCTGTACCAGCTGGACAGCGGAAGTCCGGCTCAACCTGCACAGACCGCCGGCATGGCTGTCTTGCTGGGCCCGGTGGTCGTTGCCGACTACCTGCAACGCGAAACACTGCTGCAACGTCAGAACGACGGCAGCCTGCAAGGTTCAACCGATGGCCGTTGGGCGGGTAGTTTGTCCTCCGACATCAACCAATTGATGTTGCGCCAGGTGGCGGGTCAACTGGACAGCCAGCGTGTGGTGCTGGCGCCCGCGCCGACTGGTTTTACCCCGGATGTGCAAGTGTTGTTGACCATCACCCGTCTTGACTCCGGTACGTCGCAACCAGCGATCCTCGATGCGCAATGGCGCTTGATCGATCGTCGTGGCCAGGTACGCGACAACCGCATCGTGCACCTGCAGGAACAACACACTGGCACCACCGCGTCCCAGGTCCAGGCCCAGGGCGTGTTGCTGCAACATCTGGCACAGCAGCTGTCGGTGGCCCTCAAGCCATTGGCCAACCAGCCGCCGATTGCCGAAGCGCCGCGCAAGCAAAGCGCCCCGGTACAGGCTAAGCCGGCAGAACCGCAGAAGCCGAAGATGCCGATGGCAACGCCGATTCGTACGGATATGGAAGTGTTCAGGTTCTGATCTGAATCGCAGTGTCTAGTCCTGAAATAGGTTTACACCTGTTTCAGTCTCAAAACGC